>NZ_JBFTZJ010000006.1:0-499777 GCF_056406855.1 Mucilaginibacter sp. P1_A3
ATGATTTATACGATCTGGACAACAGAAAAGAAATATGATAAAGCATACTTACAAAAAACAAATGCAGCAGCAGTATAAAAAGAGTTAGGGCGAATAAAACACGAAGTTATACCGCCCTAAACAGGCTGACATAAAGCCGCCTTAAGTAAACAAAATTAAAAATTATTTGATAATTAACACAGAATCTCTCTTCGGCTTCGCCGGAAAGAGGGTCAAAAAAGTTAATTCTAAGTTTCAACTCCCTCTTTCCAACGAAGTTGAAGAGAGGGGTGTCGGGCGTAGCCTCGACGGGGTGAGTCTTAACCTTGGTTAGTTTCCGTCATTTCACCTTCAGAGTTTCGCGAAATTTTATCACTCAGCATGACATCGTGTTTTTTAAAGCGATTTTTCTGCCAATTGTACCATGGATAAAATTACCATCAACCTGTATTTTTTGCCGTGATGCGGTATTGCTCTGGCGAGGAGCCAATGTATTTTTTAAATATGCGCGAGAAATAGTAGGGGTCTTCATAACCAAGATCGGCAGCCACGGCCTTTATTTTATCACCGTTGGCGTATAGCAGCTGGCAGGCCTTTTGCATTTTAAGATGGATAAAATAATCAATAGGCGGCATGCCGGTAGCTTTACGGAAAAGATTTGAGAAGTGCGATACTGATAAATTATGTTTGCAAGCCATATCTTCAACGCTCAGTTTTTTACTGAGGTTGTTGCGCATGTTATGGATGGTTTTGGTGATGATATCGCCCTCGTCGTCCTTATCATTTTGAATATGGCGCTCTGGCATCAAAAAGGTAGCTATAATATGGTACAGGCAAAAGCACGCGCTGTTAATGTTTTCCAGGCTGTAACCCATCTCCAGTGTTTGGTAAATGTTGTGCCACATGGATATGGCATTTTCATTAAAGGGGATATGTACCGGTCCCCGGCTTATACTTAAATTAAGCGATTTGTTAAACGCATCTATTTTATCGCCGGTAAAGTGTACCCAGTAAATTGTCCAGGGATCTTCATTATCAGCCCAGTAGCGCATATATTTATCTGTAGCCGGGATCAGGATAAATTGATTGCTTTTTACTTCATAGCGCTTGTTATCAACAATATAATGGCCCTTTCCCTGCAGGCAGTAAATCAATATATTGTCTTCGCAGCCCTTACGCCGTTCGCGGTAATGAAAAGAGGCCTTGGGGAAATAGCCTATATGTGTTATATAGATATGGAAAAGTTGGGGATCGCGCTCTTTGGCGTCGCGCAACACTTTCTGAGGAATGCTAATAAATTTTTCACCATCAAAACCCTGCCGTCTTTTAAAGCTGTTACTCATCTAAATTAATATTAGGCCAAATTGGTATTATAGTGGGATACTACATTATCGCTAATATAACATTCCATTTTTAGAACGCTATATTAGATAAAACAATTTGCAAATACAATCATTTAAACCCAATTGCAAACGCCGCACAGTATTATGCCAATAAAACCTATTTTAGGTTGGGTTTTAATGGAATAATCCATTAAAAAAAATGTTTTAACTATTATAATCTCCAAAACATGCTACTACTTTTGGCTATTCAGTAATAACCAATATAACCGTAGCTTTTGATTTTTCATTAATTGAAATCCTGTGGTTTAAACACTAAAGTTTAGGCGCATATTTTTTTATGCCCTAAATAACTATAACATTATATGCTACTAAAGAATAAAGTGATTTTTTTAACCGGCGGTACCGAAGGTATTGGCTTTGAGTGCGCCAAAATATACCATGCAGCCGGGGCTAAGCTCAGTATTATATCAAATACACAAGCAAGCATTGATGAGGCCCGCTTAAAACTGCTGAATGATGATATACTATATATAAAGGCCGATGTTGCAGTAGCCGCAGATATACAGCAGGCTATTATTGAAACTGTTGGCTATTTTGGCAAAATTGATGTTATTCATAACAATGCCGGTATATCAAACCCATCAAAAGCGGTGCACGAAACTACGGAACAGGAATGGAATACTTTGTTTGATGTGAATGTAAAAGGTGTTTTTAATACTACCCGTTTTGGTATTGATGAATTAAAAAAAACAAGAGGAAATATCCTGAACACAGGCAGCCTGGTGGGCGAAATTGGGCAGGAGATTCACGCGGCATATAGTGCTACAAAAGGCGCTATAAGTGCTTTAACCAAATCGATGGCACTTGATTATGCACCCTATGGCATTCGTGTTAACGCGGTGGCACCGGCTGGGGTATGGACACCTATGTTGAGGGTTTGGAGCCAGCAGCAACCCGATGCTAATTCTATTGAAAATTACCTGGATGATATACACGCCCTGGGCTATTGCCCCGAAGGTGACGTGGTAGCCGATGCCTGCTTATTCCTGGTATCAGACCAGGCGCGTTTTGTAACCGGCTGTATTTTGCCGGTAAGCGGCGGGGCCGAGCTGGGCTATCGCAGGGTGATCCATCAAACTGTTCAATCTATCCAGGAAAAAAAAGATCTTATATAATATGATTAAGAATATAAAAGTTGATGACGTCAGGTACAAGCTTGATGGCAGCGCCGGCAGCGATGCCATACATACCGATCCGATATACTCCTACGCCGTAACCCGTTTATTTGATGACAGCGGCTACACAGGCGTTGGCTTTGCATTTACTTTGGGCGAGGGGAACGACCTGGTTTGTAAAGCCGCCCAGTATTACGCCGATAAGATAAAAGGCAGGGATATTGAAGATACGATGGCCAATTTTGGCGAGCTGTTTAAAAACCTATCGAACGATCAGCAATTTAGATGGCTGGGGCCACATAAGGGGGTTGTACATTTAGCCCTTGCCTCGGTTACCAATGCCTGCTATGATCTGTGGGCAAAAAAGAGAGGCTTGCCATTATGGAAACTGCTTACCGACCTGTCGCCAGAGCAACTTGTGGCAACGCTCGACTTATCATACCTCGAGGATGAACTAACTCATGAGCAGGCGCTGCAAATGCTGCGTTCGCAGCAAGATAGCCGTGTTAACCGCGAAGGTATATTGCAGCAAGGTTATCCGGGTTACGATACATCTATTGGCTGGTTCAATTATTCGGACGAGAAGGTGCGCGAAAATTGCAAAAAAGCATTGGCCGAAGGTTTTACAGCGATGAAGCTGAAAGTAGGCTCGGCAGATCCTGAAAGAGATATCCGCCGTGCGCATATTGTAAGGGAAGTAGCGGGCGATAACGTAAAAGTTATGCTTGATGCCAACCAGCAATGGAATTTGCCACAGGCAATATCTATCTGCAATAAGTTAAAGAGCATGAACCCTTACTGGATTGAGGAGCCAACGCATCCGGATGATGTACTGGCGCATAAAACTTTAGCCGATGCCGTATCGCCATTGAAACTGGCCCTGGGCGAGCATGTTCCCAATAAGATCATTTTTAAAAATTACCTGCAAACTCGCTCCGCATCATTTATCCAGGTTGATGCCGTAAGGGTTGGTGGGGTAAGCGAGTTTATTACCGTGAGTTTATTGTGTAAAAAGTATGGCGTGCCGGTTGTTCCCCATGTAGGCGATATGGGGCAATTACACCAGCATTTGGTATTATTTAATCATATTACTGTAGGGCACGAGGCCTTATTTTTAGAACATATTCCGCACCTGCAACAGCATTTTGTTAACCCTGTGCAAATAAGTAACGGTGTTTACCAAACACCGCAAGTACCGGGCAGCAGCTGCGATTTGAAAATATTAGTTTGAGAGTCAGGAATCAAGAGTCAGGACTAAAAAAAACGTTTGTCATCCTGAACGAAGTGAAGGATCTAATCGCAGATTTTACAGGGCGAAGAAGCAAGGCGGATAATAGATCCTTCACTTCGTTCAGGATGACAAAAAAGGTTTTTGCAAAAACGTTGAATTAAAAATCAAAACCAAAACATCACGCGTCATTGCGAGGAACGAAGCAATCTCCAAACTGTACAGAGCAGATTTGCCTGTTCGATATGCTTGTGTAGAGATTGCTTCGTTCCTCGCAATGACGTTAAATGAAGAATTAAGAGATAAAAATTAAAACCAAAACATCACGCGTCATTGCGAGTTACGAAGCAATCTCCAAACTGTATAGAGAAACCATACGAGTTCGCTCTGGCTTTTAAAGGTTATTTTTAAAATGAAAATATGATACATACACCCGATTTAGTCATTAGTGCTTTATACATTATTGTGATTTTTGTTATTGGCTTATGGTCGGGAATCCGTCATCAGCGCAAAACAAAAAATAACAACAACGAGGCCGGTGAGTACTTTTTGGCCGGAAAAAAACTACGCTGGCCAATGATAGGGCTGGCTTTGTTTGCTACCAACATTTCCTGCGTGCATTTGGTAAGTCTTGCCCAAAGCGGATTTGATACCGGCCTGCTCAATGGCGATTTTGAATGGATGGCCGCGTTTACGCTGATATTGCTGGCGCTTTTCTTCGCGCCATTTTATATCAAATCTGGCGTTTCAACCCTGCCCGATTTTCTTGAAAAGCGATATGATCGTGCAAGTCGCGATTGGCTGGCCATTATATCCGTTGTATCCGCGGTGTTGATCCATATCGCATTCTCCTTATTAGCCGGTGGTATTGTTTTACATACCTTGTTTGGTGTTGATATGTATACCAGCGTAATCGTGATCTCTATTATTACTACTATATATACAGTAGTTGGTGGTTTAACCGCCGTTGTAGTAACGGAATCGATACAAACCGTTGTGCTTTTGGGAGGGGCCATTATTATGAGTATTGCCGCTTATACTAAAATGGGCGGCTGGGAACCGATGGTTGATGTTTTGAAACATACAGATCAGCTTAGTAAACTATCCATGCTGCGCCCGCATGGTGATGCAAGTGGTATGCCCTGGTATGCGGTATTTTTAGGCTACCCGGTGCTGGGCATATGGTACTGGTGTGCCGATCAAACCATAGTTCAAAGGGTTTTGGGTGCAAAGGACGAAAATCATGCAAGGGTTGGTCCGCTGTTTTGTGGGTTTATAAAAATACTACCTGTTTTTATTTTTGTGATGCCCGGTTTATTTGCCTATACGCTGGCACAAAGCGGCCATTTAGATATCTCGGCATTAAAAAGTATGGTGAACGGCAAAGAGGTGGTAAACAGTAAGGGTATTTATACACTGATGATCACCCAGCTTATCCCGCCGGGATTGATAGGCGTACTGGTTGCCGCGTTGTTATCAGGTTTGATGAGCCAGATTTCGGGCGCTTTAAATTCCATATCAACCATAGTAAGCTATGATATTTATAAAAGGTATAAACCCGATGCTACTGATAAGAAGCTTGTGAACGTGGGCAAAATAGCCGCGGGTGTATCGCTGGTTGTATCGTTGCTGATGCTGCCTCTGCTCAATAATTACGAAAGTATTTTTAATGGACTAAACGACATTATTGCCCACATAGCACCGCCAATAACCTGTGTGTTCTTATTAGGTGTATTCTGGGAAAAAGCTTCGGCTATATCTGCAAAATATACTTTATGGGTAGGATCGGCAGTGGGGGTATTGGTATTTGTAATTGGCAAATTGTATCCTTTAAGTGCCATTGGGCAAATACCGTTTATGATGATGGCCTTTTATCTTTTCCTTACCTGTTTATTGATGCAGATAACGCTATCTTTTATATATCCGGTTCAGCATACTAAAGAAAGTGCTACGCTATACTGGAAATCGCCATGGGAACCATTAAGAGGAGCTGCCTGGAGTGGTTTGGGCAATTATAAAGTGCTTTCGGCTTTGTTGATATGTATAATGGCAGTGCTTTTTTACCTTTTTAGATAAAATATAGTGATATGAGCTCACCCAAAGCACCCCTTCTCATTTTAATAGTAACAAGCTGGATTGGCTTCGGGATATATATGAAGAGTCAGCAAAATAAGCATAAACATCCCGGCGATACACCAAAGGCGGCTAACGTGAAAGTGCAGCGTTTTGGTATGATAACCGGTTTAAAACCCGAAAAGCTGGCCTATTACAAGAAGCTGCATGCTCATGCCTGGTCAGGAGTATTAAAAAAGATTGCGGCCTGTAACATTCATAATTATTCCATCTACATTCAAAAAATTGAGGATAAATATTTTTTGTTTAGCTATTTTGAATATACCGGCACCAATTTAAAGGACGACATGGCTAAAATGGCTGCTGATACCACTACACAGCGATGGTGGAAAGAAACGGATCCAACACAAATTCCGCTTCCCGAAGCTGCTGCACAAAAAAAACAGTGGCAAAATATGGAAGAAGTGTTCCACACCAATTAAGTGTGCTGATTTGGGTTTGGGCACTCTTCCAAATTCAACTCCCCGTTTTGTTTATATCCTAACGGATTTGCATTAATGCTGTCATGTTTATAAATGTTTAATATATAATTTGTGTTAAATGCAATATTTAAGATTTCACATCATTGAATTACACATTAGTGCTATTATAATCCATCAAGTACAAATCATTTTTAAAAATATAAAACACTCCTATATAGCGCTTGTGTGTGATTTGTACAGTTATTTTTTGTGTGAAAAAAAATGAAAAAGGATAGTATAATCCATCTAATTTCAAGATTTATCCATTTCAAATAGTGTTAAGGTAAATTAGTTTTACTAAACCAATTTAACCAAATAATAAACTTAGACGTATGCAAGAAAATTACTTTCAATTAAAACCCATCTGAATCATGTTATTAATTACCAAAAGCCACATTGGGTAATTAATTTTTCATACCTGTTTAGTTGCATTACTAAATAAACGCTAAAAAGGTAAGGTGTTATCCCATAAGGCTTTAAGTTTCTACAGTGAATAAAACTGCGTCTTTACATGCACGGGCATCGCTTTGCCTTTTTTACTGGGAAAAAAATAAACTGTAAAATATACATTAAATAAGAATACAGCTAAAGCGCGGGGCCGATACCCCATTAAATTATGAAAAAGTATTACACCAATTTTTCCTTAATCAATTTGCAAACCAATAATTAACCAATTTATGAGAAAATTTTACGATGTATTAAGACGCCTTTGGGTGTTGAAAATTCCTTATAACTCACTAACAGCCCTACTTGTGCTTGTTTTTGTATTTATGGGTTTTGGCTCCGTTAACCGTGCAGCCGCACAAACCAAGGTTACTGTTATAGGTACCGTTACAGATACACTTGGCGCGCCAATTATTGGTGCCAATATTGCGCCTTTAAATAAAAAGGGCAATAGCACAGCAACCGATGGTAATGGTAAATTCCTATTGGATGTTGAAGTTGGAGCGGTTTTAAGAATAAGCTATGTAGGGTACATAGCAAAACAAATAACTATATCGTCCAGCCAAAAGGTATTGAAAATTACCATGGTGGAAACTAAAAGCCAGTTTGATGATGTAGTTGTAACGGCCTATAACCGAAAGCAAACACGTGAGGCTGTAGTGGGTTCAGTTACCACTGTAAAACCAGGCAATTTAAAAATACCGGCAAGTAATCTTACCAATGCTTTGGCAGGACAAGTAGCCGGGATTATAGCCTATACGCCAAGCGGACAGCCTGGTCAGGATAATTCCAAGTTTTTTATAAGAGGGGTAACCACATTTGGTTACAAACAGGACCCGCTAATTTTGATTGATAACGTTGAGCTAACATCCAGTGACCTTGCAAGGCTAAATGTGGATGATATTGAAAGCTTCTCGGTATTAAAAGACGCGAGTGCTACTGCCTTATATGGTGCACGGGGTGGCAACGGCGTAATTTTAGTAAAAACCAAGGAAGGCAAGGCAGGTAAAGCCCAGATCAATTTCAGGCTTGAAAACTCTTCATCTCAATCTGTAAAAACACTGGAATTAGCAGATCCTATTACCTATATGAGACTTTTTGATGAGGCCACTCAAACGCGCTATCCTTTAAATCCATTGCCGTACAGTCAAAATAAAATTATCAATACACTAAACACAATAAACAACGCGCCAGGCAGTAATCAGTATGTTTATCCCGCTGTTGATTGGGTTAATTTATTATTTAAGAAGCGTACCAATAATCAGCGTGGCAATTTAAGTATACAAGGTGGTGGCGGTGTCGCACGTTATTATGTAGCCGGTTCATTTAGTAATGATAATGGTATTTTAAGAACCGATATCAGGAATAACAATAATAACAACGTTAATTATAAGAACTATCAGTTACGCTCAAACGTAAATATTAATATCACTGATAAAACTGAGCTGATAGTTCGCTTATCAGGTACTTTTAATGAATATAATGGACCGCGGTCAACCAATGGAGGCCTCGCAACAGATTTGTATAACCTTGCGGTGCATACAAGCCCAGTTGATTTTCCGGCCTATTATCCTGCCGATTCTGCAAACCTTAAAACCAAGCATATTTTGTTTGGTAATGTACCTGCAGCAAGTGGCGGAGTAGGTTCTTCTAAGTACATTAATCCGTATGCTTCATTACTTTCGGGGCATCAGAATTTCTCAGAGTCGAGAATGCTGGCTCAGCTTGAGTTAAATCAAAATCTGTCATTTGTAACTAACGGGTTAAATTTTCATGCTATTTTTAGTACCAATCGCTATGCGTACTTTCAATCGCAGATGTACTATAATCCGTTTTATTACACCGCATCTGATTACAATAAAACAACTAATCAATACACCTTACAATGGATAAACTCGCAACCAGGTCAGGCTACTGAGTATTTATCTTACAATAGAGATATCGGTTCAGATAACCTGCAAACACAGATCTATCTGCAAGGAGTATTGGATTATAATAAAACTTTAGGGAAAGATCATAACATAAGTGCAGCTTTGATTGGTACCCGCCAACAGCAACTATATTCAAATAATAAAGATCCTAATATTGTTAATAATCACCCAGATCAGGACCCGTATACACTGCAATATTCTTTACCATACCGAAATGAGACACTTGCCGGGCGTGCAACTTATTCATACAAAAGCAGGTATTTTCTTGAATTTAACTTTGGGTACAACGGTTCTGAGCGTTTTTCTGCAAATCACAGGTTTGGTTTCTTCCCTACAGCGGGTGCATCATGGATCATATCAGACGAGAAGTTTTGGGGCGATCTTTATAACGTATTTGATCGCTTTAAACTGCGTGCCAGCTATGGTTTAGTGGGTAACGATCAAATTGGGAGCCAACGGTTCTTCTATTTATCAGATGTTAATCTTAACGGCGGTAACCCGGCTTCTTTTGGTACAAATAATGGTTATGGCCGCAATGGGGTAACTATAAATAATTATGAAAATGATGATGTAACCTGGGAAACCTCAAAACAAACCAACTTAGGCGTTGAATTTACCTTACTTAAAAAAATTAATGTTATTGCCGAAGTTTATAAAAACAACAAATACAATATTCTGCAAAACCGTGCTTCTATACCATCAACAATGGGGCTTGAAGCAAATATCGCAGCCAATATAGGTAAAGCCGAGTCGAAAGGTATTGATATCTCTATTGATGGAAAACAAAACATAGGTAAAGATTTTTCCATGGCACTTAGGGGTAACTTTACCTATGCAGAAAATAAATTTACGCAATATGAAGCGCCAGACTATACAGAGAGTTACAGGCACCAGGTTGGGCAACCTATTAACCGCCAATACGGTTACGTAGCCGAAAGATTGTTTGTTGATGATAAAGAGGCTGCAAACTCGCCTACGCAGATTTTTAGCACAGGTGGTTTTGCGCCTAAGGGCGGCGATATTAAATATCGTGATTTAAATGGAGATGGAAAAATTGATGGAGCTGATCAGACATTTATAGGTAATCCAACGTTACCCCAAATAGTATATGGTTTTGGTGTATCTGCCTCCTATAAAAACTTTGACCTATCTGGATTTTTCCAGGGCCAGGCAAAAGTTTCATTCTTCATTGATCCGGCACGTACCTCTCCTTTTATCAAAAGCCCCGATTCTTATTATTCAGGGAATACCCAATTGCTTAAAGCTTTTGCTGATGATCATTGGTCTGAGGATAACCAAAATTTGTATGCGCTGTATCCAAGGCTTGGTCCGGACGGCGCTGTTATAGAAAATAATAGGCAAAACAGCACATGGTGGTTGCGCGATGGTAGCTTCCTGAGGCTTAAATCTATTGAATTTGGCTATACATTACCTCAACGTATTGCAAAAGCTCTATTGGTTAAAAATGCAAGAATCTACTTTAACGGCCTAAACCTGTTAACCTGGAGCCCTTTCAAATTATGGGATCCTGAACTGGGAGGCAACGGTTTTGCATATCCTATACAAAAGGTATTTAACGTAGGTATAAATATCAACTTATAACATTAACCGATTATTACTTTAAATATGAAATCATATTATAAATATCTGTTCATGACAATCTTAGCAATATCTTGCGTGTCATGTAAAAAGTATCTTGATGTTACGCCTGATAACGTAGGTACCATAGATTATGCCTTCAGGAATCGTAACGAAGCAGAAAATTATCTTTTTAGCTGCTATGCTACATTACAACAATTAGTATATCCTCAGAATAATCCTGGTTTTACCACATCATCAGAAATAATATTTCCTAATGATCTTACAGATTTTCAGGGAATTGATCCAACTGGTTTTAACCTGATAAGAGGTAATCAAAGCAGTAATAACCCCGGACTAAACTATTGGGATGGCGCCAATGGCGGGCAGGCAACATTCAGAGCCATCAGAAGGTGTAATACCATGCTGGAGAATATTGATAAGCCAGTTGATTTAAGCGCTGATGAAAAGAAAAGATGGATAGCCGAAGTGAAGTTTTTGAAAGCGTATTATCACTTTATCTTATTTAGATTATATGGTGCTATCCCTATTACCGACAAAAATTTAGCTATCAACAGTTCAACCGAAGAGGTAAAGGTTAAGAGAGACCCTGCCGACTCTGTAGTAAATTATATGGTTAGGTTGCTTGATCAGGCTGCGCCAGACCTCCCGGTTATCATACAAAACCAGGCAAAAGAGTTAGGTCGCATTACTAAGCCTATTGCATTAGCTGTAAAGGCTCAGATACTGGCTACAGCTGCAAGCCCGCTTTTTAATGGTAACCCTGATTATATAGGCATTAAAAATAAAGATGGCAAAGCATTGTTTAGCTCAAGTTATGATCCTGCAAAATGGGATAGGGCAGCTGCCGCTACACTAGATGCTATTACAATTTGCGAGGCAAACGGAAACAGTTTGCATAAATTTATAGCTCCTGCAAATGTTGGTACCCTTTCAGATTCATTAAGAACCGTTCTTGATCTTCAAACGGCTATTACAGAGAAATGGGAGGTCAATACCGAATTAATATGGGCTTTAAACCC
Source organism: Mucilaginibacter sp. P1_A3 (assembly GCF_056406855.1). Classification (NCBI taxonomy): domain Bacteria; kingdom Pseudomonadati; phylum Bacteroidota; class Sphingobacteriia; order Sphingobacteriales; family Sphingobacteriaceae; genus Mucilaginibacter; species Mucilaginibacter sp. P1_A3. Next base: position 11,316 of record NZ_JBFTZJ010000006.1, read on the forward strand.
CACCTTTCCTGGGCAAACATATTGCGGACCGCGATTAACGTCCAAAGCTGCTGCTAACCCATCATTCCAGGGAACTTTTGCTGTGCCAATTTCTGAGCAGGAATTGTTTTATACCCATAATGGTGTACCAATAAACGAAGATAAAACATGGGATTATGCTAACAGGTACGATAAAAGGACCGGTGATGATGCAAATAGGTTTTACATTGGCAATGGCTACGAAACAGTTAAAGCCCATTTTGATCGTGAGCCAAGATTTTATGCTGATTTAGGTTTTGACGGAGGTATATGGTTTGGTAACGGCCTGGTAAACCAGGAGAGCTTATATTATATTCAGGCAAGGGGTAGTGGTGCCTTTGCAGGACCTACAGATAATATCAGGATCAATATAACAGGTTACTGGCCCAAAAAATTGGTTAACTATCTAACTGTATATGACGATGGATATACCATTGCTGATTTTCGCTTACCAATGATAAGGCTGGCGGGTTTATACCTGCTGTATGCCGAAGCATTAAATGAACAAGGCAAATCATATGCACAGGTTGTTCCATACCTTGATAAAGTAAGGACAAGGGCGGGTTTACCAGGTGTTGTTCAGGCATGGTCAACTTATTCAAAAAATCCATCAAAGTATACCACTAAGGATGGTTTGCGCCAGATAATTCACCAGGAAAGCCGTATTGAACTGGCTTTTGAATGCCAGCCGGGATGGGATTTGCGCAGGTGGAAAGAGTTACAAAGTGTGCTGAGTAAACCGCTACAGGGATGGAATATATTTGAATCTTCCTCAGTAAACTATTATCGTCCGCGAACATTGATAACCCCTGTTTTCAATGTTAGGAATTATTTATGGCCTATAACAGATAATGACCTGATTGTTAATGGCAATCTTGTTCAAAATTTAAATTGGTAGGTAAAAGTTTAACAATCATATAAAAAAAAATATGAAAAATATTAAGATTAGTTCATTGTTGCTTTTTTTAGCCATGATTATTACAAGTGTAATTTCGTGTAAAAAGAGTGATGGAGATAGAGTACCTATCTCTACAGATAAATCAAAACCGGCGGTTATCACCAATGTTAAAGTGGCCAATTATAATGGTGGTGCATATATCACTTATGATTTGCCCAACTCTGATAATATACTATATGTACTGGCTAAGTATCAGATAAGAGATAAAGTATCCAGAGAAACTAAATCATCTTATTACACCGATACTGTTAATGTTGAAGGTTTTGCTAAAGAAGCAGACTATGAAGTTACATTGTATACGGTGAGCCGGGCAAACGTTTCTTCAGATCCTGTTAAAGTAACAGTGCATCCGCTTATCCCGCCTTATTTATCAATAAAAGAAACATCTATTATTGCGGCCGATTTTGGAGGCGTTAATGTAAGAGCATTAAATCCATTGAAAAAGGAAATTGGTGTTATAGTAACTGCTTATGATAAATTAACCAATACTATGGAGATTCAGGATCAGCATTATACAAAATCTGATACTATTGATTATTCGGTACGTGGTTATAACACAGATTCAAGGCAATTTGGTGTTTACATAACAGATAAGTTTGGAAATATTTCTGATACAATTAAACAAAATATTAGCCCGCTGTTTGAGCAGTTGTTAGATAAAGGCAAATTTAGCCCCTATAATCTATCATCTGATACCGAAATAGGATATGGCTGGGTACTTCCAAACTTATGGGATGGCAAAACAGATGGCAGCTCGTCCGGATGGCACACCAATCCGGGACATAACCCTCCTTTTGTTTGTACATTTAATGTTGGTTTAAGTTACAAGTTAAGCAGATTTACATTATGGGAAAGGCCGGACGACGGATCAAACAAATATGCCTTCGGCCACGGTAATCCCAAAGTATTTTCTTTATGGGGATCAAATGTTGCTTCGCCTAAAGATGCACAATTGCCTGTATCAGCTGCAGTAGGTACCGTTGTAGGAGATTGGACTAACCTCGGTAATTTCCGTTATCCTAATCCTCCGTCGGGCTTGCCACCTTTATCTCATAATTCTGCTGATAATGCTTTTGTATTGGCCGGAGTAGATTTTAATGTTTCATTAGCAGCGCCTTCTGTTCATTTTATAAGGCTTGCAGTGGGGCAAACATGGTCTGGCGGTAATTTTGCGCATGCCATGGAAATATCACTTTATGGAAAACCAGAATAAGTTAATTGTTTAACATAACATAAAAACATGAAAAATCTTATATATATACTACTTGGCTGTGTATTGTTAGCCACCTGGTATGGTTGCCAGAAAGATAACCATGCTACAGATTACAAGAATTTTTATAATGGGCATGAAATAATATATACAGGTGCTGTAGCTTCAACTATTATAGAGCCAGGTAATTTGGAGATGGGACTTAAATGGAAAGCAAGTAGCGATCCAAGCATTGTAAAATACGTGGTATTTTATAACAACAAGGCTGATTCTGTAGTTGTAAATGTTGCTGATAAAAAGGATAGTATCAGAACGGTTATCAAAGGTCTGTCTGAATATACTTACTCTTTTACCATATATTCTTATGACGCAAAAGGCAACAAGTCAATCCCTTTTGAGGTAAATAATGCCAAAGTTTACGGCCCTATTTATGCCGCGACCTTATTAAACAGAGCATATGATGCAGCTAACCCTTATGTGCTTAATAATGACGGCTCTGTAAAGTTGAATTTTATAACACCAGATACCATTAACATAAAAACGATAATCAAATATACCAATGCAGCAGGAGTAGCAAGTTCTGCAATACTTTTACCAACAAGTAACTCAATAACGCTACCTAATTTTAAAGCTGGTACTCCTATAACCTATCAATCCTTTTATATACCGGAAAGAACAGCCATTGATACATTTGCTGTAGCAACTTATGATACTTTTCCAAGGATCTACACTTACGTAAAATGTGATAAATCTTTGTTCTCGGAAGTACATCTTCCACAGGACGTATCAACTTATTCGTCCGAAACAAGCATCAGTAAACTTTGGGATAATAGTGATGGCCCGCAAGGATATCCAAATATCTTCCATAGTGACGGTTCTTATATTCCACATGTGCTTACGTTCGATATGGGTAAATCTTATGATAATTTAGGCCAGGCCGAAGAAGTAGGCAGGAATTGCTGTAATAACCCCGATCAGTTTGAAGTATGGGGTATTAACAGCCTAACAGGAGCAACTACCACTTTAAGGGCCGATAACTCTGGCTGGAAAGCTGAAGCAATTGCCAAAGGATGGATACTGCTTAAATCGGTTACCCGGTCTGATGACGGGCAGGCTGCTTTAAAGGTTGATCTGTTAAGTAATCCTCCTCCAATAAGATATATCCGCATCAGGGTATTACATACCGTAACAGGTTCTGGATACAGCAACATGAGCGAAATGACCTTTTGGAATAAACAATAAAATAAGTTAGCGTAATGTGAAAAGAAAAGTTCCCGGGTATCAGTATCCGGGACTTTCTTTTTTTTAGTATCTCCATTGATTTAATAAAGACAAGAAATTCGCCCGTAATTTTTTTGTGATGATGGTGTTATAAATGTTAAAATGACAGGAAAATTTCTTATGATTGGTGATTGAAACCAACAAGCCAATTTTACCGAATTCTGATACTTAATTATTAATAAATATAGCACAGTATTGCAGGTGTTAGGGGTGGATTGAAGCCCGTTAAGCTCATTTGAAAAATTTAAAATGATCAAAAAAGTAATTTGTATAACCATTATTGCCTTTGAGGTAGCATTTAGCGTTACATCAGGTGCACAAACAAGTAAGGCTGCTCAAACGCAGCAAAGTTTAATAATGTGGGATGATAAACCCGCAAAAACATGGATGACTCAAGCTTACCCAATGGGAAACGGCCGTTTTGGCGGGATGGTTTTTGGCGGCCTTTCGCAGGAACATATCCAGTTCAACGAGATCAGCCTATGGACTGGTGATGAATCTGAAACTGGCGCTTACCAGGCCTTTGGCGACTTGTTTATTGATTTTAAAGGTAAAGATACCAGTATGGCTATACCTGCTAATTACCGCAGGCAACTGGATATCAGCAAAGCCATTCAGCAGATAGCTTATGCTGATGGAGGAGTAGCTTACAAACGCGAATACTTTTGCAGCTTTCCGGATAAGGTAATGGTATTGCATTTTACTGCCGATAAAAAGGGAGCTTACTCTGCAATCATCGGCCTTAAAGATGCCCATGGGTCAAAAGTTACTGCCAATGGTACGGCGCTGCAAATAGAAGGTAAACTGGAAAATGGCTTAGCCTATAATGCATCCATTGTTGTGAAAACAGAAGGAGGCACTGCCACTGTTGAAAGTGATGGCAAAGGTGGCACACAGCTTAACATCAACCAAGCTGATGGTTTTACTGTTTTGCTTTCGGCAGCAACAGATTACAGCAACAAACGTGAGCAACATTGGCGGGGTGAAGCGCCGGGTATCAAAGTAAAACAAAACCTTGATGCAGCATCAGCTAAAACATACCTGCAATTATTTAATAACCATTTGCTGGATTATAAAAGTTTGTTTGGCAGGGTAGCTATAAACCTGGGTACAACACCTGCGCCAATAGCGGCCGAACCAACCTATAAACGTGTTATTGATTATAAAAAAGCTGCCGATCCGCAACTGGAAGCGCTGCTTTATCAATATGGCCGTTATTTGCTGATCAGTTCATCAAGGAAAGGCGGGTTGCCTGCCAACCTGCAAGGGCTTTGGAACGAGAGCAATAACCCACCATGGCGCAGCGATTACCACTCCAATATCAACATCCAGATGAACTACTGGCTTGCCGAGCCTACAAACCTTTCTGAATGCCATATTCCTTACCTGGATTATATCAACAGCATGCGCGAGGTTAAAAAGGAAAGTACAAAAAAAGAGTATCCCGGTGTGCGCGGATGGACAGTGAAAACCGAAAATAACATCTTTGGCGGCTCAAGCTTTTTGTGGAACACTCCCGGCAGCGCATGGTACGCCCAGGGCATTTGGGAACATTATGCTTTTACAAGAGATAAACAATATTTGCAAAGCTTTGCTTACCCTGTTCTTAAGGAGATAGTTGAGTTTTGGGATGATCATTTAAAGCGCCGGCCCGATGGTACACTTGTATCGCCTTTGGGTTGGTCGCCAGAACATGGCCCTACAGAAGACGGTGTAACTTATGATCAGGAAATAATTTACGACCTGTTTACCAATTATATTGAAGCAGCGGATGTTTTGGGCGTAGATAAAAGCTATCGCGATCATGTGGCCGATATGAAAGAACATTTACTAAAACCTAAAATTGGTAAATGGGGCCAATTACAGGAATGGGAAACAGATCGTGATGATCCGAAAGATACGCATCGGCACTCATCAAACCTTTTTGGCTTACATCCCGGCAGGCGCATCAGCACCATCAAAACACCTGAGCTTGCGCAAGCAGCTAAAGTGAGTTTATTGGCTCGCGGCGATGTATCAACAGGATGGTCAATGGCCTGGAAAATGAACTTTTGGGCACGACTACAGGATGGTGATCATGCCTATAAAATCCTGAACAACTTTATAACGCTGGCAGGTGGCTCAGGTGTTAATTACAACGAGGGTGGGGGAGTTTACGCTAACCTTTTTTGCGCGCATCCGCCTTTTCAGATAGATGGTAATTTTGGCTATACCGCGGGTATTACAGAAATGCTTGTGCAAAGCCAAACAAACGAAATCCAGCTATTACCTGCCTTACCCAAGGCATGGTGGAGCGGTAATGTACAGGGCTTGCGTGCCCGCGGCGATTTCGAGATCACCAATATGGAATGGAAGAATGGCAAAATTGCGAAGCTTACAATTAAATCATTGGCAGGAGGTGTTTGTAATTTAAGGTCGCCTAATGCTTTAAAAAACAATATTGCAGGCTTAACAGGTAGTCAGGAAAATACCGATTTTAAATATAGTTTTAAAACGCAAGTGGGGCAGTTGTATAGTTTCTCGGCAGTAAATTAAAAGAATCAATTATATAACTTTTGGGGCAGATTGGATTTTTTTAGATCACAAAATTGATACAAAGCTGATTTGCTGGTATGGATGTATCCGCTTCTTTTTTTATCGTGTTGATTATAAATGATCTATTACCGAATAATATATGTGAATGCAAGGCTAAACCCGGTTTAACAAGTGGATTATCCATCTTTTTCAAAGGTTTATCCATTTTTTGAAATGCAATAACCCGATACATTTACCCCTGACCAATAAAACAAATTCAAACAAATGCAGCATATTTTAATACAGGTACAAAGCCCGGCTTTGGATCAGTTGAATATAATTTGTCTGTTCAAACATTAAGAGATATAACCATTGAATAATACAATAAAGCTGAAGAGTCAATGCTAAAACTTAAATATTTAATTACCCTGTTACTTTCAATCACTGCTTTTTCGGCCTTAAAAGCACAGGATAAAACTAATCTGTGGCAGGGTTTTGAAAAAGTACAACTGAAATTTGGAGGTTACGATGCATATTACGTAAAACCTGCCCATCCATTGCCGGGTAATCCATGGGTGTGGCGTACGTCATTCCCCGATTGGCATACCCAAATGGATAGTATCCTGCTGGCAAAAGGATTTTATGTTGCTTTTATCAATGTAGATAACCAGTATGGCGGCCCCGAGGCCATGAAGTTTTATGATGTGTTTTACACCTACCTCACCAAACAGCAGGCCTTTGCGCCAAAGGTGGCCCTCGAAGCCGTAAGCAGGGGCGGTTTATATGCTTATGCCTGGGCTAAGCGCAACCCCGATAAAGTAACCTGTATTTACGCCGAAACTCCTGTTTGCGATATTAAAAGCTGGCCCGGTGGTAAACTAAAAGGGGCAGGAGATACAAACGCCTGGAATGAATTAAAACGGGTATATCATTTTACCGAGGAACAGGCCATTGCCTATAATGATAACCCTATTGATAACCTGGAAGGCCTGGCATCGTTCAGGGTGCCTGTTTTGCATACTATAGGTCTTGATGATAAGTTAGCCCCGCCTGCAGAGAATAGCGATGTTTTGGCGAAGCGCTATATAGCATTGGGAGGCCCTATCAGTATCCATCCTGTAACACAGGGACCAATGGAGTTACAGGGGCATCACTTTAAGGTTGATCGCCCGGCTTATTATGCTGATTTTATTTTCAATAACTCATACCCGGTACAAAAAATACTACCATATAGTGATTACGTTAAGGTTGCCGGGGGGCTAAATAACTTTTATTACGCTGCAACGGTGAAGAAAAAGGCTACCGTATCTTTCCTGGGAGGCTCTATCACTTTTAACCCAGGCTGGCGCGATAAGGTGTGCAAGTACCTTAAAGAAACTTATCCCGAAACTGATTTTCATTTCATAGCAGCCGGCATCCCGTCATTAGGCAGTCTTCCGCACGCTTTCAGGGTTCAAAGAGATATTCTTGATTCTGGCAAAACCGACCTGCTTTTTGTAGAAGCAGCCGTAAACGACAGAGGCACGGATAGTACTACACAAGTACGCGCTTTAGAAGGAATAGTGAGGCATGCAAAGCTGACTAACCCGATGAAAGATGTAATTTTTATGGCATTTGTCGACCCTCAAAAAATGGACAATTATGCCAAAGGCAAGGTCTCGCCCGAGTTATTGAACCACCAGATGGTTGCTACGCACTACAACCTGCCCTATGTTAACCTGGCGCTTGAAGTTAATGATAAGATAAAAAACAAGGAATTAACCTGGGCCGATGATTTTAAAGATATCCATCCATGGTACCATGGGCAGGAGATCTATTTTGAAAGCATCAAGGCGTTGTTACAAGCCAGTATTTTGGCAGAGTATAAACAACCTTTTAAAGCTGCTTTACCCAAACCCATTGATAAGGCAAATTATAATAACGGAAGCTATTACAATATCGCCAATGCCAAACTGGATAAGGGCTGGGCTATCAACCCAAACTGGAATCCAAAGGATGGCCTTTCCACCCGCCCCGGCTTTGTTGATGTGCCGATGCTGATCTCGACCGCGCCTGGCAGCGAACTAACCCTGCCTTTTAAAGGTACAGCCGTTGGAATTGCGGTAGTGGCCGGGCCTGATGCCGGTATTATATCCTATTCGGTTGATAATGGAGCTTACAAAGAACTTGATCTGTTAACTGAGTTCTACAGCTGGATCCACCTTGGTGTTTATCATCTGCTTGGCGATAACCTGAGTAACGGTAACCATATATTAAGAATAAAGATCAGCGACAAAAAAAATAATTCGAGCAAGGGCAACGCCTGCCGGATTGTTAACTTTTTTGTAAATAATAAATAGTACAACCTAATTAATTTAAACTATACCATGGAGAAAAAAGCAGGGCTCATTATAGCTCTTGTGTTAAGTACATGTGTTTCAATTGCCCAACAGGTAAAAAACGCTGCACCGCTTAAAACGCCCAAGGCGGTTATGGATCAGTTTATGGATAAACGCTTTGGTATGTTTATCCACTTTGGCCCGGTTACCCAACGTGGTACCGAAATAGGCTGGAGCCGCAATGACCAGGTACCCGAAGAAGATTACGACAACCTGTACCATGAATTTAACCCAGCATTATTTAATGCCGATGCCTGGGTGAAAGCTGCAAAGGATGCCGGGATGAAATATTTAACCATCACCGCCAAGCATCATGACGGTTTCCTGTTATGGCCAAGTGCTTTTTCTGATTACAACGTTTCCAAATCACCTTTTAAAAGAGACATCGTTGGCGAACTTGCCAGGGCATGTAAAAAACAGGGTATAACTTTTTGTATCTATATGACCGTGCTTGATTGGCATGACAAGGATTACCCGATAGATAACCCTCATCACCCCGAAATAAATGCCAGGAAAGGGGATATGACCGCTTTTAAAACCCGCATGAAAAACGAGTTGAAAGAAGTGATCACCAAATACCACCCGTTTATGCTTTGGTTTGATGGTTATTGGGAAAAACCATGGACAACAGAAGATGGCAAAGAAATTTACAGCTACATTAAAAGTGTTGATGCCAATGTTATTGTAAACAACAGGCTTGGAAAAATAAGCGATAAGCTGGACGGCGATGCGGTAGGTGATTTTTTAACGCCCGAACAAACGATAGGCAAATTAAACATGGATGAGCCATGGGAAAGTTGCATCACCATTTGTAATCAATGGGCCTGGAAACCTAACGACGGGATGAAATCTCTTAAACAGTGCATCCAAACTTTAGTAACATCAGCATCGGGCAATGGTAACCTGCTGTTTAACGTTGGCCCGGCTATGGATGGCCATATGGAGGCCCGGCAGGTAACCCGTTTAAAAGAGATGGGGAACTGGCTAAAACAATATGGCGAAGCCGTTTACGGTACCCATGGAGGCCCATACGTGCCAACCGCCGAATATGGTTCCACACGTTTTGGCAATAAAATATACATCAACATTTTTCAACACAAGGATAGCACATTGAATATCCCCTTATTGCCTAATGTTAAAATACTGAAATCATATTTCCTTAACGGTAATGCGGTAGCTATCAAATCTGATAGAAGAGGATATAGGATAGAGTTGCCAGCCACCTTGCCCGATGAAAACTGCTCTGTAGTAGTGTTGGAGCTGGATGTAAATGCAATAGATATTCCTGTAATAAAATCATAACAAAACCTGATGAATTTAAAATTTATTATACCGGGCGCAACAGCGCTCTTATTAATATCAACCATCACTTTTGCACAGCAAAAGCCGCTTACTTTGCATTACGATAAGCCGGCGTCAAGATGGGAAGAAACGCTTGCATTGGGCAACGGTCGGCTTGGGATGATGCCGGATGGAGGAGTGGCTAAAGAAAATATTGTACTAAATGATATTACCTTATGGTCCGGCTCGCCGCAGGATGCCAATAACTACGATGCCTATAAAAAGTTACCACAAATAAAGGAGCTTTTATTAGCAGGTAAAAATGTAGAAGCGCAAGCTTTGATAGATAAGGATTTTGTTTGTAAAGGTCCCGGTTCGGGCGGTAAGCAATGGGGTTGTTTCCAAACCCTGGGCAATTTAAACCTGGAGTTTGATTATAAAGGCGCCGATGCTTCAAAATTTACCAACTATGAAAGGGAACTATCCCTTGATAATGCCATAGCCAGAAGTACTTATACAGTTAATGACGTTACTTACAAGCGTGAGTACTTTACCAGTTTCAGCGATGATGTGGATATGATCCGCTTAACGGCCAATAAACCTGGTCAGCTAAATTTTAGTATTGGTATCAATCGCCCGGAAAGATCAGTTACAACAACCGATGGCAATACCTTGCAAATGGCTGGCCGATTGGATAATGGTACCGATGGTAACGGCATGCAATACATTGCCAACGTTAAAACAAAGCTTATTGGCGGTACTTTAACCCATACAGCAAACAGCCTTGTAGTAAAAAATGCTACCGAGGTGATCATTTATATTTCTGCAACTACAGATTTTAAAGATCCGGCATTTAAAGCAAAAATGGAGCAGCATTTAGCCGCCGCCATGAAAACGTCTTATGCCTTGCAAAAAAAACAGCACATAGCCAAATTTCAAAAACTGTTTAACAGGGTAAGCATCAATTTAGGCGAAGGTAATTCAACCGAAACTACCGATCAGCGCCTGATTAGCTTTCACAAAGCACCTGCGGATGATAAAGGCCTGCCGGTTTTATTTTACCAGTTTGGCAGGTATTTAAGTATTTGCAGCACACGCATTGGTTTACTACCACCCAATTTGCAAGGCTTGTGGGCCAATGAAGTACATACCCCTTGGAATGGTGATTACCACCTGGATGTAAATGTGCAGATGAACCACTTCCCGGTAGAGGTTTCCAATTTATCAGAATTAAACCTGCCATTGGTTGAACTGGTGAGGGGCATGGTTAAAAATGGCGAGCGCACTGCAAAAGCTTATTACAACGCTGATGGCTGGGTGGCCCACGTAATTACCAACGTTTGGGGATGGACAGAACCCGGCGAAAGCGCCTCATGGGGCGTAACCAAAGGAGGTTCGGGCTGGTTGTGCAGCAATATTTGGGATCATTATGCTTTTACAAACGATAAAAACTTTTTGAAAAGCGTTTATCCAATTTTAAAAGGATCGGCCCAGTTTTATAACAGCATCCTGGTGAAAGATCCTAAAAGCGGTTACATGGTTACCGCGCCATCCTCATCTCCCGAAAATAGTTTTATGATGCCCGATGGCAGCGGCCAGCATGCGAGTATCTGCATTGGCGCCACCTTTGATAACCAGATCATGCGCGAACTGTTTACCAATGTAATTACCGCATCAGAAACTTTGGGTGTTGATGCAGATTTTCGTGCCCAGCTGAAGAAAAGGCTTAAAGAAATTCCACCTGCAGGTATCATCAGCAAAGATGGCCGTATCCAGGAATGGTTGGAAGATTATAAAGAAACAGAACCACAGCACAGGCATATTTCGCATCTGTACGGTATCTATCCGGCATCCGAGATCACAGCCGATGGCACGCCCGAACTGGCCGAAGCAGCAAAGAAAACCCTTAATGTACGTGGCGACGATGGTCCAAGCTGGTCTATCGCTTATAAGCTGTTATTTTGGGCGAGATTACATGATGGTAACCGGGCCTATAAACTCTTTACCGAAATTATGAAACCAACCACAAGTACAGGCATCAACTATGGTGCAGGTGGTGGCATTTATCCAAACCTTTTATCTGCCGGGCCGCCCTTCCAGATAGATGGTAATTTGGGTACAACTGCTGGCATTGCCGAAATGCTGATCCAAAGCCATGAAGGTTATATCAACCTGATCCCCGCCATCCCCGATAGCTGGAAAGCATCAGGCGAAGTAAAAGGGTTACGGGCCCGCGGTAATTTTACAGTTGATTTTAAATGGAAAGACGGTAAAGTAATCAGCTACCGGGTTACATCAACCACACCACGCAAGGTGAAAATAAAGGTTAACGGAATAATGAAGGAAGTAATGGCAGTGAAGGTTGGTTAGTATTCATAACCACCTGTCATACCGAACTTGTTTCGGCATCCCACATGCAAGGTGTGTAGCGTGCATGGTATGCAGCATGTGGGTTACCTGTCCTGTGGGATCCTGAAACAAGTTCAGGATGACGACTTTAAAAAACAAGGGTCATGCCGAATTTATTTCGGCATCCCACATGCAAAGTGTGCAGTATGCGTGGTGTACAGCGTGTGGGTTACCTGTCCTGTGGGATCCTGAAACAAGGTCAGGACGACAAAAAAAACACCTGTCATGCCGAATTTATTTCGGCATCCCACATGCAAAGTGTGCAGTATGCATGGTGTACAGCATGTGGGTTACCTGTCCTGTGGGATCCTGAAACAAGTTCAGGACGACAACTTATAATACTTAATGCCTTTTAAAAAAATGAAAATACGCTATAAACTGATTCTTACCCTGTCGATAGTAATACAATCACTGGTTACCCTTGCATCCATCCATAAGCAAACCACAACCATAACCATGCCCTACGGCAAAGGCAATACCATTGTTTATGACCTCAAAACCGGCAATTACAATGTTTATCATGGCAAAACGGCAATATTCTCCAATATCAGTTCAACCTTTAAAATAAAGGATGTAGCGATATCTACTACCGATGCTCTGTCGCGGAAATATACTACCACCGCTATCAATGATGGCTTTGGTAAAGGCGAAAAGCATGTAATAACCATAACCGGAAACAACCTTGCTAAAATTGAGCAGGTGTTTTATACCTATCCCGGTAAAGAGTTTTTCCTTACACAGATCGTATTATCAGGAAAAAGCCTGAGCAGCAATTCCATCATGCCTTTTTCGGGCAATATACCGGTTGTTACCGGCGACGTCCGCAGCATCTTTGTTCCTTTTGATAACGATACTTTTATTCGCTATAATGCAAAGGAGTTTAAGGCTCCGTTCAGCAATACCAGCGCCGAAGTTGGTGCCGTATATGATAATACTTGGCGCAATGGTTACATTGCCGGCTCCATTGAGCACGAAATATGGAAAACAGGTATTCGTAGTACATCAAAAAATGATAGCGGCAACAGATTGCTGGTTTGGAGCGGCTATACCGATGTAAATGTAACCCGCGATCACATAGATCACGGCGACGTTAAAGGTGATGTTGTAAAATCGCCTAAGATTTTTGTAGGCTACTTTGATGATTGGCGTACAGGTATGGAAGAATATGCCAAAGCCAATCGCATTGCCGAACCTCCTGTTGTTTTTAACTGGACAAACCCAACACCCGTAGGCTGGAACAGTTGGGGCGTAATGCAGGAAAAACTGAACTATGAAAAGGCCACCAAGGTAGCCGATTTTTTTGCTGATAGCCTGGCTGCGTTCCGTACAGGCAACACGGCTTTTATCGATCTTGATTCATATTGGGATTTTATGTTGAAAGGCGGTTTGGAAGGCGATTACAGTAAGCTAAAAGAGTTTGCCGATTACTGTAAAAGCAAAGGGCTGCAACCCGGAGTATACTGGGCGCCGTTTACTGACTGGGGCTGGAAAGATGGTCCCAATAGAAAGGTAGCCGGATCAAATTATACTTATGGAGAAACCTGGACAAAAGTTGGTAAAGGTTTTCATGACATTGATGGCGCCAGAGCTGTTGACCCCACGCACCCAGGTACGCTGCAACACATCGACCTGGTTATTGGCAAACTAAAGGAATGCGGTTTTAAAATGATCAAGATTGATTTCCTGGGCCACGCCACTGCCGAATCGACTCATTTTTATGATCCCACGGTAACCACCGGCATGCAGGCTTACCGCAAAGGAATGGAGTACCTCATCAGTAAACTCGGCGACCAGATGCTTATCTACGCCGCTATATCACCCACACTGGCTACAGGAAGATACGTGCATACCCGCAGAATTGCCTGCGATGCTTTTAAAAGTATCGATAACACCCAATACACCTTAAATAGTGTAAGTTACGGCTGGTGGCAAACTTATTTATACAATTACGTTGATGCAGATCATGTGGTATTAGCAACAGAAAGTGAAGGTACTAACCGCGCGCGCATGTTATCGGCAATGATAACCGGTACGTTTATTACAGGTGATGATTTTTCGGTACATGGGCAGTGGAGCGCGAGAGCCATTGCATGGTATCAAAATCCCGAAATATTAACGGTGATAAAAAATGGTAAAACTTTTAAACCAGTTGAAGGCAATACCGGTGAAAATGCCTCTGAAATGTTTACCCAAAAAATCGGGAATTGTATCTATATTGCCTTGTTTAATTATGGCAATAAACCCAAAACGTTTGCTTTTGATAACAAACGATTAGGATTAAACCCAACCGCATCATATGAAGTTCATGAACTGCTGCAAGGCAATACCATAAACCCAAAAACAAGCTTTAAGCTGGGAGGAAGCGACGCGGCATTGTATAAATTTGAGATCAAAAAATAACCAAAATCATAAAGTGAGAAGAACACAAAAAACATTCCTGGTACCTGTTTGCTTTACGCTGGCAAGTTTGTTATCTGCAGCGACAGCAAGTTTCGCTCAAACGGTAACTATCCCTGTAGAAACACAAAATAACGCGTTGGTATTGCAAACCGATGCCGAAAAGAACCTTAAAATGGTTTATTTCGGTACAAAATTGAGTAATGGCAAAGAGTACGAACAGATCCTGAAAATGTATCACCAGGCTGATGATTCGGGCGTTCTTAATGATGCTTATATGCCATCCGGTTCGGCCAGCCTTGCCGAACCGGCTATAACGGTTACACATGCCGATGGCAATAAATCACTTAACCTGGTTTATGTAAGCCACACCGTTACTAAAATTGATGAAGATGTCAGCTTATTAACAGTAAAGCTGAAAGATCCGGCTTATCCTTTTGAAGTTACCCTGTACTACAAAACCTATTTTAAGGAAGATGTAACTGAACAATGGTCGGTTATAAAACATGGCGAAAAGGGAACGGTAACGCTTAATAAATTTGCTTCTGCAAATTTAAACTTAAAGGGTGATGGCTTTTGGCTCAAACAATACCATGGCAACTGGGCTTCTGAAATGCAGCCCGAAGAAGCAAAACTGACCCACGGTATTAAAACCATAGATAGTAAATTGGGCACCCGTGCCAATTTATATGAGCCATCGATGTTTATGGTATCTATGGATAAACCTGCTACCGAGGATGAAGGTAAAGTAATGCTTGGTGCGCTGGAATGGTCGGGAAATTTTAAGATCGACCTGGAACTGGATGTTTCTAATAATTTGAGGGTAATTGCCGGTATAAACAATGCCGCATCAGAATATCACCTTAAACCTGCCGAAGAATTTACTACCCCGGCACTGGTTTATACCTATTCAAACCATGGCAAGGGGGATGCCAGCCGTAAATTACAACGCTGGGCCCGCAAATATAAAATTGTTGATGGTGAAGGCGAAAGACTTACCCTGCTGAACAACTGGGAATCAACTTATTTTGATTTTAACGAAACCAAACTGGCTCAATTATTAAAAGATACCAAAAAATTAGGTGTCGAATTATTTCTGCTGGATGATGGCTGGTTTGGTAACAAATTCCCCCGTAACGGTGATGTTGCCGGGCTTGGGGATTGGCAGGAGAATAAACTGAAGCTGCCAAACGGCATCAGTTCGCTGGTTAAAGAAGCGCAGGCAGATGGCGTAAAATTTGGTATCTGGATAGAACCGGAAATGGTTAACCCAGCCAGTGAATTGTATACCAAACACCCTGATTGGGTAATTAAACAACCCAACCGCCCCGAAAAATATTTCCGCAATCAGCTGGTATTGGATCTTTCCAATCCGCAGGTGCAGGATTTTGTTTATGGGATAGTTGATAACCTGTTTACCAAAAATCCAGATCTGGCTTATATTAAATGGGATTGTAACGCGGTGATCTATAACGCGTATTCGGCTTATTTGAAAAAAGATCAATCGCATTTATATATTGATTATGTACGGGGGCTGTATAAAGTACTTGAGCGCGTAAGGGCGAAGTATCCAAAAGTTCCTTTAATGCTATGTTCTGGTGGCGGCGGTCGTGTTGATTATGGTGCGCTTAAATACTTTACCGAGTTTTGGCCAAGCGATAATACCGAACCGCTGGAGCGTGTTTTCATCCAATGGGAGTACTCGTTCTTTTACCCGGCTATCACCAGCTCAAACCACGTAACAGATTGGGGCAAACAGCCAATAAAGTTCCGTACAGATGTGGCTATGATGGGTAAATTAGGTTTTGACATTGTGGTAAGTAAACTAAGCGAGCAGGATCTTTCATATGTTCATGGCGCGCTCAAAAATTATGATTACCTGAAAGAAGCTATCTGGCACGGCGACCAATACCGCCTTCAAAGCCCATGGGATAATGATGCCGCATCTATTATGTATGTAAATGATGCCAAATCAAAAGCCGTAGTATTTAACTATTTGGTTAATAACCGTTATAATGCGGGTACCAAAGTGCCTATCCGTTTAAAAGGCCTCGATCCGCAGAAAAAATACCAGGTTAAAGAGATAAATCTTTATCCCGGCACCAATTCAACTATAGGTAATGATTTGACGCTTACCGGCGATTTTTTAATGACCGTTGGCATCAACCCCGATGTTAACAGCGGCAGAACAAGTGTTGTTTTGCAGCTCGACGAAATTAAGTAACAAGGTTGTTATGTAACAAGGCTGCAACAGTTTAAAATAAACTGTTGCAGCCTTTGTATTTTAGCCCCTTAGTTTAATTACTGTCAAGCATACAGTCTAAAGTAGTTAGTTTACAGTCAAAAGGATATTTATTCATCTTTTGGTTAAAACTGATAACTGTAGAACCAAGACTGCCTAAACAATTGCAATAGCTGCCTTACTATGAAAAAACCTTTACTTCTGTTATTGATGATTGTATCTGTGAGTATAACCTATGCCCAGGGCCGCCGGGGAGGCGGGAATGGAAACAACGGTAATAATGGCAATAATGATAATTTTCAGCAGCGGAGATCAAAGGTGCAAAAAGGTCCATTACCTTTCAGGGAAGTTATAGGGGTTGTTAAGGATACCGCTGATAAAAAGATGGAAGGTGCAACTGTAAAACTGGTGTCGGCTACAGATAGCGCGGTTACCAGTACCGGCCCAACTGGCAAGTTTGCATTCAGGAAGGTTAAATCGGCTACGTTTGTGATAACGGTTACCAGTATTGGTTATCAACCTGTTATCAGGAAGATGCTGAATAATGATGAATCGCGCAGTTTATCCCTTGATCCCTTTGTTTTAAAGCAACAGTCACATATGCTTGGGGAGGTGGTTGTGAACGGTGGCCCGAGCATTTCCTATAAAACAGATACAGTAGAGTACCGCGCCAGCGACTATAAAGTGCGCCCAAATGCCACTGTTGATGAGCTGATAAAAAAAATGGAAGGTGTTGAAGTTGCCAAAGACGGTACGGTAACACACCAGGGGCAGGCTGTTGTAAAAGCGAGGTTAAATGGCAAAGATTATATAGGCGGCGATGTAGCGCAGGCCATTAAAAACCTGCCTGCCGACATTGTGGAAAAAATACAGATCATTGATGATTACGGCGACCAGGCCGCCCGTACGGGAATTAAAGATGGCGACCCTCAAAAAGTGCTCAACATTACCACCCGGCCCGATAGATCTGTAGGGAATGTGGGCCGTTTAAATGCAGGTGCTGGCAGTGATGAACGTTATGATAACCGCCTTTTTTTTCAGCGCCTGAATGGGAACGAACAGATAGGCGTTATCGGCAGCTTTGTAAATACCGTGAACGGCGTTTCTGGAAGCGGAGGTGGTGGTAGTGGCGGTACTACAAAAACAGGTGGCCCTAATATCAGTTACCGCAGTTATCTTACCAAAAAAATCCAGATCAATACCAGCTATAATTATAATTTCAGAGATGTAAATTCTATAAATCATAGCGAGGGGCAACAGTTCAGCAAACTGGGTACAACCAATTTTATCAGGAATAACAACTCTCAAAACAACAATAAAACACATAATGTCAACCTGGAGATGGAGTATAATATTGATAGTGCCAACTATTTAAAAATTACGCCAAATTTTAGTTACTCGGGCTCAAGTTCATCAAATGTTTCCCAAAATTTTAAAACGGGGTTAATTCACCAGGATATTTCGGGATTAACCGGCAGTAATAATACAGTACCTGCATACGGTGGTGTCGTGTTTTATCAGCATTTGTTTAAAAAGCCCAAACGTAATCTCTCGCTGCAGGTGAGTTATAACCGATCAAACAATGAGACGGCTAATAATCAGGATAATAATATTATTTATTACCAGGGTTCAACAAGTACCATGCTAAAGGATTCATTAGTGCATCGTTACATCAGTCGTACTAACCTGAGTAATAATTTCAGAACCAGTTTTACTTTTGTTGAACCATTGAGCGATATATCACAACTGGAATTTAACGCCCAGGTAAATTCGCGCAGCTACGATAATAAGGCATACACTTATAACATAGATTCCTTAGGGAACCGGCCACTGGTTGATTCATTGAGCAATGTTTTTAAATACTCATTTACAGAAACACGCTTAGCGCTTAATTACCGCATAAACCAAAAAAAATATAATGTTTCATTAGGTGTTACGGCTGTGCCTACCGTGTTGGATGGTACAAAAATTAGCGACGGTATTGTAAGTACCCACCGCAGTAATTTCAATATAATCCCGATAGCGCGTTTCCAGTACGTATGGTCAAAACAGGAGCGATTTTCTGTTAACTATTCGGGCAGTCCGCAGGAACCAACATTTAACCAAATTCAGCCGGTGCGTGATGAATCAAACCCGCAAAACCCGGTTGTAGGTAACCCCAATCTGAAACCATCATTCAGGAATTCTATCAACCTGCAATACAATAATTACATTGTTGATTCAAAGTTCAATGTATCGGCAAATGGCAATGTTAGTTTTATTAAAAACCAGATAGTTTCCAATACCGTGCTAATACCCGATGCTCTCGACTCTAAAAAAAACGAAACGCACTACATCAATTTAAACGGCAGCTATACTATTGGTGGCAACTACAATATATCAAAACAACTGGATGATCGTAAGTATAACCTTTCGCTCAACGGAACTATCAATTATGGCCATGGTGTATCCATGAGTGAGGGCTTTCAAAACTATACCACCACCTGGCATTTTAATGAACGTTTTGGTCCACAGATCAATCCAAACGAATCAATAGAAGTTAACCCTTATGTATCATACGATGTATCAAAATCCTTCTTCACGCTGCCTCACTCGGTAAATACCAATATTAGTACCACAGCCCTCGCTATTGACGGTAAATTTTACTTTCTCGAAGGTCGCACAGCTAATTTTGGATACAGCGCAAGTAAAAATTTTGTTGAAGGCGTTTCTAAAAATCTAACCCGTAATCCGCTGGTAATTAACGCTTATATTGAACAGCAGTTTTTTAAACGCAGAAACCTTACGCTCACTTTCCAGGTGTTTGATATTTTAAAACAAAATAATTTTGTTAGCCAGGTTACTACCGAAAACTCGGTAACCAACACACTCAGTAATGCACAAAGCAGATACTTTATGTTTAGCGCCAAGCTAAACCTTCAAAAATGGACGGGTACGCCGATGCGCCATGGACAAAGGATGAAGAGAAGAGGGGATGGGAGCTTTATTGAGTAGGGAGGCAGCCTTTCCAAGAGAATAAAGTCATGCTTGTTTCGGCAACCCACATGCAAGGTGTACAGCATGAAGTCCACCTGTCCTGTGGGGTGCCGAAACAAGTTCGGCATGACTGGTTGATAAAGATATTAAGGTTCCCCTATATCTTTATTAAATCCTGTTTCAAAGCCGCTATCACCAATCCTGTTCTTGATTTTGTTCCAAATTTTTGAAACAAGGCTTCGCGATAATTATCGATAGTATGAGGACTGAGGTTCATCATATCGGCAATTTGTTTGTAGGTAAGATCGCTGCAGCATAGCTCTAAAAACCTCAGCTCGTTTGTGTTAACTTCTACCTGCTGTGTTTTTATAACCTGATTGTCCTGAATGTTGCGTAATAGCTTACCGCTTACCAAATCATTCATGTAATAGGATTGTTTAGCAATACTGGTAATGGCATCAAGCAGATCGGATGATCTTGATTGTTTAAGCATGTAGCCGCCGGCACCGCTTTTAAGCATCCCTATGATGGGTTTGTCTTCTTCAAACATGCTTAAAGCCAGTACTTTTATCTGAGGGTGGTTTTCCTTAATCCATTTGGTGCTTTCATAGCCATCCATCTGTGGCATGGTAATATCCATCAGGATCACTTCGGGCAGGGGTTGGCGTGGCAGTTTTCTGATCATATCCTGGCCGTTCTCGGCGTCAAAGATGACATTAACTTTGCCCGAATCGGTAAGCAAACTTACCAGGCCCTGGCGAAAAAGGGTGTGGTCATCAACAATGGCTATATCTATTTTATCAGCGTACATTAATATTTAGTAGGGTATGGTTACAATAATTTCAGATCCGCTTCCGGCTACCGAGTTGATGGAGGCTGTGCCATTTATCATGGCGGCCCGTTTGGTGATGTTGTGCAGGCCCATCCCGTTTTTGCGTTTTAGTGTTTCTTCTACATTAAAACCTTTCCCGTTATCGCGGATTGTTAACTTAAATGAATTTTCAATCTGCTCTAAAGTTATAAATATTTCGGTTGCTTTGGCATGCTGGATAATGTTATTTATAATCTCCTGGAACAGCCGGAACAGGATGGTTTCTTTTCCGCTATCGGCGTTAAATGTGTTGAAATTTCGCTTATCAAAATTGATCTTAAATTTGTCTGATCGCTGTAGCCATTCCAGTTCAAATTCAATAGCTGCTGCCAATCCGCGATTTACCAGTTCTTCGCCGTGCAGCAGGCGCGATAAGGCTTTTACTTCTTTGATGGATCGGATTGTGAGGTCTTCAACAAAAGCCAGTTTCTCGGCCGTTTTGTCTTTATTGTCCAAATCGATAGAACTTAGGGTGATAGTGGTGATACTCAACAATTGACCGATGTTATCGTGCAGATCGTAAGCGATGGTTTTAAGGGTTTGCTCCTGTACTTCTATCTGGGTTTTAAGCAGCTCATTTTCAAATGTTTTTTGCAGCAGCAACTTTTCCTCATGATGTTTCTTTTTTTTGCGATTGTAGGAAACTACATAGATAATGAGGAAAAGCGGGGCGATCAAAAAAATGAGGGATGTAAGCCCTATCAGGAAGATGATTTCCTGCGAAGATATCTGCATAAAAAAGCGTATGACCAAAAAGAGTATAGTGTTATGTTTAGTAAAATAAAAATATAGTACCGTATGGAAAGCTGGTTATTGATAGGTTTTAAGCTGGAAAGATAATCGAAAAATATGTTACAGGTTGTACTGCCGAAGTAAAAAAATAACGCGCCGCTTACCCACCAGAACGGTGCTGAAAATGCAAGCCGCTCAAAGTTTTCGTCCATCAGTTTAAGGTAGTAGTAATACAGGCTTGCCAGTACAAATACAACCGACATTACGGTAGCGGTTATGGATACAAATGTTTTAAAATGATTCATAACCAGCTCTGCCACGTATATGGTCGTGAAAATAATATACCAGGCAATAAGCCATTTACCGGTATTTTTAAATGGCCTGTATAAACTGTAAAACGCATAGCCTGTAACGCCGCATTCAAACAATAAAAAAGCATTGTACAGGGCGTAGTTAGGCACATGTGCTACTTTACGCAAGTATACGCCGGTCATTTCAACAAGGCAGGTTAGCAGCAGGTATGGGATAAACAGCTTCCAGGCTGTACTCTTATCTTTTATTAAAAAGATAAGGGCAGCCAGGAAGCATATAAATTCACACCCGGTATTTATGGTGATGAACATCATTTGTTTTAATTGATTTAGTTGCCTAATAGCAATAGGGTTGCACCTTTACAGGTAGCCGGTGGCGGGCATTGTTCGCCGCGATTTTCGGGGGTGGAGCCAACAATAAAACCTTGCTGGCCACCATTTTGGCCTGCCTGTGAATTTTTGCCGTAGTAATCCTGGTGGATTAGAGTGCCTGTAGTGCTGTCTGGTTTTGTTGATACCATTACCAGTGTATTATAACCCCAGTATTGTTTCTCAGGCTTATGGCCGCCCTTAAAATCTTCGGAGTAAGATTTGTCGTAAGTAGCCAGGTAAAAACGAATGCCATCACCCTTCTCCTTTTTTATAGAATCAACAAGAGCCTGCAGCCTATCAACACTAAACCAAATGCACCTGGTGTTTGATCCTTTATAGGTCTTCTCCACGGCTTGCGCATCAGAGAAGGCTGAATCAACCGTGCCAGCATTTTTTTTATAGTTTTTTACGTACCTCAGCGCCGTTTGAAGGCTTAACGTATCAATGTTAATGCCGATTTTATTAGTGCTGACATCGGCTTGCTGCTTTTGCTGGCACGAGCTAAAACTAATTGTGGCAAAAGCCAGGGAAATTAGGGTAATCTTTTTGATCATGATGTTGTTATTTGAGTTTACCGAAAGTGCTCAATTATGTGTAGAAACACAACATCTATATTAAGCCTTTTTTTACCCTTAAAAACCCTTTAAAAAAAGCTAATTATACCCTGTGCTGCCTTTTAATTAAAGCAGAGATTTGAAATGTAATACAAAAGCAAATAAAATCACAGTAGCATTTTTTTTACATATTAAAACGTATTGTTAAATACTATGTTTTTGGTAAAAAAAATGCTTTACAAGGGCGGTAGTATTCTTATTTGGTAATAAAATTAACCAGACGATTGCTTTTATAAAGTGTTGATAATTAGACTGGTGTTTATAGCTTTAAATTATAAAATACTGGCAGCGAATAAATTTTATATTACACATATTAATATATATTTACCGACGAATTAACCAATTTTAAATCAAATATTTAACTTATTAACTAAAACCTAAACTTTATTAACTATGGAACCTTACATTGGTGAGATCAAAATGTTTGCGGGCGATTTTGCCCCACGTGGATGGGCGCTTTGCGACGGAAGTTTATTACAAATTAGCCAATGGCAGGCATTGTTTTCAATAATCCAGACTTATTATGGCGGTGATGGCATGTCGAATTTTGCCCTGCCGGATTTGCGTGGCCGTGCTCCAATTCAGCAGGGGCAGGGTAAAGATTTATCAGCGTACAACCTGGGCCAGGCAATCGGTAAAGAATCTGTTGTCCTTTCAACAGATCAGATGCCAGCACACACCCACCTTATTAAGGCCAATTCAACCGGTGCAAACCAGGTTTTACCAACCAATTTTTACCCATCAGCCCTTATTGATTCAGTTTCTGGCGAAAGTAAAAACCTTTATTCAGATGTTGCACCTGATGTTACCTTAAATCCAGGTTCAGTATCAACCGTTGGTGGTGCAACCGCGGTAAATTTAGTTCAACCTGTTTTGGCCATAAACTTCATTATTGCCCTTGAAGGCATATATCCATCAAGACCATAATCATTAACGCTACCCGATGCTGATATACAATTTGCAAGGGTAAAAAATAAAGTGTTACCCCTGCCTTATTTAACCATAAATAAGGCAGGGGCAACGCTATACCAAGTAATGGCAAATTACGAATATAGCAAGCAGCAGGTTTGAATTATGCTTTAACAACTTAAGGATAATACCTTAAAATTAAAATATAATATCAAGCCGATATCCAACAGACAACTTCCCTAAACCTCAAAAATGAAAAAACTTTTACCTCTTTTAATTAACCTGTTTAAAGTTAATCTGCACACATTGATGGCTTTATTGCTGTTTGGGGCGGTGTTGCTTGCTGGGTTTAATAGTAATGCGCAAGTATATTATGTAACAAATGATGGTAAAGGTACCGCTCAGTCAGCAGATGACGGAATCCATAGCTTAGACTATCAGGGAGGCAATAAAACAGACTTTGCGTCTAATTTTACGCCTTCGCCTACACTGTTACAGGTAGACCTGCAACATAACAGGGCTTTTATTTATGAAGCTTATACTACCACACCACCAAACGGTATAGGTATAAAGGTTGTGAATTTAACAACGGGCGCAATTATAAAATTTATTACGCTAACAATTCCTGTGAGGATTCAGTCGATAAGATACGATCCGGTAAATGACTATATTTACTATGTAACGCAGGATGCAACAACCAGCGTCGCGGGCACTAATGATGCCCTTTGGCGCGTAAAGCCGGATGGCACTGGTTCAACATCGTTAGTATCTGGTTTTTGTAAAAATCCAACATTCCTGGCGCTTGATCCAAAAAACAACCGTGCATTTGTATACGAAAACCTTTTTGCTGACCATAGTTTGGTTGTAATTAACCTGGCAGACAACTCGGTAACCCGTACTATACCTACTGTGGCGGCATCGGGACCTTTGGTGGGTGTTGACTGCGCGTATGACCCTGCAACGGATTATATTTATATGCTGACATCGGAGAATACTGCGGCATTAGGGGATAACGACGCGTTATTTAAGGTTCACCCTGACGGTACAGGACAAACAACCGTTAAATCTAAAGTATCTGCCCAGCCCAGCTATTGTATGGCCGCCGACTTTGGTCATAATAAAATCTACTATGCCGATGGCAATCCGGGTGGCAGTATAACAACACGCAGTATAAATAGCGTCGATCTTACAACAGGCGTAGTAAGCACACTGTTGGATGGATCAAGAATTCCGGCATTTCCGGCTATAGTAACAGGCTTGTGGGCGCCAGATCTTGCAAGGCTTTCAACCGCAACGGTAAGCAATATATCCTCGACTACCGTAACCATGGGAGGTAGTGTAACCTACAGTGATATTGCAGTTACAGAAACAGGGATAGTATATAGCAGTACAAATACACTACCGGTTATTGGTACAGATCAGAAACAGGCTATAGGGGCGGGTACAGGTTCATTTTCGGGAGGGCTAAACGGGCTTAGTCCTGTTACCTTGTACTATGCCAGAGCTTACGCAACCAGTGCGGCCGGTACGTCATATGGAGATGTAAAAAGCTTTACAACGTTGTCCAATAATGCCTATCTTACGAGTTTGGCACTAAGTTCAGGCACGTTAAGTCCTGTATTCTCGGCCATTACAAATGCGTACACGGCAAATGTAACCTATAACATAACATCAATAACCCTTACTCCTGCAATAGCACAGGCCAATGCTACCGTAAAAGTTAACAACACTACTGTAGCATCTGGTTCTGCATCAGGGGCGCTCAGTTTAAATCCAGGTAGTAATACCATCACAACCGTGGTAACAGCGCAGGATGGCATCACCACCAAAATATATACTACCACTATTACCAAAGATAAAACGCCCCAAGCCATCACCTTTAATAGTATTCCGGCAGCAACTTACGGGGCAGCAGATTTTACTTTAGGCGCAGTGGCGGCGAGTACGCTGCCGGTATCCTACACCAGCGATAATGCCAATGTTGCTACAGTAACCAGCGCCGGCCTTGTACACATTGTAGGCGTGGGTACTGTAAATATCACTGCATCGCAGGCGGGTAATACTACTTATTTGGCAGCAACAAATGTGAGCCAGCAATTAACGGTTAATAAAGCAGTATTAACCTATACTGCCGATGCCGCATCGCGCGATTACGGCGCAGCCAATCCAACTTTTACGGGTTCGGTAAGCGGTTTTGTAAACGGCGATACCAAGGCAACGGCCACAACAGGTACGATGGTTTTTACCTCAACAGCTAATGCCACCAGTCCGGTAACCACCGACAATACAAAAGTAATCAAGTACCCTATAACCGGGAGCGGCCTAAGCGCAGCCAATTATAGTTTTGTACAGGCCACAGCCAATAACACGGCCTTAACGCTTAATAAGATCGTTATCACCTATACCGCACAGCCCGCAACCAAGGTATATGGCGCTGCAAACCCATCGTTTAATGTAGTGTTTACGGGTTTAGCCAACGGCCAGACTATTGACCAGGTTGCCTTTTCATTTGCCTATGCAACTACAGCTACTGAAAGTAGCCCCATAGGCAGTTACCCTGTAACGGTTAATGGATTGGACGCGCTCAACTACACTTTTACGCCTGCAGCCTCCAACACCACTATATTTACCATAACCAAGGCTAATTTAACGTTTACGGCGCAGGCCGCCTCCAAGCATTACGGTGAGGCAAATCCTTCGCTAAGTGGTGCCATAACCGGCTATGTCAACAATGAAACCGCCTCTACTGCCCTGGCAGGTACGCCGGTTTATAACACCACAGCTACCACAACCAGCAGTGTTGGCGGTTACCCCATAACATTAAGCGGCGTAACGGCAGCCAACTATAATTTAATTGCCGCTGCTGCTAACAATACGGCCTTAACCATCGCCAAAAATACCTTAAGCTATGTTGCCACCCCGGCAAGCCGCGCATTTAATACGGCAAACCCATCGGTAACAGGTACCATAACGGGCTTTTTAAACGGCGATACCCAGGCATCGGCTACTACAGGTACGCTTAGCTTTAGCACAGCGGTAACATTAAGTACGCTGGTCGGCACTTATGCCATCAACGGCTCGGGATTAAGCTCGGCTAATTATAATATTGCGCAGGATGCTTCAAATGCTTCGGCATTTTCAATATTCTTATCAACCAATGGTAACCTGAGCAGCTTATCTATCAGCCAGGGTAGTTTATCTCCTTCGTTTGCATCAGGCACTAATAATTATACTGCAACGGTTGCAACAGGTGTTACTTCTTTAACGTTAACACCAACCTTATCAGATGTTAACGCGGGAGTAACGGTTAATGGTAACCAGGTAACATCCGGCGCGTCATCGGGCGCCATCTCTTTAAACGTTGGCTCCAACATTATCCCGGTAAATGTAACCGCGCAGGATGGTACCACCACAAATCCTTATAATATTACGGTAACCCGTTTGCCGTCATCAGATGCAACATTAAACAGCTTTAGCATCAGCACAGGCACACTCCCATCACCTGATATTTACAATGTATACAGGACAAGTGTGGGCAACACAGTTACCAGTTTTGATCTTACAGCAATAGTCCATGAACCCAATGCAACATTAACGGTCAATGGTACACCATTTAACTCGGGCACGCCGGTCACTCTGCCACTCGGCTTAGGCGATAACTCCTACAATGTAGTGGTCACCGCGCAAGACGGTACTACGCAAAATTATTATGGCCTGGTTATTAACCGAGCCTTCTCGTCAAACAACCTGCTGAGCAACCTGGCTGTAAGTACAGGTTCGCTTAGTCCGGCTTTTGGCAGCGGGGTCAATAATTATACCGTTCAGGTAAGCAATGCAACCACCTCTATCGATATCACACCTGCTTATGACGTTACTGCATTGGCATCAATAAATGGGTATTCCGCACCTTCGGGAATAGCTTTAACCACTCCGCTCGCAGTGGGCGATAACGCTGTACCAATAACTGTAGTTGCTCAAAATGGTGCGTCAAACACGTATAACGTAAATGTACAGCGTGCCGCATCAACAGACGCAACACTTGCCGGTCTGGGCATCCTGACCACCAATTCGGGATTGGATGTGCCTTTCGACAGTGGTACTTATACCTATAACACTACGGTAACCGGCGATGTAACGGCCTTCACCCTAAAACCAATTGCTACAAATGATGGCTCGACGATAACCATTAACGGGACGGCTTTAAATACCGCTAATGGCAATGCCATCACGCTCCAATACTTTTCGGCAGTTGAACCTATGGTGATCGTAGTTACTGCCGGCGATGGAACAACTCAAAAAACATACACCGTAAATGTAACCAGGAATTTCTCGACAAATAATTTGCTGCAAAGCTTAACGATGAATATCAATGGGACAATAACACCGCTAATCCCTGTATTTGATCCGGCAACGAATGATTATACGATGGTCATTAGCGATCCTAATGTAACCGGTATTGTAATTGCGCCCGTGGCACAGGATAGCCATGCCGAAGTAAGGGTGGGCGGAGCGCTCGTAAATGTAGGAGCATCAAGATTTGTAGCCTTACAGGGGGGCGTCAACGTTATACCCGTAAATGTGCTCTCATTCGGTGGCGGTAACAATACCTATAATATTACCATCAATCGGGCATATTCATCAAATGCAGGTTTGATCAATGTTATACTTTCAGGTAACGCGCAGTATTCGGCTATCATTAACCAAACCAATAATAACCTTACTGCTACTATTCCCAACAATGTAACGGCAATCAGTCTTATCCCCAACGCGTCTGACCCAGGCGGTACGGTTATTACGGTAAACGGATATGCTATATCTGGTGGTGCATCTGGTAGCTTGCCACTTGCCGTAGGGGATAACGTATTTACCGTGGGTATTACAGCAGCAGATAATTCTAATACACAATATTATACTGTACATGCTATAAGGCTGCCGTTTACCGATGTTACGCTCAGTTCGTTAACGGTAGATAAAGGCGCTCTTGCACCCGCTTTTTCACCGGGTACAACAAGTTATACTGTAGTTGTAACCAACAGTGATAATGCTATTACTGTTACGCCGGTGGCTTCGGCAGCAGGGGTAACAGTAACAGCAGGGGGACAAACCATTGATGCTTCAAATCCTTCATACACCAACAGCGCGTTGTTTGAAGGCAACCAACGCATCACTGTCAGGGTAACAGCACCCGATGGCGTGAATTTTACAACTTATGCTTTAAATGTGCTTCGCCCGTCTGTAAACCAGGCTTACCTTGGTAATATTGTTTTGAGCAGCGGAGCTATTTCGCCCGCGTTTTCCCGAAACACCGTAAATTATACGGCTACAGTTGCGGGTAATGTATCGTCTGTGAACTTTACCCCGGCAACAGCCGAAGCCAACGCTACCATTACTGTGACCAACGCGGGTAACACAACCACCATCAACGCCGGTACGCCATCAGTATTAATACCGTTAAATGCGGGTGCAAATACAGTAACCACAAACATAACCTCGCAGGATGGCAGTACTACCAAAACATATACAGTAACTATAACCAGGACAGTTCCATCTGCCGATGCAACTCTTGCAGGCCTTAACCTTAGTAAAGGTACCTTTAGCCCGGTGTTTAGCAGCAATACAGATACCTACACCGCGAACGTAAATTATGCAACCAGTTCAATTACTGTAACCCCGGCCACTACCAATGCAAATGCCGTAATTACGGTAAGGGGGCTGGCCGTTGTTTCCGGATCTGGTTTGAGTGTCGCTTTAAACCCAGGTAGTAATGCTATCCCCGTTGTAGTAACCGCCGAAGATGGCAGCACAACCAAAACTTATACTTTAACGGTTAACAGGGCTGCTGCATCTGCCGATGCTACATTAGCCAGTCTTGGCATAAACGCAGGAACGATTAGTCCGGTATTTACTGCGGGTACAACCAGCTATACTGCTGTTGTAGGTAGCGGTATAAGCAGTATAACACTTTCCGCATTTTCAAATGAGCCCAACGCTACAGTGTTAGTAAATGGCACCGCACCTGATGGCGTAACCGGAACAATTGATATCCCGATAAATGCAGGTGCAAATAATATTACTATTGCAGTAACCGCCGAAGATGGGATTGCCACCCGTACATACACCGTAACCGTGACTAAGAAGAGATCGTCAGACGCAGCCCTTACCTTGATAGCAGTCAGCGGTGCTGTATTGACCCGGGTGGGCACCACAGATCATTACACAACATCTGTAAGCTCTTCTGTAACCAGTATACAACAGAGTGCAACGCTGAGTGAGAGTCACGCCACTTTTACGGTAAATAATATAGCGGCAACGTCAGGGACAGCTACAACAGTGGCACTTAACGCCACAGGTACCACGGATATAAATACTGTAGTAACCGCCGAAGATGGCGTTTCCACCCATACATACACCGTAACCGTGAGTAAGAAGAAATCATCAGATGCAACCCTTACCTTGATAGCAGTCAGCGGCGCTGTATTGACCAGGGTGGGCACCACAGATCATTACACAACATCTGTAAGCTCTTCTGTAACCAGTATAGAACAACGTGCAACGTTGAGTGAGAGTCATGCCACTTTTACGGTAAATAATATAGCATCAACGTCAGGGACAGCTACAACAGTGGCGCTGAACGCCACAGGTACCACGGATATTAATACTGTAGTAACCGCCGAAGATGGCATTGCCACCCGTACATACACCGTAACGGTGAGTAAGAAGAAATCATCAGATGCAGCCCTTACCTTGATAGCAGTCAGCGGCGCTGTATTGACCAGGGTGGGCGCCACAGATCATTACACAACACTTGTAAGCTCTTCTGTAACCAGTATACAACAGAGTGCAACGCTGAGTGAGAGTCATGCCACTTTTACGGTAAATAATGTAGCGGCAACGTCAGGGACAGCTACAACAGTGGCGCTTAACGCCACAGGTACCACGGATATTAATACTGTAGTAACCGCCGAAGATGGGATTGCCACCCGTACATACACCGTAACGGTGAGTAAGAAAAAATCATCAGATGCAGCCCTTACCTTGATAGCAGTCAGCGGTGCTGTATTGACCCGGGTGGGCACCACAGATCATTACACAACATCTGTAAGCTCTTCTGTAACCAGTATACAACAGAGTGCAACGCTGAGCGAGAGTCATGCCACTTTTACGGTAAATAATATAGCGGCAACGTCAGGGACAGCTACAACAGTGGCACTTAACGCCACAGGTACCACTGATATTAATACTGTAGTAACTGCCGAAGATGGGATTGCCACCCGTACATACACCGTAACGGTGAGTAAGAAAAAATCATCAGATGCAGCCCTTACCTTGATAGCAGTCAGCGGTGCTGTATTGACCCGGGTGGGCACCACTGATCATTACACAACATCTGTAAGCTCTTCTGTAACCAGCATAGAACAGCGCGCAACGTTGAGTGAGAGTCATGCCACTTTTACGGTAAATAATATAGCGGCAACGTCAGGGACAGCTACAACAGTGGCGCTTAACGCCACAGGTACCACTGATATTAATACTGTAGTAACTGCCGAAGATGGGATTGCCACCCGTACATACACCGTAACGGTGAGTAAGAAAAAATCATCAGATGCAGCCCTTACCTTGATAGCAGTCAGCGGTGCTGTATTGACCAGGGTGGGCACCACAGATCATTACACAACATCTGTAAGCTCTTCTGTAACCAGTATACAACAGAGTGCAACGCTGAGTGAGAGTCATGCCACTTTTACGGTAAATAATATAGCAGCAACGTCAGGCACAGCTACAACAGTGGCGCTTAACGCCACAGGTACCACTGATATTAATACTGTAGTAACCGCCGAAGATGGGATTGCCACCCGTACATACACCGTAACCGTGAGTAAGAAGAAATCATCAGATGCAGCCCTTACTTTGATAGCAGTCAGCGGTGCTGTATTGACCAGGGTGGGCACCACAGATGATTACACAACATCGATAGATTCCGGAGTTACAAGTATCCAGCAAACAGTAACACTGAGTGATAGTAATGCAACTGTTACAGTTAATGGTACAACAGCAAACGCGGGGGTTGCAATACCCGTAACAATTGATGCTGGTGCAACAACTGTTACAACTGTAGTGACAGCCGAGGATGGAGTAACTACAAGGACATACACTGTCGTTATAAACAAAGTTGCGTCATCTACTGCACCACCTACGCTGGCTTTGCACACGCTTTATGATGATAATAGTGCGGGTATAGCCAAAAAATCAAATGACATCACCAATTCCTTTGATATCATAGTTCACCAGGCCGTATCACCAAATGGCGACGGATTGAATGATTACCTGAACATTGAAGGCATAGAGAAATACGCGGACAATCACCTGTCTATCATGAATGCAGCCGGCGCGTTGGTATATGATGTAAAAGGTTATGGCAGCAATGGCAACCTGTTTGATGGGCACTCCAACAAAAGTGGGGCATTGCAAAAACCAGGTACTTACTATTACTCGCTGGAGTATAAGGATGGTGCCGAAACCAAACGTAAAACCGGGTACATTGTACTTAAATATTAAAACATAACAAAATTAGTCCCGGCCGCTGATCTGTCATTAATCAGCAGTCGGGATTATTTGTAAAAGATATCCTTTGCAGTTAGCTCGGCGGAAACAAAATGCCGGGGTTGAAAATATGATTGATGAAAGTAAGGGGCTGCTAATTATTGATTGCCGGATACTCATTTCAACCTTATTTTATGCCATAAAAAAGGGTGAAATCAGCTTGTGAAAAAATACAATTTAGGTGAATATACACTTTCAGTAACTCAATAATTCAGTCTATCATTACGTAAGTTTTACGATGCCGGAATTTACATGTAGAAACCAGGTACCAAAGCTTTAAAATACAAATACCTGATAAAACGCGCCATCACAATTAATACTCATGTTCACCAAAAAAACAATTATAGCTCTAAGTTTTTTGCTGGTATCAATCAGCTTCAAGGTTTCTGCACAGCAACAGATTTATAGTTACAGCCAATATGCCGATAATCTTACAGCGGTAAACCCTGCTTATTCAATGCTTGATAAAGCCAACTCGGTAAGTGTGCTGGGACGCAAGCAGTTTATTGGGATAGACGGGGCGCCGAGCAGTGTGATGCTGAACGCGAATTTTCCTATTGAATCAATTAATGGGGCAGCGGGAATTTATGTACTTAATGACCAGGCGGCTGTTGAGCATCAAATAGAATTTAACGCATTTTTTGCCAAGGGGATACAACTAACCGAAACCAATTATCTTGCAGTTGCATTAAACCTGGGGGTTCGTAACTATGTTGGTAATTATTCTCAGCTGGATGCCTCAGATCCGCAGTTTATGAATGATGTGCGCGAAACAAAACCCAATATAGGTTTTGGAGTGATGCTATACAGTCCTAATTACTATCTCGGTCTTTCGGTACCTGAGTTTACTATCCGTAGCCTGGGCAACGCTTCTGAGCAGCAAGCCAATTATCTGCGCACGCATTATTACTTTACCGGCGCGTACCTGGCCGATGTAAGTGATGATGTAAAGTTTAAACCGGCTACCTTGATTTCCTATGTAAACGGATCGCCTGTTATTGCAAATATGTCAGGTACATTATATCTGAAGGAGCAGTTGGGGCTGGGACTAAATTATCGCACAGATAAAAAAGCGGCGGCTATGCTATCGGTAATCGGCAAAGCTTTTAGGGTAGGGTATAGTTATCAGTTTGGCACATCATCCAATAATTTGGGTGGCGTAAATATTACCACGCATGAAGTTAGTATAAGTTACAGGTTTGGAAATGTAACTGAAAGTAAGTTATTATAGAGGAAAAATAAGTCAGCGGGATATTTGAGTGTGAATTAATAGCATCTAAAAAATAGCTAAAGTGATAAGCTTTGGCCTAACATATAGCAATTTTATACAACAGGCGGATACCGAAAAGCCTTAAAAGAGTAGGTGTAAAATAAACCTAAACAAAATAATCATGACTTCTCCTATTACAGAACTAACCCCTGCAGAACAACAGCACATGCTTTTCCTGTTCATCCCGGTAAAAAAAGGATCGGCAGACAGTGTAAACGAGGCGTTAACATCGCTTAGACAAGCTGTATTGCCTAATAATGATATCAGAGCCTCTACAGGGGTACACTTTTTTATGTTTTATCACTTAGCTGCAGGTAACAATGCAGGGCTTCCTATTCCAAGTTTCCAGGCGTTGGATGACAGGGGCTTATTTGTGGTACAATCTATTTATGATGCTGATTTTGCACCATACATTAGTTCATTTGTTGAACATCCTATAATAGCATTTGGCCTTAATGCAGTGTTGGCAGGTATGGATGAAACCGGCCTTATTGATCCAGAAGATCCAACCTCGGCAGTTTATATTTTGGCTAATGGTGGTGTTCAGTCAAATCCGGGCGCGTTTAACTGCTTGTTAATGCGGTATAACTTTGCCGATCCAACTATACCGGCGGCAATTACTTCTGCGCCAAACCAAAAATATGTTTTGGGTTCAACCTTCCCTGGTTTAACAGTGGGCAGAATACTACAAAAGTATCCGGATGCGCAAAGCCAGTGGCCTTCGCCTGCGGTGCCAATTACTTTTGATCCATCGGTAAAACCAAGTTGTTAATAATTGTAAGCCCCGCCCAAATGCGGGGCTTATTTAAAAGCCGAACCCATGAATAACAATTTTAATGACACCAACGCCGAGCCTGTTCCAAAGCTTAGCGATATACAAGGTTTAATATTACGTGGGTATAATTTGCCGTACGTACGTTACATTGTTTTTACTATAAAAGACGTTGAGGGAGCACGCGAATTTTGCAAAAAAATACTGCCCGGCAGTAATGAGCCGCTCACTGTAACCACCGCAACACCCTGGCAAAATGGACAGAAACCTGCTTGTTGTTTAAATGTGGGTTTTACCGTTTTTGGTCTTAAAAAATTTATCACCGAAACTCAGTATAAAGCGGTAGCTAATAAAAGCTATGAGCTTTTTCAGCTTTTTAAAAATGGAGCGGCATACCCGGACAACGCCGACCTGGTTGGCGATACAGACGATAGCGCTCCGGCTTTATGGTGGAAACGTTCCGACGGTTGGCAGTCACCCACTAATCCGGCTAAAGATGGTTCTGATCTGGATGTGCAGGTAAGCCTTTTTGCACATGATCATGATAGTCTTGAATTGCATTATCAAACCTTGCTTGGCATGATTCCCGCAAGTGCCAATGGCCCATCAATGATGCCGGTTTTTATGAAGGATTCTGAACCATTGCCGCAAGGGAACGATTTTATTCACTTTGGGTATAAGGATAGCTTTTCGCAGCCAAGATTAAGTAAGGTGCCATGGAATACAACCCAGGGACGTTTGCTGTTGGGCAAAAGTACTGTTGATGACAGACCCATTGTACCGCCTTATCATTTTGTTATCAGCCCAAGAAGCCCAAGCGGGCCAACCTATAATTCGCATCCCTTACTGCAAAATGGAACCTTTGCCGCGTTCCGGTTGCTTTACCAGGATGTAAAAGCATTCAATAAGTTTATCAATAACCCCAAAAATGGCGCAAGCCCCGATCTGGTGGCCGCTAAAATGTGCGGGCGCTGGTTCGATGGTACGCCGTTAGTTATATCGCCCGAAAAGCCGGATCCAAACTTAAAGGATTTTGACTTTACTAATTTTAATTACATCAATCCCACAGAAAATCAGCAAGGTGTACGTCAAAATGATGATCTGGCACAACTTTGTCCTTATGCCTCCCACATTCGCCGAACCAACCCGCGCGATGATGGAAAAGTAAAAGGGAATACTAATCCAGATGGTACAGCAGCCAATGCGCAGGCCAAACGGATTATGCGTAGGGCAGGCCCCTACGGACCGGAGTATACCGAAAAAGAACCCGCGGGGATACAGCGGGGATTGGTTGGCTTATTTATATGCGCCAATTTAACCGAGCAGTTCCTGTTTATTATGCAATCATGGATCAACATGAACAACTTTAGGCCGGGTGCTGATAATAGTCCGAATTTGAGTGGGTTCGATCCGCTTTTTGGTCCGCCAAAAAGCACAATACCGCAATTTAATGAGTTTGACTATCTGCCCGATGGAGCAACAGACCAGCCTTATAAACGAATAACCGGCATTGAACGCTTTATCCGTACCGATGGCAGCCTGTATTTGTTTTTACCGGGAATAGCCGGGCTTGAAAATATAGCGAACGGCACATTACCTACTTTGCATTGATCACATTTAAATCAACATACCCAAACCATGAAAAGTACACTATTATTTACACATGACGACCGGCTGAAAAACCGCCCCGTCTCTTTCAAAGAGGTAGATGAGCAGGCCTTGCATGCCATAGTGCAGGCCGCGGTTAACGTGGAGCTATTTACCATCCCTTTGTACATGACCTCTTTATACTCGTTGCAGGGTATGCACGAGATAAACAGCAAAGGCAATAATTTTTATGAAGGTCGTGTTTGGCCGGGCATGGCTGCTACTGCAAAACCTAAAACCGGGAATGATAAAGCATTCAACGCTGTTTTTAGTGTGTTTGTGGCCGAAATGCTACACCTGCAAATCATTTCAAACCTGGCTAAGGTAATTGGCTACGACCCTAAATTTACCTGCGAACCTTTGCAGGATGAGAAGACATACGCCTGGAAATGCTATGGGGATGACAAAACTATACTACCGCACATTCTTGATTTTAAGGATACTATTGCCCCGTATAATAAAATAAGGGTGAAAACCGGTGCCATGAATATAGAGCAGATGCACTTGTTCCTGGCAATTGAGCAAACAGAGAACGATGCCGAAAAAGTACTTGACCCTAACAAAATAGAAAAGTACAGCGAAAAAGCGCCTTTTGATAATTGGAAACCGGGTACAGATTTGCCCTGGTTTGGCTCAATAGGCAATATGTACCTGCAATTATGGAACTACATTTCTATAACTTATGCAGATGGAGTTACCTTATGGGATATCGTTTTTGCAAAAGGTAAAGCCAAAGCAAATCCTGGTGGTGAAGAACCTGCCGTACAACAGGAAGTATTCAATCCGGATAGGCTTAATCCTCAGCCGATTGATGATGGCAAGAGTTTGGACGAGTATCCGGGTATTGCTACCAGTATTCAGCATATTGAATCGGAGGCAGCGCTTAAGGATGTTATGAACATGATAAACGGTATTACCGACCAGGGTGAAGGCGGAGGCGTGATAAAAGCCATTCTTGATAGAGCCAACAAAAATAAAACAGTCGATCATCATGCAAACCTTACCGCGGTTCAGGATCAGTTTAGACCCAGCTGCCCGGTTTTGCGTAATAAATACCCGTCATTTACTGCTACAGGTGCCGATGCGCCCTCTGCCAAAGCCGAGGCCCGTCATCATTATGGGGCGATGGATCACTTTGAAACCTTTGCTTATGTGCTTGACCTCATTAAAGATGGAGAAATAACCACCTGGGATCAATGGCACCAACAAGGAAATTCATGGACAGCAGAATTGTTGCAAACTCCCGTCTATGACCCGGCTCAAAATCCAAAACTACCGGCCTCTGGCGATATAGCCGCGGCATTAAACCGTTTAAAATTAAATGATACTGCCGGGCAAAGCAATTTTGATCTGTTTAGCCGTACTTCAACAGGTGCTATTGCCGGTGTTACCAAAGTGCTTAATACTTACTTTAAAACAAAAGGGGCGGCTTTCCCATATCCTTCTATGGGTGGCTCGGGCGATAGGATGTCTATTTGCTGGGCTATATTTGGTAAAGCCCCCGATCTTTCACTGGGTATTGTGTCTCCGCTAGATCCGCCGGTAAACCGCGACGAACACTTGTATCATGCCTGCCAGGGAATGAACCTGGATGATACTTTGAAAAGCGATCCTAATAGTTGCGCTCCTTCCGAGTTGTTTCATACCTGCAAGGGATCAAACGATTGCAGAGCGGAGGGTGGATGTGGCTTTGTGCAGTCAACGCACGGAGGAACAGGTTGCGGCGCATCTGCTGCTTTTACTTTTTATAAAGCACCGCCTGTAAATGCAGATTCAAGCGATCAGTTTTTTAGTGCGCCATCTGATAACGCCTGTGGAGGTTTAGGTGGTTGCGCCGTGCCTATCTCGGCATCGCAAATGTATCCCGAACTACCCAAGGAAACTGATGTGTACCGCATGCAGCTGTATGATTTTGGTCCGAAACCTGATTTTAAATCAGAGCCGCTTGCTACCATGTATTACGATAAAGGAGAATTGGTTTATGATGTAGCATGGAAAGCTTACCGCAAGGTTTTAGAAAAAAGGGGCCTGCCGGTACCAGAAAAGCCTAAACCAAGCGATCTGCGTTTGGCCTTTCCTCCATCAACCTAAATAAAACAACCTGTATGGATACCAATATTTTACCGCGCCTGGGCCTCCCAAATTTGGGCCTGGGCGTTGGTTTACGAAATAAACATTTCAATTACCTGCTCAGCAACCCGCCGCAGGTTGATTGGTTTGAGATCATCAGCGAAAATTTTATGGATGATTTTGGCTTTGCCCGCCATGTGCTGATGCATGTACGGAAGGAGGTACCTGTGGTAATGCATGGGGTATCACTATCTGTTGGGAGTACCGATCCTATCAACTATAAATACCTGGAAAAGCTTAAAGCGCTTGCCGAAGCAATTGAACCAGCATGGATCTCGGATCATTTATGCTGGACCGGTGTTGCTTATACCAACACGCACGATTTGATGCCTATGCCTATGACTCCCGAAAGTCTTAACCACGTTAGCGATCGGGTGATGCGAATCCAGGATTATTTAAAACGACCGTTGATATTGGAAAACCCTTCAACCTATTTGCAGTTTAAGGCATCAACCATTTCAGAATGGGGCTTCCTGTCATCTCTTGCCACAACCACAGGCTGCGGCCTGTTACTTGATGTAAACAATGTTTTTGTATCGGCCACAAACCATGATTACGATGCGCCCAATTATATAAACTGCCTGCCTCATGAGCATATTGTACAAATGCATATTGCAGGCCCAACAGATTGCGGCGATTTGCTGATAGATACGCATGACCAGCCTGTACCATCTGAAGTTTGGAAGCTTTATGCCCAGGCGCAGAAACTAACCGGCGGTGTAAGCACATTGCTTGAGTGGGATGCTAAAATACCTGATTATCCC
The DNA here is from genome assembly GCF_056406855.1 of Mucilaginibacter sp. P1_A3. Classification (NCBI taxonomy): domain Bacteria; kingdom Pseudomonadati; phylum Bacteroidota; class Sphingobacteriia; order Sphingobacteriales; family Sphingobacteriaceae; genus Mucilaginibacter; species Mucilaginibacter sp. P1_A3. The sequence continues at coordinate 49,973 of NZ_JBFTZJ010000006.1, forward strand.
GATCTGTTGATAGAGTTGTACAAGGCACGCGAAGTATTAAAGGGTAATATTCCGGTTCAGGAGGTTAACAAATCGGGGAATAATCCGGTGTCAAACCCGGTTGATTTTCAATTGCAGGCGGCAAATGGTTAAAGATCAAAAACTCATATTAATGCAAAACTGGCTCAAAGCAGTGGTGATGACGCCAGGTTATATGCCTCAAAAACTGGGACGGGCAAAACAACTTTATGGTTTGAGCGAAACAGATGTGGTAGCCGACCAGGGTAAAGCCTCGGTATATGCCCGTTTAAATGTGTATAGCTCGGGCTATTTGCTGCGCCTGCTGGATTGCATGTATGCCGATTACGCTATCAGTAAAAAATTTATGGGCGATGAGGTGTTTGATAGTTTTGCAAAGGCCTACTTACTTTATCATCCATCCACTTCATTTACCTTATATGACCTGGGGAAAGTTTTTCCTTCATTTTTAGCTAAAACAAAGCCGCCGGTTGTACCTGGTGACGAGGGTGATCTGGATGGTTTTATGGATCTCCCCATAGCTTTAACCAAGCTGGAAAGAGCCCGGCAGGAAGCTATGCGTGCTCCCGGAACGGAAGGCAACGTACATAGGGATGAGGAAATAAGTATCCAGAATGTTTTTTTTAATGTTGTTAAAGTATCCACGCCCGGCTGTTTGCAATTGCTGGAACTGGAATTTTCGATGATCCAATTTTTTACATCCGTTTACCGCGATTTGGATTATGAATTACCATCGCCCCAAAAAACTTTTATGGCGGTGAGCCGCAAAAACTTTAAGGTAACCATGACAGAGCTTACCGAAATACAATACATTTTGCTTTCCGTATGCCAAACAGAAACTAATCTGTATGATGCTATAACGGCCACAGCATTAAGGTGTAAGGTATCGGCACCGGTGCTTTTAGCCGATGTATGCCTTTGGATGCCGCTATTTCAGAAAAACGGATTGATGGATTGGGCCTGAAGGGGTCTGACTCTTCCGCGGGATCAACCTTAATCACATAATGGGTCCATCTGTGTAAAATATATGTAGATACATATAAAAGCTATTTTGTGTGCGCTATATTCGCGGCATCAATTGATCTTTCTAATTAATTTAATGAAAAAAATTTTAAGCATTGGCTTTGTTTGTTTTAGTTCGATGGTATTTGCACAAAAAAATACCCCGGATAACCTGGTTCAATACGTTAACCCTTTCATCGGCACAGGAGCTGTAGATAAAAACAGTTTATCGGGAAGTAACTTTCCGGGGTCAACTGTTCCATTTGGCTTTGTACAGCTAAGTCCTGATACCCGTGAGGCTCCTGATGATCCGGCTTCCGGTTATGATTACAACGATAAAACCATTATTGGCTTTAGTCATACCCACCTGAGTGGTACAGGCGTATCAGATTTGTTTGATGTATTAATGATGCCTACTACCGGTGCAATTAAATTGGTGCCGGGCAGCGCCGGTAAACCAGGCAGTGGTTATAGCTCATCTTTTTCGCATAAAGAAGAGGTGGCTAAGCCCGGATATTACCAGGTGATGTTAAAAGACTATGGCATAAATGCCGAGCTTACTTCAACATCACATGTAGGGCTTCACCGTTATACTTTCCCAAAGAGCGAGGAATCACATATTATTATCGATATGGATCATACCCTTGATAAAAAGCGGGGTTATTGGGTTTGCAAAATTATTAGCGCGCAGTTAAAAATAGTTGATGACCATACTATTGAGGGTTATCGCATTTTAAGTGGCTGGGCTAAATTACGTAAGGTTTACTTTCATGCCGAGTTTTCAAAGCCATTTACAAGCAGTGTTTTGGCAAGCGGAAGCCGCAGGTATACTGATTTAACTATCATTAACGGAACAGACCTGAAAGCAGCCTTAAACTTTAATACTAAAGATAAGGAACAGGTATTAGTAAAAGTTGGCCTCTCGCCGGTTAGTACCGAGAATGCCCGCATGAATATGAAGGCCGAACTGCCTGACTGGGATTTTGATAATACCAGCAAACAGAGCAGCCTGCAGTGGGAGCATGAACTGGAAAAGATCAAGGTTGAAGGAACGCTGGAGCAAAAACAGATCTTTTATACAGGTATGTACCATGCCTTTACCCAGCCCAACAACATGGCAGATGTAAATGGCGATTACCAGGCTACCGATCTTACCATTGCCAACGCACCCGATAAAACCCATTACTCTACTTTTTCATTGTGGGATACCTACCGTGCAGCGCATCCGCTTTATACCTTGATCCAGCCAGAGAAAACAGCAGGCTTTATCAATAGTATGATGCGCCAGTATGATACCTATGGTTACCTGCCTATATGGCAATTATGGGGCGATGAAAATTATTGTATGATTGGTAACCATGCCATCCCGGTTATTGTTGATGCCGCTTTAAAGAATATAAAAGGCTTCAACTACGAAAAAGCTTATGAAGCTATCAAAGGCTCTTCGGTAACAGACCATCCCGGATCACCATTTACATCATTGGAGAAATACCAATATATTCCCGAAGATGTGGAATCACAATCAGTATCTGTAACGCTGGAAATGGCCTATGATGATTGGTGCGTAGCTCAATTAGCCAAAAAGCTGAATAAAACAGAAGACTATGAGCACTTCATGAAACGATCTGAATTTTACAGGAATTTATACAATACCAAAACCGGCTTTTTCCAGGCCAAAAAGAAGGATGGTAACTGGATGGAGCCTTTTGATCCGCTGGCATATGGCGGTAACGGCGGCAGCCCTTATACCGAAGGCAATGCATGGCAATATTTTTGGTATGTGCCTCAAAACGTATCCGGCCTTATAAATCTTGTTGGCGGTAATAGTGCTTTTGCCCAAAAGCTTGATCAGTTTTTCTCTACCAAAGATAAACCCGGGGAAGTTAACGGTAATGCATCAGGCTTTATAGGCCAGTATGCTCATGGTAACGAGCCAAGCCATCACGTAGCTTATTTATATGATTATGCAGGCCAACCCTGGAAAACCCAAATGTATGTAGCTAAAGTGTTAAACGAATTGTATAATAATTCATCATCGGGCTACTCTGGTAATGAAGATTGCGGCCAGATGTCATCATGGTATATTTTTAGCGCGATGGGCTTTTACCCGGTTAACCCTGCAAATGGTGTTTATGCCATCGGTTCGCCGGTTTTAAAACATGCGCAGATCAGTGTGGCAAGTGGCAAATTTTTTACCGTTGATGTAAAAAACGCCGGTAAGCAAAACGGCTATATTCAATCATTAAAACTGAACGGTAAAACCTATACCAAAACCTATATTACCCAAAATGATATAGTAAACGGAGGCAAACTTGAATTTGTAATGGGATCAAAACCTAACAAAGCCTGGGGTATTAAACCTGCAGATGCACCGCTTGGCTGGGGTTATTAAATGCTGAAGGCAAAAGGCGTTCAATCACCGGCTTTAATTTTACGGGATTAACTGCTTAAAACAAAAAAACGAGTCTATACAATTTTGTGTAGGCTCGTTTTTTTTATTGACTAATCAAAATCATGATTGGCAGGCGAAAGTATAATACCATGATGTGCATTCACTACTCCATTGGCATATCCGTTGGTGTCCACAAACATTTTCTCATTCTCTATCAGGAAATGTGTGTTGCCAACTTTAAAATTGCCTTTAATGGTTAACACTCTATCTGGGTTCTGGGCATGTATTTCATTAAGTATATGGCTTGATAAACCGGCATATTCATGTTCATCAAACTGGTAAACATCAAGTACGGGTTCTTCATGACCGGTTTGGTACACTTTAATACGGGCTTTAGTGATCACTAAACTAATGTCTGGCCTGTCGGCAACGGTATTGCTTACAATGCTTAAAGTATGACCATCCATGGTTGAGATGTTTGCATCAATATTAAGCACCAGGCTTTCGTTGTTTTTTCTTTCATTGTAAAATGATAAAATCCTTAAAAACTCCGTGTTATTATCGCCATCACTTACGTTAAGCGTGCGTTGTGTACTCAGGAAAATGGTGGTCCCGAAGATGAATGCGTGTTTCATGATTTTTGATATTGGTTTATATACTACTAAGCGCCAAAAGCGTAAAATGTTTTGTTTAAATATAGATTGCCGGGCGCTTGTTTATAAACCAAAAAGCCTCTCAGTAAATGCTGAAAGGCTTTTAAATAATACAAAGCAATAGGTTACTTATCCAATCCTCCGTGCCTGTTTGACATCGTTTGAACCGGCCATTTAACGCCCTCTGTTTTGGTGTTTGTTGTTTTAGCCGGATCCTCGCTGGCCATGTAAGCCATTATAGCTGCCAGCATGGCGTTATTGCGCAGGTCATCAAATACAACCTTATCATAGGTATCGCGGTTGGTATGCCAGGTGTATGAACCATATGACCAGTTAAGCGAGCTTAAGGAAAAACCAGGAGCGCCAACAGCTACAAATGAAGCAAAGTCGGACCCACCACCACCCGGCTGGCCAGGGAAAGTTGTTTTGATCCTGTTTTTAAGCGTATCGGGCACGGCAGCAAGCCATCTGCCCAAATAATCTTTTGCTTCTACAAAGCCTTGTCCGCTTAAGTTAACTACGCGGCCGGTACCATTATCCTGGTTAAACAACGCCTGCAGGTTTTTTACTATCTCGGGGTGATCCTCTACAAAGGCCCGTGAACCATTCAGGCCTTCTTCTTCGCTGCCCCAGTGGCCTACTAATATGGTACGTTTTGGGTGAGGATAATATTTTTTAAGTAAACGCATAGCCTCCATCATGGTAAGGGTACCTGTACCGTTATCTGTAGCGCCCGTACCACCATCCCATGAGTCAAAGTGTGCCGAAAGCATCACATATTCATCGGGTTTTTCGGTTCCTTTTATTTCTGCAATGGTATTAAAGGTAGGTACTACACCCAGTTCTTTTGATTCGCAATGGATGCTGATCTTTGGGCTGTTGCCTGATTCGCTTAGGCGATAAAGCATGCCATAATCTTCCAGCGCGATATCAACTGTAGGTACTATTTTGGTGTTGGCTCCAAATATTTTATCAACCCCAAAACCTGCAGACCAGTTATTGGTAATGATACCTACAGCACCTGCGTTTTCAAGTGCAACAGGCAATGTTTTATTGGTAAAACCGGTTTTGCTGATCCGCTTTTTCCAGGCATCGGTTTGAGCAGTGCGGGCAGCCTTCATTTTATCGAATGATTCCTTGGTGGCAAATTCCGTCCAGTTATAATCGGGCCTGCCGGTTGGCTGGCACATGGAAATCATCACTAATTTACCTTTTACTTTTGGCAGCCATTGCTGAAAAGCAACAGAGTCTGTTACGTCAGCAAGAATAATTACTTCGGCAGTAACGGTTTTTTTACCCATGCCCGGGCTCCAGGCCAGTTGTGTGCCTTCTAATGATTTTACGCGCGGAGAAATCATATCAATATGCGAAACGCCACGTTCCCAGCCACGCCATTCGCCCCATTTTTCGTTATGAGCCTGGATATCCCAGCTTTTATATTTGGCTACAGCCCAGTCATTGGCCTGTTTCATTTGCGGTGTGCCTACCAAACGTGGGCCGATACCATCAAAAAGTTCATGCGCCAGTTTTTCCAGCTGCGAGTTGCTGGTTTCCTCGGTCATGATATTATTAATAATAGGATTTGTTGATTGTGCATGAGCAATGCCGCTGCAAAGCATCATGCCAAATAAAAATGGCCTTGTTTTGCGCCACATGCTATTACTGAAATTTGGGTTAATGTGTTTCATGAACCTAATTTATAAAAAAGGAGGGAGCTTTGGCTGAAACAGGTTGCAGGTAGAATAATTGTTACAGAAAGCGGAACTGTAAAAGGAGTTTTAACCCGACTTACATTAGAATGTTGGCGTGATTGTTAGAGACTGTATAAAAATAGAGAAAAAGATCGTCATTGCGAGGTACGAAGCAATCTCTACAAAGGTAGATCGGCCTTGTAGAGCCGCTCTGTATAGCTTGGAGATTGCTTCGTACCTCGCAATGACGATTTACTTATTTATAATTCGTAAGGTGCAGGTTATTCTTCCAGGAAATTCACTATTTCAACAGCTGCAAATACAGATAGCCCTTTAAGCACCAATACTTTATTTGACTTTGCTGTGCGGATTAAATAACTCCGGTCATCATCCATTTCCGAAGCAATGTGCGTAATCTCTGTTTCAACGCGCCAATCAATGGGTATGGCTATGGTTACCTGGCCAAATGCCTGTGAAATATCAAGGATGGCCACACCCGTAAGGTCGGCCTGGGTAAAATCCAACTCGGTATTGCCGAATAAATTTCTGACGATGCCGCCTTTAAAATCTTTTGAAAGTACTGTTCTTTTTATCTCGCCGAAAATAGCTGTTGTGTTGAAGCTATGGTCCGTATTTTGTGTGATGGTTCCTGATAAAATATTCATACTCTTGACTTTATTGTTAATCAAAAATAGGCAATTGCCTATCCGGAGAAAGTTAATCCCCGCAGAAGGTTTAAAGTTGTCGGTAAATGCGGGGATTATGTCGGTGAAAATAATTCATGAATATTGCAGGGCTTTAAGAGCAGGATAAAAGTTAAAAAATATCAATATCCGCAAACGTAAATTTTATCTGAATTTATCTTACACGAAAACGAACGGATGCTGTTCGTTTTTGATACAGTGATAAATGTGGTTTTGGTATTAATTTATTAATAATCAAGTACTTACATCCGAGGCATAGTTTTTAATTGTAATTAGTGATTACGCAATTATTAATCCTAAAGCCATGATAAAGAACTACTTAAAGATAGCGTTTCGCAACCTGAAAAAAGATAAGCAATTTACTTTTCTGAATATGATGGGTCTTTCTGCGGGATTGGCCTGTACTTTATTGATTTATTTATGGGTGCATGATGAGTTAAGCTACGATAAGTTTTTTGAACATGATAACCAGGTTTACCAGGTGATGGAGACCCGGATAGGTGGCGGAAGCCAATCGCTTACCGATGAATCATCGGGGCTTGTTAGTGACCTTTTAAAGGTTCAGGCTCCGGAGGATGTTGAATATGCGGCAGCAGTTGCCCCTGCAGATTGGTGGCAAAAATTTACCCTCACCGTAGGCGATAAAAACATTAAGGCTACAGGGCAGTATGTGGGTAAGGACTATTTTAATATTTTTTCGTTTAAAATGCTGCAGGGCGAACGCGGGAAAGTACTTGCTGCTAAAAACGATATCGTTATTTCTGATGAGCTTGCAAAAAAGCTTTTTAATACGGTAGATAACGCGATAGGTAAATCCATTAGATTTCAGCACGATAAGGAGTTTGCTGTTTCGGGTGTGTTTGAAAAATTGCCTGTGCATTCTTCCCAGCAATTTGATTTTGTATTATCGTTTGATTACCTGGCCGATGTGCAGGGTTGGGTTAAAACCTGGAGTAATGGCGGTCCGCATAATTTTGTGATGCTGAAAAAGGGAATAGATGTTGCTGCATTCAATAAAAAAATCACCAACCTGGTCACAAAGAATAGCGGCGATACCACAAGACGGGCTTTTGCCATGCGGTTTTCAGAGAATTATTTGCGTAACACCTTTAATCATGGGGCAAGGGTAGGCGGCAGGGATGAGTATATTAAGCTGTTTTCGCTCATAGCCATATTTATACTGTTGATTGCCTGTATCAACTTCATGAACCTTTCAACAGCAAAGGCATCGGGCAGGATGAAGGAGGTAGGGATTAAGAAGGTGGTAGGTGCGGCCCGGAGCCAGCTAATCATCCAATTCCTCTCAGAATCATTGCTGATGGCTGTATTTACCATGATACTCGCGATTATAATTGCCTGGTTATTACTGCCGCAGTTTAACCAGCTAACCGGGAAGGAAATTAAATTGAATTTCGATTTTCAACTGATCAGGATCTTAATTGGCATCACACTACTTACCGGCCTGGTTTCGGGCAGTTACCCGGCTTTATACTTATCAAAATTTAACCCTTTAGCAATATTGAAAGGAAAGCTTAATTCATCTTTTGCAGAGCTGGTTGCGCGTAAGGGACTTGTAGTTTTTCAATTCACGCTTTCGGTGATGCTGATTGTTGCGGTGCTGGTAGTTTACAGGCAGATCCAATTTATCCAAAATACTACGCCGGGTTATAATAAAGATAATATGATCAGGTTTGATTCGGAAGGAAAGCTTGCCGGGACAGAGGAAATATTTGCTGCCGAATTAAAGAACATTCCCGGCGTTGTAAACGCCAGTTTTACCCAGCATAATATTGTAGGGCGCAACTTTGGCACCACCGGCCTCAGCTGGGATGGCAAAGAAGCTAATAAGGATGTTTATTTTGAAGGCTTTTTTGGCGGATATAATTTTATTGAAACCATGGCAATGAAAATGGCCGTTGGCAGGGCTTTTTCAAAAAACTATGGAACCGAAGGCGCTAAGGTTATATTAAACGAAACTGCTGTAAAGGCCATGCATCTTCAAAATCCTATTGGTAGAAGTGTTAAAGTTTTAGGAGGTAATTTCCAGGTTATCGGGGTGGTAAAAGATTTTCACTTTGAATCATTACACGAATTGGTACGGCCATCGTTTATATTGCTTGCCCAGGGAACCAGTCCATATTTTAAAATGATGATCAGGATTAAAGGAGCGCAGCAGAAAGAAACCATCGCGCAGATACAGCATCTTTATGAATTCTATAATCCGGGTTTCCCGTTCACCTATAGTTTTTTAGATCAGGCTTATCAAAAACAATATGAAACCGAAGTAAGGGTTTCAACTTTAACCAAATATTTCTCCTTCCTTGCTATTCTTATCTCCTGCCTTGGTTTGTTTGGATTGGTAGCATTCACTGCACAAAAACGGCAAAAAGAGATAGGTATCCGTAAAGTAATTGGCGCATCGGTAAATAGTATAACCATTATGCTAACCCAGGATTTTCTGAAGCTGGTATGTATCGCTGTAGTTATCGCTTTCCCCCTGGCATGGTGGGGGATGAATCAATGGCTGCAAGGCTTTGTTTATCGTATTAACATGGGAGTGGGTGTGTTTTTTATTGCAGGCTCATCTATCATCATAATAACGCTTTTAACTGTAAGCTTCCAGGCCATTAAGGCAGCCATGACTAACCCTGTAAAAAGTTTAAGAAGCGAGTAGGGGGAAGAGAATCAAGAGGCAAGAGTCAGGAATCAAGAAATAAAAAGACGTGTCTTAGAGGCTGTCTAAATTTTCATACTTCTAATGAAGTACATATCTGCGCGTCGTTGCTTCGTGCCTACCCATGACGTTGTTGCAAAAAAAAACTTTTTGTCATCCTGAACGCAGTGAAGGATCTGTTGTTCGCCATGCTTCTTCGCCCTATACAGCCGGCGAATAGATCCTTCGTTCCTACCCATGACGTATTGGATTTTGAGACGTGTGGGCCTGTCAGTCTGAGCCTGTCGAAGACTCGCGCGGAGAGGCCTTTGCCCACTATCCCTCGACAGGCTCAGGATGACAGCCATTTTTGTTACGTTATTTCTCCTTTAGAGTTTCACGAAATTTTACAACTCAGGATGACAAACCTTTTAAAACGTCATTTCTCCCTTCAGAGTTTCGCGAAATTTTACAACTCGCAATTGACGCGCGGTCAATCTATTTTTAGACAGCCTCTTATGGTTTGATTCTTATCTCCTGAACCTTAATTTAATACCAATGTGGAGATAGAACGGGCTGGAAGAATAACATCAGGTGAAAATTTCTTGCCTGGCGATGCCTTCATATTATCGGCTTGCTCCCCGTCTGTCAAATAGGTTACCATTGTTTTATATTTTATGTGGTCGCCCTTTAATGCGAGCTTGATCCGGGCGCTTTTGGTGCCATGATTAATGCCTACAATGACCAATTGATTGTTTTTATCTTTCCAGGCAGAGATCAATAAATCATGCTTACCTGTTGCGGTGTCAGGAGTATTGATGGCAACCCGTTGCATACCGGGGCGGATAAACAAACTGTAATGTCCTAAGGCCCACAGATTTTTAGTGGCCGTAAATTCCCCATCTTTAAAATCGGGTTTTGGTTTTAAAGCGATTAGATAGTAACGGGTATCAAAATCGGCATTACCGGGCTCATAGGAGTTCCAGAACTGCCAGGCCGTTGCGTTGCCTGTTGTCAGGTCGGTATGTATAACTTTAGCCAAAAATAAAGCACAATCTATGGCGCTTATTTTGCCTTTTGCTCCTTCTTTGTAACCATCGGCAAGCATGCTGTATTCAGATTGCCAAAAGTTAACCTTGTATTTGCTGGCAGTATCTGCCAGGCGGCTGCGGGTAGTAAGCAAGGCTTTATCATTGCTTTCAGTAAAATAGCTATGGCCTGCAATGGTTGCCGGCACATGATTGAGTTTGTTGACTGATAGCGGACTTTTGGGGTCAAAAAAATGTTGAATCTGACTTGAATGGTTTTCGGTACCCGAGTATAAAAAGCTTAACATGCCTGCTTCGCTTATTAAAATATTACTGCTGATTTGTTCTTTGTTTAAGGCCTGGTTTAGCTTTTCTACAACTTTATAAATATCTTCATTCTTCCAGGGAGAGCCTTCCTGGTCAGCGTCTTTATAAGTATGTGCCCAGTCCCATTGCGGCTCGTTAACCGGGCTGATATAACTGAAATGGATTCCCTCTCTATCAAAATGCTTAATTACCTGTGCTAAAAATTGCGCGTAGGCATCATACGCATCTGCCCGCAAATTACTGGTATGGTCCTTTTCTGTTTTATACCCAAGGCCGTTGCGTGTAAATTGAACCGGTGGGCTGTTTGAAAAAGCAATCAGGGTTTCAACACCATAGTCTTGCGCTTTTTTCAGGAAGAATTGGTAACCAGCCTGTTTGTTCCAATCATAATTGCCGGCAGGACTTAAAAAGCATTCAGTTCTTTTCCTGAAATCTTTTATGCCACTGCTGTCGCCCTGTTCTGTAGTGCCGGCTCCTATATTAAACCTCCAGGCGGATAGGCCTATCCCTTCCGGGTTTCCCTGTTTATCTTTTTGTTTGCTGAATAGCAGCCGGGCAATAGTTTCTTTTTTTTCGGCGGGCCAATACTTACCAATCCCTTCAGAAAACCAACAACCAGAAGCTCCGAAATTATCGATCGTCTGTGCCGTTTTGCTCAAATCGATATGTAAAGTGAACACGGTGTCGGTCGCCTGGATGGCTTTTACATTGGTAGCCAGGAAACTTAAGAAAAAGAAAAGGCGTGTTGATTTAAGGAAGAGGTTTTTCATACGGATTATTCAATGGATGAAAATAAAGTTTAAATGTCGTTTTTACATAAAAAAGCGACATAAAAATAAATGCTTTTTTATGTCGCTTTAAGTCGGAGACCTGGCAGGTGTGAATGTCCTGTGGGATGCCGAAATAAATTCGGCACGACGTCGGCTTTTTAACTTTGATTACCCTTAATCAGGCAAGTAATCATTTGAAAAAGTATAGAAAACTATTTTACTTCACCAGTAAATACAAACCGGCGGCTATAGATGCGCCTACTATCGGGCCAAAAACGGGTATCCACGCGTAGGCCCAGTCGCTGGTGCCCTTATTTTTGATAGGTAATATCATGTGCATGAAACGTGGTCCAAGATCCCGGCAGGGGTTAATAGCATAACCCGTTGTGCCGCCCAGTGATAAACCTATTACCCAAACCAATAAAGCTACCGGTATAGCGCCAACAGAGCCGAGGCCTACGGGCGTTTTGGTGGGAGTGATTTCGCCACCCGAAATATAAAATATAGTAAACAGCAGTACAAAAGCGCCAATAATTTCGCTGGTAATATTTGATACATAGTTACGAACCGCCGGACCGGTACAAAATACAGCAAGTATAGCACCGGGCTCATTTGTGCGTTTAAAATGATCATAATACATAGCCCATACCAGGAATGAGCCAATCATCGCTCCTAAAAATTGTGCAGCAATATAAAGCGGAACATTTGCCCATGGAAATTTACCGGCTATTGCCAATGCTATGGTAACCGCCGGGTTAAGATGCGCGCCGCTATATGGCCCCGCGACTACAACCCCAACAAATACGGCCAGCCCCCAGGCTGTGGTAATAACTATCCAGCCGCTGTTATTTCCCTTGGTATCTTTTAATACCACGTTGGCTACTACGCCATCGCCCAAAAGTATAAGTAACATAGTGCCAAGCAACTCGGCAATAAATGGAGACATGATAATAGATTTTATAGGTTTGAATAATTTACTTAAATCGTTTGAACTGCCTGCCCGGCATCAGACCAGCTCTGCGCAGCATGGATAGCCCTTTTCCACCCTTCAATATCTGTTTTAATATCCTGCAGGTCGTCTCCGGGTGTAAATTCCTTTTCAGATTGCCAAAGCTGTTGTATCTCGGCTACATCCTTCCAAAAACCAACCGCTAAACCGGCAAGGTATGCAGCACCCAATGCAGTTGTTTCAACAATGCTTGGTCTTATAACCTTGCAACTTAAAACATCAGCCTGAAACTGCATCAGTAAATCATTTGCCGTGGCACCACCATCCACACGTAACTCTTTTATTTGCATGCCTGCATCCGCTTCCATGGCATTCAATACATCCATAGTTTGGTATGCTATAGAAGCCAGCGCAGCCCGGGCCAAATGGCCAGCCGTTGTGCCCCGTGTAAGGCCAACAATAGTCCCCCTGGCTTCAGGGTCCCAATAGGGGGCACCTAAGCCGGCAAATGCAGGTACAAAAAATACACCACCGGTATCTTTAACACTCATAGCCAACTGTTCAACATCTGCCGATGTTTTAATAATACCAAGTCCGTCTCTTAGCCACTGTACCACAGCTCCGCCAATAAATATGCTGCCTTCAAAGGCATATTGAATTTCGCCGTTAATTTTCCAGGCAATGGTGGTAAGCAAATTGTTTTTTGATTCAATAAACTCACTACCAATATTCATCAGCATAAAACAACCCGTGCCATAAGTGTTTTTAACCATGGCCTTATCAATACACATTTGCCCGAACAGCGCTGCATGCTGATCGCCTGCTATGCCTGCAATTGGTATTTTGCTGGCAAATATGGTTGTAGCGGTTTCGCCATAAATTTCGCTGGATTGTTTTACTTCGGGCAGCATGCTTTTGGGGATATCAAGCAGCTGCAATAATTCATCATCCCATTGTTGGGTGCGGATATTGAACAACATGGTGCGGCTTGCGTTGGTAACATCGGTTACATGTACCTGGCCACGCGTAAACTTCCATACCAGCCAGCTATCAACAGTTCCAAAAGCCAGTTTCCCGGCCTCGGCCTCGGCGCGCGCACCTTCTACATTATCGAGGATCCATTTTATTTTTGAGCCCGAAAAATAGGCGTCTATCACCAACCCTGTTTTTGAGCGGATCATATCGCTATGGCCGTCCTGCTTTAATTTATCGCAATAAGCAGCGGTGCGCCTGTCCTGCCAAACAATGGCGTTGTAAATGGCTTCGCCGGTTTCCCGGTTCCAAACAATGGTAGTTTCGCGTTGATTAGTGATACCAATGGCTTTTATGTTTTTACCGTTAAGCCCGGCTTTAACCGTAGCCTCGGCCGCAACACCCGCCTGGCTCGACCAAATTTCGTTGGGGTCATGTTCAACCCAGCCCGGTTTTGGGAAGTATTGTTTAAATTCTTTTTGCGAAAGTGATTTGATTTGACCCGCATGATCAAATATAATTGCCCTCGAGCTGGTTGTCCCCTGGTCGAGGGCTAAAATGTATTCTTCCATTACTTAGGTTTTATAAATTGGTGGTTTATTGGTTAGGCTAATATATAGTTTTTGGCAACTTTATTAAAGGCGCTTACCTGTTCGGCTTGCCATTTAGTATCCTTATTTAGTTCGCTTGCCATAAGGCGCGCTACCTCTGGGGCCATGGCCATAGCTAAGCGGGCATCTAAAAATAATACGCGGGTACGGCGGGCCAGTATATCCTCCACGGTACGCGCCATCTCGTACCTTATCGACCAGATAACCTCGCCTTTAGTGTATTCATCATCCGGGTGAACCGGGTTTTTCCAGTCGGTATCCTCGTTTGCCAGTGCTAATACCTTCTCTATATCAGCGCCATATACATATAAATGATTACTCCGGTCAGGGTTTGGCCTGCTGCCATGAATGGGCAGGCCTGCGGTGTGGCAGATGTTGTTTTTTAACTTACCCACTTCAATCGCTTTATCTATAGTGTCCTCGCCCATTTTACGATAGGTAGTCCACTTGCCGCCGGTTATGGTGATGAGGCCGGATTTGGAAACAATGAGTTTATGGCTGCGCGAGATTTCTTTTGTTTTTGATGAATCATCCTGGGGGGCTGCCAGTGGTCGCAAACCGGCAAAAACACTCAGTACGTCCTTGCGGGTTGGTGTTTTTGTAAGATACTTAGCCGCAGTGCGCATAATGAAATCAACTTCGGCTTCAAGGGCTATTGGCTCCAGGCTATGTTTGTCAATAGGTGTATCGGTGGTGCCAACCAATAGCTTATTATGCCAGGGAACCACAAACAGCACGCGCCCGTCCTCGGTTTTAGGGATCATGATCGCATCTTCTCCCGGCATAAATGATTTGTCTAAAACAAGGTGCACCCCCTGGCTTGGCCTTACTAAAGGCTTACAATCGGGTGTGTCCATTTTAAGTACATCATCAACAAAAACTCCGGTTGCATTAATAACGGTTTTGGCTTTTAACTGGTAAGCAATGCCGGTTTCTGTATCGGCGACTGCAACGCCTGTAATTTTATGATGGATATCTTTAATTAGCCCGGTAACCTTAAAATAGTTTAAAACTGTAGCGCCTTGTTCTAAAGCGGTTTGTGCCAGGTTGATAGCCAACCGGGAATCGTCAAACTGGCCATCATGGTATGCTACACCACCGTACAATCCTTTATCTTCAATTCCGGGTAGCCTGTTTAGTATTTCTTTTTTGGAGATATGCTTTGCCCTGCCAAAACCAAGCTTGCCGGCCAGCAAATCATATATGGTTAAGCCAATTGTGTAAAATACACCATCAAACCAGCTGTAATTAGGGATAATGAAACTTTCGTTTTTTACCAGGTGTGGGGCGTTCTTCAACAGTAAACCCCGTTCATGCAGGGCTTCGCGTACTAAGCCTATATCGCCTTGTGCCAGGTAACGCACACCGCCATGTACCAGTTTGGTTGCCCTGCTTGATGTGCCTTTGGCAAAATCGGCCTGTTCAAAGAGTAATGTCGAAAATCCCCTCGAGGCTGCATCAACAGCTGCACCAAGGCCGGTTGCGCCACCGCCTATTATAATTACATCCCAGCACTTATCCTTATCTTTTATAGATGTTAAAATTGAATCTCTTTTGAAAATACTCATTTTGTTGTTTTGTATTTCGTTTATGTTTCAAATATACAATATCGAAACATAAAGTAATGAAATGAAACTTATTTTTTGTTTCAATTGGCTGTTGTTTGTTTTTTATTTACTTTTGATCGTTTATGAATAAAAATACCGACAGGCATAAAATTATACTTCAAAAACTGGATAATGATGGCTTTGTAAATGTACAGGAGCTGGGAAAGGAATTGAATGTTTCGGAAGTAACTATCCGGAAGGACCTGAAACTTTTGGAGGATAAAAAATTATTATTCAGAACACATGGCGGCGCTACCAAAAGCAACCCGTATACCAATGACAGACCTGTAGCCGAGAAAGAAAAACTAAACGCGCCCGAAAAGCAACAAATAGGTATAGCCGCCGCTGCATTGATAGGACAAAATGACTCGATTATTATTGCATCGGGTACCACTATGCTCGCCCTGGCACGGTCTATTAACCCGGGCAAACACCTTACAGTAATTACTTCGGCCCTAAATGTAGCCATGGAGTTATCGCAGCATTCCAATGTGGAGGTTGTTCAATTGGGTGGGCAACTGCGTACTTCATCATCATCGGTAACGGGATCATACCCCGAGGTGATGTTGCAGGACATGGCATGCAGCATGCTTTTTTTAGGTGTTGACGGAATTGACCCCGAAATTGGATTAACCACCACCAATTTAATGGAGGCCAGGCTAAATCAAAAAATGATTAATGCCGCACAAACTGTAGTTGTATTGGCAGATAGTACAAAGTTTGGAAAACGGGGCTTAGGGAAAATTTGCCCTTTAGACCAGGTTCAGCATATTATTACCGATAGTGGAATAAGTGCCGGAATGTTGAAAGTATTACAGGAAAAAGGAATTGCAGTTACTGTTGTAAAATAACATGCGCAACTTTCCAAAAGCTTAAGATCGGTTGGTATAAACACATTTGCCGTCAACAAAAGTTTGCTCGATCTTGAGCATGCTAAGCTCATGCGGGGCCGTTGTTAATGGATTTTTATCAGCGATAATAAAATCGGCCAGCTTACCTGCTTCCAACGAACCAACCTGATCGGTTTTGCTAACAACAGCGGCGCTACAGGTATAAGCCTTAAGCGCTGACGCTATGCTAATTCCCTCCTGCGCGGCTATCACGTTCCCTTCATTATCTGTACGGGTAACGGCGGCCTGCATGCCTTTAAAGGGATTTAAATCTTTTACTACCGGCGCATCTGATGAAAGAGCCAGCAAGATGTTATGTTTTAAAACTGAATTTACAGGATAACATTGGTTAAGATAATCGTCATCAAGATATTTGATAAAGTTTTTGCCCAATTCGCTGATAAAGATGGTTTGCATGGATGTGGCAATGTTATATTGCTGCATATCCTGCAAATGTTTTTCTTCGGGCAATCCCAGGTGCTCTATCCTGTTAACGATACTTGGGAACTTATGATGAAGATCTTTATAAACATCAATTACAAATTCAATAGCGGCATCACCAATGGCATGAGTAGCTATGCCTAAACCTTTTTGTAATGCTTGTAAGGAAAGTGATGTGTACTGATCCCGTTTTAATCGCAGCACGCCTTGTTCTGATGAGTTTTTATAATGCCTTTTAAGGGCGGCTGTTTTGCCGCTTAAGCCACCATCCGAAAAGAATTTAACTGTGTTTACGTTAAAGCCGTCCGACTTGAAATATTCAGGAATAGGATAGGGGGCATCACCACCATCGGGGAGGATTATCGGAATAGCGTTCAATCTGAACCCCAGCTGACCCTGTTGGTGCATTTCGTAATATGCTTCCAGTAAAAGCGGATCGACCGCGGGATCTGTTGCCGCGGTGATGCCGTATTTATAAAGCTCCTCCCGTGCTGATAGTACCATCACCTTCAGTTGGTCTTTTGTATAAGAAGGAATGTTTTTGGTGATTAAGCCCAGGGCAGTTTCGGTGAAAATACCGTTTGGCTTACCATCATCGCCGATATAAACAACACCGCCATCGGGTACAATTGTGTTTGAGGTAATGTTACAAACTTCCAGCGCTTTTGAATTGCAAACAGCAATATGTGCACAGGTACGTATTACATAAACGGGCCGGTCTTTCAATACCTTATCCAAATCAGCCCTGGTTGGGATCTGCCCGTTAAGCCAGGCCGCTTCGTTAAAGCCACGGGCGGTTATCCAGGCCGCTTCCGGGTACTGATGAGCATAGGCATCAAGCATTTGCAGCATGTGATCCAGGCTTTCGGCTCCCCTTACATCAAGCATATAGGTTTTAAGGTTACCAACCTTCCATATATGGATATGGCTATCATTTAAACCCGGCATTAGTGTTTTACCCAATGCGTCAATTACCTGTGTACGGGGCTGGATGAGGGGTTGCAATTCTTCAAACCTGCCTACAGCTTTTATGCGGTTACCTTCTACAGCGATGGTATTGAAATTATTGTCATCAAAGCCATCGTGAAATGAAATGATCCGGGCATTATGGATCAATAAGCTTCCAATCCCGTTTTTAAAGGGAGGAAATCCTGTTGATTCATCACCGTTCATGTGCCTGATGCTCATTTATTTTCTTTTGTTATCCGCTCTTTGAATCGCCTCTTCCAAAACGCTCAGCGCCTCGGTTAATTGCTCATCAGTTATTACAATAGGGGGCAATAAACGCAGGCAATTACTAAACATACCGGCGCGGATCATAATTAAGCCATGGCTTACAGCATCTCTGATGATCTCTAACGTAACATCCATGTCCGGGTCTTTACTGTCGCGATCTTTCACAAACTCTACCAATCGCATGGCTCCTAAACCGCGCACATCACCAATGATCTGGTATTTCTCTTTCCAGCTTTCGAGCGTAGTGCGCATCAGTTCGCCAACCTCGTTTACACGGGTCAGGAAGCTTTCACTTTTTATGATTTTAATGGCCTCAATCGCCGCAGCACAGGCCACCGGACTACCGCCATAAGTACCACCAACACCACCCGGATGCGGCGCATCCATGATCTCGGCCCGGCCGGTTGTCGCACTTATGGGCATGCCCGCGCCTATTGATTTGGCACTAACCACTACATCGGGTACTATATCAAAATGATCAACGGCAAAGAATTTTCCTGTACGGCCTGCCCCGCATTGGATCTCATCGGCAATCATCACGATGCCATATTGATCACACACTTCACGGATTTTTTGAAGGTAAGCCTTTGGCATTGGGATAAAGCCGCCTTCGCCCATTACAGGTTCAATAATAATGGCGGCTAATGATTCCGGATCAACTTGTGATATGAAGGCGATATCCAGTTGTTTAATAAAATACTGGACGTATTCCTCATCGCTCATTCCTTGTATTTTACGATACAGGTTAGGAGCAGGGATGCGGTATATATCAGATACAAATGGTCCCATCCCTTTTTTAAACAACGAATATTTACTGGTAAGGCTAAGGGTTAACAAGGTGCGGCCATGATAAGCCCCCTCAAAACATAAAATAGAATTGCGTTTGGTAAAATACTTGGCTACGTTGATGGCATTTTCTACCGCTTCGGAACCTGAATTGGCCAGTAAGGTTTTCTTTTTAAAATTGCCGGGGGTAACTTCATTTAGCAATTCGGCCAGTTCAATATATGGCTCCATGGTGGTGACCAGCGAACAGGTATGGATATATTTATCAACCTGTTTTTTAATAGCATCTACCACGTTTTGATCACTATGACCCACGTTGATCATGCCTATGCCACCGGCCAGGTCAATAAGTTGGTTGCCATCCACATCCCAAACCAACGCGCCCGAGGCGCGTTCAACAACTACATCTGTTGATTTGGCTAAACCGGCTGGCAGCGCGTTTTTTCTTCTCTCTAATATTTCCTGGCTTTTAGGGCCGGGTAACGCGGTTTTTAATTGAATATATTTCATTGTCTTACGATTTCATTGGTTTTATTGGGATGTCTGAACCAGAATTTACAGAATTAATGAATTAACAGAATTAATGAATTAACAGAATTAATGAATTAACAGAATTACAAATCAAATTCAAGAAATTCTTCAAATTCAAAAAATTCCGGTTCAGAAATTCTGATTCAGACACTTTCGTTCAAACATCCTTACTTATTTCTAATTTTATCAGTACTCCATAGTTGCCACATACAGGGTCGTTCACATGTTCGGGCATTAAGGCTATGGGCTCAAAGCCTATTTTCATTTGTTTGGATAGTGTAGGGTCTTTGCGTTTACCGGTAAGCAATTCCTGGTAATAAGTTTCTCCGCTCATTTGGCTGCTTACGGCACCATAGCCACTCATCATCCCCACGGTCAGTTGCCCTTTTAAGCCCAGCAATTTGGCCATTTCATGTCTTGCCCGGTAAAGTATTCTTGCCAGGCCGCGGCCGCGGTAGGCGGGTAATATGCCCATATCAAGGCCGTAAAGCCAGTCGCCATTGGGGTTGTGGTTGGTGAGCCAGCCGCCTGCTATGGTTTCGGCAAACGTATGTTCATAGTTGGCAAAATCAAAATTGGTGCGCATGGTGGTGGTCATACCTATAACATGGTCTTTATCGGTTATTACAAACTGTCCCTCAGGAAAAACTTCCAGATGGCGTAAATAATGTACAGCCCTTATATGCTCCTCGCTTGATAACGTAGGGAAAATAATTTTTTGAAGTTCTTCCAGTTGTTCTACATGCTCAGGCCTCGTGTTCTGAACAATCAATCCGTCGGGAATTAACTGGTAATATGCGGGTTTTTCTGTTGTCATGATCTTTAAAAACTAAGCAACGGTATAACCCATCACTATATAAATAACCGATGAAAATATAAATGCGATCAATGCGTATGGTAATTGCGAAAATGAATGTTTGAGGTTGCTTACATCTGTACTTTGCGATGTTAATATAGTGGCATCGCTATACAGGCAGGCATTTGAGCCAAATACCCCTGTGCTTACTACGGCCCCAATACTCATTAAAACGTTGGCACCCAAAGTATGCGCTAGCGGGATCACTATAGGTATAACCACCGCGTAAACTCCCCATGATGAGCCTGTGGAGTAGGTGATAAGTGATATGGATACAAAAATTATAACAGGCAACAGTTCTTTATTGATATAAGGTTTTACGCCGTTGATCACATAATCGGTTAAGCCCATTTTATCGCCTACATCTTTCAAAACATAGCTCATGACCACCAATGCCAGTGCATATATCATGCTGTTGAAACCCGAGAAAACAGTTTCGCTCAATTGCTGAAAGGTGCCAAGCTTTATAATGAGGTAATAAACAAAGGTGAATGTAACACCAACCATAATGCCTTTAAGGGCATCGTAATTCATTAAAAAAGTACAAACCAATGTAACCGCCAGTGGCAGGATGAAAAACAACGAACTCGGCTTTTTATCTGTTTCAAACCCTGATGATTGAATGGTGATCTCCTCGGGCTCTACCGGCAGCGCAATAATGTGGTTAGCTGATAGCATTTCGGCTTTTTTCATGCGCCCTATCATGGGTATTACCCCTACGATTACCAGTGGGATAAGTAGTACAGATACCCAGCCGTAAGTAACATAAGGGATAATTGACAGGTATACATGGTTGCCTTGTCCCTGGGCGGCAAACTTGCATTTTTCCAATATCGACCCAATAAACACCGTCCACGTAGAAAGGGGAACAATAACGCACCAGGGAGCAGATGTGGTGTTAACAATATAAGCCAGGTACTCGCGCGATATTTTAAAATGATCAGTAATTTTTTTCATGGTGACGCCCACGGTAAGCGCGCTTAAATAATCATCCAGGAAAATAAACAGGCCTAATGCCCATGTGCCAAATAGGGCAGTCTTTTTTGTTTTGATATATTTCAGGGCATCCTCACCAAATTTCAGCGCACCCCCGCTTTTAACCATAAGACCAATGAGCGATCCATATAAACCGCACACCAGTATCACCCAAACTGTACTTTGATCCTCCATTACTTTATAAAAACTGGCTATAAAATCAGTAAAGAAATTGGTATGGTCATGAAAGCCAATGATGATAAACCCGACAATACATCCTATTAGCAATGCTTCAAAGGATGCCCTTAAAGCGATAGCCAGTACAATTACTACCAGTGGCGGAATTAATGCAAGTGCCCCGTAACCCATGTGTTTAGTTTGTTATAATTTTATTTGTTGTTAGTTGCCTGTGAGGACACAGGTAACGGGAAAAAAAACTTTTGTCATCCTGAACGCAGTGAAGGATCTGTTATTCGCTATGCTTCTTCGCCCTGTATAGTTTGCGAATAGATCCTTCGTTCCTCAGGATGACAAGTTGTTGAATCCCAGACTTACGAAGTTTTTAAAACTTCGTAAGTCTTTCGCCGCTTGTCATTTCCTCCTTCACAGTCTGCCGGATTTTAAAACTCGCAATGACATTGTTAATTTTATCCATCGCCTGTGTCCTCACAGGCGATCATTGTTAAGCTATAATCCTCCGGTACTTATCAATTTCTTCTCCATATATTCATATAATCCTTCGCTACCGCTTTCGTGTCCCTGGCCGCTGGATTTCCATCCGCCAAAGGGTGATTCAGTGCCGTGTGGCGCCCATTCATTTATGCCAACTATCCCAAACTCCAATCGCTCAGAGGCGTAAATGGATGTTTTTAAATTATTGGTAAATATGTAGGAGGCAAGCCCATATTCGGTATCGTTGGCTTTGGCAATGGCATCATCCAGGTCGTCAAAAACAAATAGCGGCAATACCGGGCCGAAGATCTCATTCTGCGCCAGGACAGATGTTTGCTGTAAATTGCCTATAACGGCGGGTTGTAAAAAATACCCCTGTTGAAGATGGGGCGGTATATTTCCGCCTGTCATTATCTCCGCGTTTTCTGCCTGGGCTTTGCTGACCAGGTCAAGTACGCTTTCCCTTTGTTTTTTGGTGATAAGGGGGCCTACATTCACGCCTTCGGTAAACCCGTTGCCTATTTTTAATTGGCTGACGTATGCGGTAGCTGCTTCTGCAAACTGCTCATAAATGTTTTTATGTACATAAAAACGCTGCGGCGACGTACAAACCTGCCCGTTGTTGCGGAAACGCGCTATAGCTGTCACCTTGGCTAAAGCATCAACATCTACATCATCAAATATCAGTACCGGGGCATTACCGCCAAGCTCCAGTGATAGTTTGGTATGCGTGCGCGATGCACCGTCCATCAATATTTTACCCACCCGGGTGCTGCCGGTAAAGCTTATTTTTTTAAGCAGGCGATTGCTCAGCATTTCGTCGCCGATGGCGGCGGCATCGCCTATAACAACGTTGAGTACGCCATTTGGTAAACCTGCCTTTACCAAAGCATCAACCAGATTAAAGGCAGATAGCGGTGTTTCTTCCGATGGTTTGGCTACAACGGTACACCCGGCCGCCAGGGCTGCTGCCCAGGCCCTTGCGGGATTATAGGCAGGGAAGTTCCAGGCGGTAATAATACCTACAACCCCAATTGGCTGGTAAATTACCGAGCTGCGTTTATCTGGCCTGTTAGTAGGAATAATACGACCGTAACTGCGCTTGCCTTCTTCCGCATACCACTCAAACAGGTTGGCTGCAACAGTCCATTCTCCTTTAGCTTCGGGTAAGGGTTTGCCGCTTTCCATTACCATATCGTGTGCTATGATCTCCAGGTTCTCCCGCAAATAGTTGGCGGCTTTTTTTAAGATCTCGGCCCGCTGATAGGGTGTTGTTTTACTCCATGAAGCAAACGCTTTATGTGCTGCATCAATAGCCGCCCGGCAATCACCGCCATTACCGGCACTTAGCTTATCAATAACCTTTTCGGTAGCAGGATCAATTAAATCCATCTCCTGTTTATCAATTGCCGCTACCCATTCCCCGTTGATGAATTGTTGTTTCATGTTTGATCTGTTTAATAATTGGATGTTATGCTGAGTCTGTCGAAGCATGGAGAAAAGGCCTCTGCGCACTCCTTCGACAAGCTCAGGATGACAGGCCTTTTGCCGGTCATTTTATATAGCAATTTTATAATTGGTTTATAATTCTTCCTATACTGATAATTCAGCTAAGCCATTCTCCATAATATCAAGGCCCTTGTTTAATAAAGCTTCATCAATAACAAGCGGACTAAGCACCCTGACCACGTTTCCGTTTATTCCCGCGTTGATCACGATCAAGCCATGATCGGCACAATAGCTGATCAGTTTTTTGCATAACACATCATCAGGTTTAAAAGGGTCATTATCCTTTACCAGTTCAAAAGCCATCATAGCGCCAAGGCCGCGTACATCGCCAATGGCGCTGAACTTTGATTTCATACTGTTAAAACGGCCGCGCACAATCTCGCCTACTTTTGTGCCAAGCGCATTGATATCTATCTCCTCCATGTATTTCAGCGTAGCTAATGAGGCCGCGCAACAAACAGGATTGCCGGGATAGGTACCCCCAATAGTGCTTGGTTTGCAACTATCCATGATGTGCGCCTTGCCAATTACGCAACCAATGGGCATGCCACTCCCCATTGATTTTGCCCAGGTTGATATATCGGGCGTTACGCCATAATGCTCATAAGCAGCCCATTTACCCGTACGGCCGAAACCGCTTTGCACCTCGTCCAAAATCAGTATAATGCCATACTTGTCACAAACCTCACGTAAGCCTTGCAGGTATTTTTTGGGCACAACATTAAAGCCGCCTTCGCCTTGCACGGGTTCAATAATAATGGCAGCAACCTGCTCTGCAGGTACGTTGGTATGGAAAAATATTTCCAGCTCGCGCAGGTGTACATCAGAAAACTCATCAAGATTTAAACCATTACCATAACGGTAATGATCAGGGAATGGGATTCGGTAAACTTCTGGGGCAAAGGGGCCGCAACCCAGTTTATAACCCACTTTTGATGTAAGCGTCATCGCCATCATGGTACGCCCGTGAAAGCCGCATTCATAACTGATAATGGCTGGCCTGCCGGTTGCCTGCCGGGCAATTTTTATAGCGTTTTCCACACTCTCGGCACCTGAATTGGTAAGCATTACCTTAGTGTTTTCACCATGAGGTAAAAGGGTAGCCAGCTTTTCGGCCAGTTGCAGATAAAGATCATAGGTGGCCACGTTAAAGCTGCAATGAATCATTTTTGCAGCCTGTTCT
Organism: Mucilaginibacter sp. P1_A3; assembly: GCF_056406855.1. Taxonomy (NCBI): domain Bacteria; kingdom Pseudomonadati; phylum Bacteroidota; class Sphingobacteriia; order Sphingobacteriales; family Sphingobacteriaceae; genus Mucilaginibacter; species Mucilaginibacter sp. P1_A3. Next base: position 74,429 of record NZ_JBFTZJ010000006.1, read on the forward strand.
GCAATAGCAGCAACAACGGGAGGGGGGCAATGGCCTGCATTTACCACGCCAATGCCGCCTGCAAAATCAATCATTTCATTACCATTGGCGTCGGTAATAATAGCACCGGTTGCGCTTACAGCCGTTGATGGATTAAAGATCCCTATGGCATTAGGTACCCACTTTTTTCTTCTCTCTAATAATTCCTGCGAATTGTCCATGTTTGTAATTTTATACTTCTTTCATTATCAGCTTATTCCTGAAGTTTCTTTTGTTGGCTTTAGCTACCATTTCAGCAGCTATCCTGCCGGTTTGGGCCGCCCCGTTCATATAGCCCTGGCAGGTGAGACTTACATGCTCGCCTGCAAAATAAATATTGCTCACCGGCACCGCTTCCCAACCGGCAATAGCACTCCATTGGCCTTTTTTAAAAGTGCTGTACCCGCCCATGGTATATGGATATTGGCTCCAGCAAAACTTAATGGTTTTACTGTTGTAGTCTTTTAGTGCGCCGGGGTAAACTTTATCTAATTGTGGCACTATCCGGGCTGCCAGTAACTCATTTTTTTCATTGCAAAGGGTATTGATAATATGGCCGCCACCAAAAAGAGTAAAACTACCTTCCGCATCTGATTGCATCTGGCTGCTATCCCATCCGCAGCCAAATTCAAGGTCGGTAAAAGTATAGCCGGCTTTACCTGCTTTGCGCCAGGGCTTGTTGTTTAAACCCATGATGAACTTACCACTGTTACCATAACCCAACTCGTTGATGCTCTTTCGCTTTTCAGAAGGCATGGGTACGTCAAATTTAATTTTTCGCAGCATGGTGAACGGTAAGGCCATGATCACATAATCGGCTGTTACTTTTTTTATAATGCCTTTCTGATCAAAGCTCAGCTCATACTTTTTTGTTTTAGTAACACTTATGCCGGTAAGCTTATGGGTTAGTAAAACCTGTTGTTTTACCTGTTGGTATAGTTTATCGCTTAAATGCTGGCTGCCACCTTTTATTTTAAATACCTCATGCTCATCGCCAAACAGCTCATAATCTTTTTCGCCGGTTACGGGTTCGGTAAACATGATGAGAAAGTTAATAGCAGATTGCTCCGAAGTATCCATACCATACTCCATGGTGAGTACTACATTTAACAATTTATTCAACCAGCCCTTTATCCCAATGCTGTTTATATACTCCGATATAGAAAGATTATCCAAATGTTGAAACGACGGAGCGGTGGTGTAGTCAATTTGTTTGGGTAATGATTTTACATCTTTTTCTATCAGCCGGGCAAATGGATGTATGGCCCTTTTGAGGTCCTCGCCGTTGAGGTGTCTTCCATCAAAATAAAAAGTTTTGGGATCGAGCTTATCAAGCTTAAGGTTATAAAAATCAACGTTTAACTCCTTAGCCAGTTGAAAGATCTCGGTATGATCCGAGTCTACAAATTCGCCACCCAGATCTGTAGTAATGCCTTTGCCAAATTTATCTTTAATGGTAAACATGCGTCCACCTGCACGTGCAGATGCTTCATATACCGTACTTTTTAAACCCCGCTTTTTTAACTGGTAAGCCGCATTTAAACCTGCCATGCCGGCACCAACAATAGCTATACTGACCTGAGGCGTCTCTCCCCAATTAAAAGCATCTGCAATATTAGGAAGCAACGCCATCCCGCCGGCCATCAAACCGGCGTCGCGCAAAAACTTTCGGCGACTATCACCCATTTGTTCATGGCTAATTTCATCCTCCCTAAGGGAAGAGAAAAAGGCTTTTCTTAACAGGTGAATAAATGGACTATGCATGTTTAATTAGTATCCTTTGTTTTGTACCACCACGCCGCCGGTTGCACTGATTTCGCTTTGGGGGATTGGGAGTACAGGGTTCACTGATGCGCCTAAAACTTCGGCTACCTTTTTGGTACGTGCGAGGTCAAAAAGGCGATGGCCTTCAAAATTGAGTTCGGCGCGGCGTTCATCCAAAACAGCATTTAAATAGGTTGCATCGTTGGGTACATTGGCAGCGGTTAAATTTGCCATGCCCCGGTGCTGGCGAAGGTTGTTCAAGTCGCTGAGGCCGTTAACCCTGCCCAAAGCCTCTGCCCTGATGAGGTAAACCTCGGCCAGGCGGATAATGTAGGCTGAATTGTCTTTGGTAGTTTCGCCCCGGTATTTTTCGGTACGTCCGTCGGGTTGAATACTTTGATCAACGTTTACATAATCAACCAGGCCGGCACGATCGTCGGTTGGGCGGGCGGTGAAAAAGGTATTCAAATCTTCGGCGGCCAAAAATGTAACATCCGTTCTCAAGGCGTCGTCACGTACATAGGTCAAACCGTTGTAGGCGCTATTATTTTGCTGATCGAAAACCAATTCAAATACACTTTCAGATGTATTCTTTTGCGTATAGATCTTGCTGAGATCTGCGGCTGGAAGCAAGGCGTAAGCACTGTTATTAATCACCAGCGAAGCGGTTGTAGCTGCGCTGGCTTTATTACCCTGGTATAAGTAAATCCTTGCCAATAATGCATTTGCAGCGGCCTGTGATGCATATTTGCTCCCGTTATCGGTGTTTAATAATTTAACTGCCTGCTGCGCGTCGGCTATTATTTGCTTGTATGAATCGGCAACGTTGCTGCGTTTAACAGGAGTAGCCGGGTTGGCCGTTGATGTAACAATTGAAATGCCATAGGCTGATGTATTATCCCAGTGCTCGCCAAACATGCGCAAAAGATCAAATGACGCCAGGCTGCGAACAAAGTAAGCTTCGCCTTTTATGTTTGATAGCTCAGTAGCATCTGTGCCGGGAACTTTGTCGGCGTTTTCAATTATTTTGTTGGCCGCGTAAATGGAATTATATATCTGGATATAAATGGCTGATGTATAAATATTACTTGGCGAAACCGCTTTATTGGCAATATCCGTAAGGTCAATTACATCATAACCACCGGTTGTGCCATTGTCTGAATAGCATTCGGCCAGCAGCGGGTAATAGCCTCCATAGTAATTTTTGCTTTGCAATGTGCTGTACATGCCAATACGGGCACTGCGCAAACCTGCTACATTTTTAAATACGGTACCATCGGCTACTTCATTTGGCGAAGTAACATCCAATACTTTTTTGCAAGAAGTTTGGATGATGGTAACCAGGAGAAGTACAAGTGTTATATATTTTCGCATAATAGTAGATTTAAAATTTAAAGTTTACACCCAATAATACTGTACGTGCCTGCGGATAGGCGGCATAATCAACCCCGGCAGTACTTGGCGAACTGCCGCCATTTGAGCTAACTTCGGGATCAAAACCATAATATTTGGTAAACGTGTACAGGTTTTGCGCTTCAACATATACCCGTAAGGATGAAAATACTTTGCTGTTTTTGGGTTTGATAGTGTACCCAAGGTTTACCGTTCTTATCCTTAAAAAAGAGGCATTTTCAATAAACTGTGATGAATTTTGTACGTAATTCTGGAATACCATAGATGCTCTTGGGATGTCGGTTATGTCGCCAGGTTTTTCCCAGCGTTTGTTTACAATAGTGGCGTTGTTGGCGTATACCTGGTAAAGGTTTTGGTCGTCATAACCGCCATCGCTCCAGCCGAGGGTTTGATAGGTTGACCGGATTAAGTTATATACTTTATTGCCAACACTAAATTGGGTTGAAATATTAAGATCAAAATCATTGTACCTAAAACTGTTGCTCCAGCCGCCAAAATAATCGGGCGTGGCCTTACCCAATACCTGCTGGTTATCGCTGAATTTAGGAGTACCTGTTTGCGGATCGACGCCTAAATATTTATAACCATAAAATGAGCCTACAGCCTCGCCAACCTTTAAGATATGCGTTGGGAATAAATCGCTGTAAGCAGATAGTAATTGGTTATCTGAGGATAAGGCAATAATCTTACTTTTTATAAAGCTTACGTTAAAGGCTGTTGTCCAGGTAAAGTTTGCGGTTTTTACGGGGTAAGCATTCACAGAAAATTCGATACCACTATTTTGAATATTACCCGCGTTTATGGTCCGGGTTGCAAAGCCGGATGTAGCCGGGAGGGGAGCCTCGCTTAACAGTTCGGTACGGTTGCCTTTGTAAGCTTCTAATGAGCCGCCTATTTTACCGCCAAATAGTTCAAAATCCAAACCGGCGTTGATCATTTTGTTGCGTTGCCAGGTTAAATCGGGGTTGCCGATGTTGCGTGGTTTTAAACCGGATACGCCATCATAGCGCGATGGCTGGTAATAGCTCTGGTATTGAAAATCGCCTATCTCCTGGTCGCCGCTCAGTCCGTAGCTAAACCTTAGCTTAAGGTTGGTAAGCCATTTAGAATTGCTCAGGAATTTTTCTTTGCTAATTACCCAACCTGCAGAAACTGCCGGGAACAACCCCCAGCGTTTATTAGGATCAAACCTTGATGAACCATCATAGCGGGCGCTTGCCGAAAACAGGTATTTTTCATCATAAGCATAATTGGCCCTGAACAGGAACGAAAGCAATCCCCAGCCCGAATGTAAATCAGTTGCCCCGGTAACAGTTGATGCACTGGAGATGTTGGTAAGCCCTGTACCTTCGGGAAAACCTTGCGCGTTGATGGATGAACTTTCGGTACGGGTTGATTGTGCTGTAAAGCCGCCTAAAAGGTTCAGGCTATGCTTTTCGGCAAAGGTGTTTTGGTAAGTTAACGTGTTTTCGTTAACCAATGTGGTATTTGAATAATTGCCTTTTATAGCTTTACCGCCCACTGCCGAGGCATCCGAAGTAATGGCATCAAAAAACTGGTCGTCATTAAGGCTGGTGTAATCGGTGCTGAACGATGCACGGAATTTGAGGTTTTTAAGCACTTCGATGTCAGTAAAAACACTCCCCAGAAAACGATAGTTGGTGGTGAATGCCTGGATCTCTTTTGCTGATTTTACCGGGTTATCACTTAGCCAGCTGGCTTCATACTGGGTATAATCAGCATAGCTGCCATCGGCATTATAAACCGGCATTAAGGGCGAAGCGCCTAATGCATTGGTTACAATACCTGTATAGGTATCATCATTGAAACTACGCCTGTTTTTACCATAGGTAAAGGACGAATTTGTACCGATGGTAACTTTGTCACTTACTTTATTATCAAGATTGAAACGGAAAGATGCCCGTTTATAATAATTTTCAATCACAATGCCCTGCTGATCAAAGTAGTTACCAGAGATGAAGAACTTTGTTTTTTCGCTGCCACCGCGGGCCGATAGTTGGATAGAATTTATAGGAGCTGTTCTCAGGATCTGATCGAGCCAGTTGGTATTTACTTTGGTTTTCCAGTTATTGGGCAGCGGGTTAGTTAAAACAGCGGAGTTAAATCCATCAGGAAACTGGGAGGGATCTGCCTGGTAAAGTTTCAAATCCTGCTTGCGGGCATCTTCTTCCAGTGCAACAAAGCCTTTGCTATCTAAAAACGGGATGGTATGCGCCACATGCTGAACGCCGGTGTAACTATCAAAGCTAAACTCGGTTTTGCCGTTTTTACCATGTTTGGTGGTTATCAGCACAACGCCGTTAGCCGCCCTGGCTCCATAAATGGCCGCTGCCGAAGCATCTTTTAATATTTGAATAGATTCGATATCATCCGGGTTAATATCAGCTATGGAGCTAACGTTTTGGCCCTGGCCTACTACTGTGCCGTCTGTGGTATAGGATGTTGAAAGTGAAGAATTGCTTTCGCTGATCATAGGGATGCCATCAACCACATATAAGGGGTTGCTGGCACCGCGAACGCTTACCAATAAACCTGCACCCGGAGTACCAGAGGGGGTAGTTACCAAAATTCCGGGTACTTTACCTTCAATACTCTGAGCAAGATTTGATACGGGCTGGTCTTTAAAATCTTTATTGCTGATGGAACTGATAGCCGATGTAAGGCTGGATTTTTTTTGCGTGCCGTAACCAACCACAATTACGTCGTTTAGCTGGCTTTTGGTTTCTTCCATCACTATGTTAAGCAGGGTTTTACTGCCAACATCCGCGGTATAGGTTTTAAAACCTATATAGGATATTATTAATTGTTTATTGCTGCCATCAACCTGGATAGAAAACATGCCTTCGGCATTGGTAACAGTTCCCTGTTTGGTACCCTTTATAAAAACAGATGCGCCTACAATGGTTTGTCCCAGTCCATCTTTTACAATACCTTTAACGGTATGGTCCTGTGCCAATGCAAAAGGTGGGGCCGTTAAGCAAAGCCACAAGGTTAAAACAGCAAATAATAAGCGTATGGGTTGTTTCATAGTGTGGTTTTAGGAGATTATTGAATAAATAATTAAAAAAATGGGCAATTGCCCGTTCGTTCTATAAATATCATCAAGTCAAATGAGGAAAAATATAAGTCAAAATATTTTTTTCAGATAAATTTTAATTATTGATTTACAGTAGTTTGTATTTGGTCAGAATTAAGTCTAATTTTAAGTCATAAATACAAGCGGTATTTGAGTCAAAATTCCATATCGTTATTAATTAATTTTAATACTTAGTGTAGCCGATATTGATTATTGATTTATCAAAAACACTAAAAAAAATGTCTTTATAGTAGGTTTACTTTATTAAAAAGTATCTGTTTTATGCATCTATCCCGAAAAATACAAAAGGCAATAGTTGAACACCCGCAAGTTTTAGCAGTATTAAAGATAAAAGGCAAGCAAAATGATTGGGAAAACTTTACACGAACCCAGTTTAACCTGGTTGCACGCGTAATAAATAAACAAATAAGCAAAGAAGTGCAGGCCAACCCCGACCTGGTTGAAATGGGGCTGATCATAGGCCGCCAACAGCTCAGCAATCAACTGGAAGCATTGCGCTGCCAAAATATTTATGATTTTATAAAGTACCTGGGCAATATGGGCGAATACCGGGTTTATAACTGGGTAAGCGGTAAAACCCTGCAAAGCTATTGGAACGGTGGCGAGGCAAAATATATTAAGGTAAACACCTTGCTTGTATTTTTGCAGGTGCCCTTTAATAATTGGGATGCCTGGCAAAAAGAAACCGGTAAAAGTACCAGCCCATACCGCCATAACCTGGCAAAGGCGCCGGTAGTAGGAGTGGGCTTAAGCAAATCATCCATATTGGTTATTAAAAGCTATTTTTTGGGTAATTACTTTTTGTATTACCAAAAAACCGATGGAAGTAAAAATGTAATTAAAACGCCCTTTGTTTTAAAAGAAAACGAAAGTGGGCAGGTAGTTGTAAAATCGGTTTCGGAAGGGCATAGGTATAGTGGCAAAGTTGTGGGCATACGGGATGGTTGCCTGTACATCAATTGCCAGAACCTTGATTTTGAAGAAATGGAGCAGTATATATTTAACCTGGGCCTGGAAACAAAACCCGAAGTATTGTTTGGTGTAAGTAATACTGTAAGTGTAAAAAACAGGCAAGCCGTAGCGCTCAAAAATATCCTCGTTAAGCAAAAAAACAATCATCCGGATTTTGAAAACATTCAGGAAACGGAAATTCCCTTTAACAAGCAATACCAAACGGATAGCGAGGAAGCTATAATTGTTAACTACCTAAAGCAATCAACTAATAACATTATTACCACATTTACCTGCTGCAACCTTAATGATGTTGCTGGGTTAGTTGTTTAAAAGCAAAAAACCATACAATTTATTGATATTGAAATGAAGGCTTAGGGAATAATTTATAGGTTGATTTATAATAGATTTATATCGAATTTTGACTTCATATTATTGAATTTGAATTTAATGATATATTATGATTGATCAGGTAAGAAATTTGATCATGGCCGAGACTTTATTAGTATGATCTATCATTATTAAATCACATAAAATTGATTTTAATGATGATAGTTCAAAAAAACGCCCAGTAATTTGTATTTAACGTTAGTTTATGCAATAAAACCGTCTGATAGATATTTTTAATCAGAAAAAGTACTTTCAAAAAGCCTTTAGGGGCTACTATGGCAATACTTGCATTGGTATTTGGTGAAATTGTCAAGCTTTTATTTAACTTGTCTCTTAATTCCCTATTAGCATGAATAATAAATTACTCATATTTTTTTCCTTCTTGGCAATTAATGCATCCTTTGTAAAAGGACAGGAAAATGCATCTGTAAAAAAAAATGCAGATAGTGCAATTGTAAAAGTGCATCCATCCTATAATAAGGTCACCGGCATTCATCGTTGGCTGTTTGGTGAAAATTATAGGAGAGAATGGGCGGAACCGGTAAAACTACCGGTGATTAGATTATCTCAAATTCATGGGGGCCTTATTCCAATTCGCGAGGGTGGGGGAATGCAATCCAAATCGCTGCGACTAAAGGATAAAAACGGTCATGAATGGGTGTTGCGTACGGTTGAGAAAACACCTGAGAAATTATTGCCAGATAACCTGCAGGGCACATTTGCAGTTGATTGGGTTGATGATGCCATGAGCGGGCAGCACCCTTTTTCCGCGTTAATAGTGCCCCCGCTCGCTGAAGCGGCCGGGGTGCCCCATGCTAATCCCATTATAGGCCTGGTAGTGGCCGATGATGCACTGGGCGAATACAGTAAAATATTTACAGGCGTAGTATGCTTGCTGGAGGAACGGGAACCCATTGGTCCATCAGACAATACGATTAAGATGACACGTGAAGTGGTTAAAAGTTATGATAACCGCATTGATGGAGAGAAGTTTTTGCGTGCCCGTATGCTGGATTTACTGATAGGGGACTGGGACAGGCATGAAGACCAGTGGCGATGGGCTACTACCAAAAACGGAAAAGAAAAACTTTATGTAGGTGTACCCCGCGACCGCGACCAGGTATTCCATCTATCCGAAGGTTTATTTCCTTCTATTGCTGCCTTGCCGTGGATAGATCCTCTGCTTGATCATTTTGATGGCAAAATTCCCCATGTAAAGTATTCTCTATTTAAAACCCGTTTTATAAAAGCGTTTCCGGATGCACAGTTCAGTCATGCAGACTGGATGAGGATTGCCAATGAATTTGTAAAAGCCGAAACGGACGCGGTGTTGGAGGAAGCACTTAAACGGTTGCCGATTGAAACTTACCGCATTCGTCACAATGTATTGTTTAGCAAACTAAAGCAGCGCAGGGATAATATTCCTGCCGCGATGGATGAATACTTTAAGTTTGTTAACCGTATTGTTGATGTTCGTACAACCGATAAGGATGAACTGGTGACTATTACAGATGGCGATAACAACGGCATGAGGGTTGCCATCAATAAAATAAATAAAAACGGACAGGTTAAGGATACGGTAATGGATATGACCTACCATCCGGATGTTACTAAAGAATTGAGGTTATATGTATCTGGTGGTGATGATAAAATAGTAATCAATACCAGCAATACACTCATCAATCTGAGGGTGATTGATAGCGCCGGTACAAAATTGATTGATGTAAAGCAGGCCAATCGTAAAGTAAAAGTTTACGGGCCAACGGATAACATAAAATTTACCGGTGATGTTGGACGATTGAGCAAGCATTTATCTAATGATACCGCAAATAACAGATTTGTGCCAGCCAGCACGTACAATATCTGGATGCCTTTGGCTACAGCCGGGTTAAATAAAGATGATGGCTTCCTGTTAGGTTTGGGGTTTAAATATACGGGTGTGGATGGTTTCAGAAAGCTGCCTTACTCCACGGTACAGCAATTGATGATCACACATTCTTTTGCTACCGATGCATTCAGGATAAAATATAATGGCGAATGGATTCAGGCTTTTGGAAAAGCTGATTTTACCTTGCAGGCATTTGCACAGGCACCGGATAATACTGTAAACTTTTTTGGCCGCGGTAACGAAACTGTACTGGATAAAACCGGTAATTATCGCCGGTTTTACCGTACCCGGTATGATATATACCAGGTTGATCCCGCCTTGCGTTGGCGATTAGCCCGTGGAACTTCAATAAGTGTAGGTCCGTCGTTTCAATTCTATCGCCTTGACCTGGCCGACAATGCGGGGCGTTTTATCACCCAGTCATCCAAGGTTAATGCTTATGATAGTTTAACTATAAATAAAGACAAAGCGCATTTGGGCGCACAGATAAATTTGGAGAGCAACCACCGGGATAATGGTATTTTACCCAAAAAAGGTTATTACTTGTTTGTAAATCTGCAGGGATATACGGGCCTTAATAATTATTCGAAATCATTTGTACAAATAAGGCCGGAGTTTACCTATTATCAAAAAATAAATTCAACAGGTTCTATTGTGTTGTCAGATCGTGTTGGCGGTGGTGTAAGTTTTGGTAAACCGGGATTTTATCAATCCATGTTCCTGGGCGGGCAGGGTAACCTGTTGGGCTATTTGCAAAACCGCTTCGCGGGGCAGCATATGGTATTTAACAATCTGCAGGCCAGGGTAAAGATAGCTGATATTGCCAGTTATATAATACCCGGCCAATTAGGGCTGATCGGCTTTTATGATACCGGCCGCGTTTGGGTTAATGGCGAGCATTCTGATAAATGGCACTCAGGAACAGGTGGCGGATTGTACTTTGCGCCAGCCTCATTAACCGTAGTGCAGTTGATGGCCGGCCACTCTGATGAAGGATGGTATCCTTATATTTCATTTAATTTTAGGTTGTGATCTAACAGCCTTGTCTGGCTATTTAGCAGCGAAGTAAATAACAAAGAAGCCTTAGGTTCAAATTGGACTTAAGGCTTCTTTGTTTTGCGTAGAGGGCTCGATGCAATAGCGACAGATCCCAATTAAACAGTATTTGTTAATTTTTTACTTGCGGGTTTGGTTTGTTGTCAGTAACAACGTTTGCGGCTTTTGCATCTGCTTTGGGAGGATCTGCTGGTTTTACTTCTTTTAGGGCTATATTGTTTTTCAAATGTTAAAAAATGAGAAGATCCTCCAGATCTTCTTGCCCCAATTTATCATCCGATCATTCCAATCATTTCAGCCGTTTTAAGTTTTTTTTAGCTTTTTACTAAAATCAAAATTTCAGCATTTATTGAGGAGATTAAATTAATTATTAACTATTTTGCAGCACCAATTATAAATCTACAATAACATTTATTTTACATAAATTTAACGGTTTAATTAAGTAACAATGGCTATCAAACCCATTCCTAATGAAAGTGAACTTATAAAACAAGTGATTTCAGGAAGTGAGCGGGCTTTTTCCAAACTTTTTGATGGCTATTATAAATCACTTGGTGATTATGTTTACAGATTAACGGAGTCTTTGGAAATAACCGAGGAAATTGTTCAGGACGTATTTATAAAAATATGGACAAAAAAAGAAAACTTAAGCGGAATAGAAAGCTTCAGTAATTACCTCTTTATAATCAGCCGCAATCAGACCTATAATTTTCTACGCAAAAAAGCGAACGAAAAAGTACGCCAATTGGAGTGGGAAAAAGATTTTGAAGAAAATTCTATTCTGAATGATGATGATAAATCCGGGGAATTCTACCGGGCATTGTTGGAAAAGGCCATAGAAAAGCTTCCGCCTCAACAAAAAAAAGTTTATTTATTAAGTAGGAATGAGCGCCTAAAGTATGAAGAAATAGCGCGGGAATTGAATATTTCGCCAGAAACGGTCAAGAAACATATGAAATCGGCTATTAAGTTTCTGAAAAGTAATGTTAATGTAGAAAATGACGGGGTTTTGGTCGTGATCTTGCTCGCCCAGTTGATTTTTAAATAAAAATAATATTTTTTGTAGGTCAACTACCCCTTTTTTTCTTTTTAAGTGTCTTTAGGTGTATATGTCCCAAATGAAGCCTGAAAGACTAAATTATTTATTCCAAAATTATTTCGACAAGACTGCTACAGAAAAGGAGCGTGATGAACTAATGCAAATCATCAATGATCCGTCGCAGGAGGAAATGATTAAAAGTTTGATGGAAGACGTGTTTATGTCAAACACATCCACCAATACGGAAAATGATGTATTTGCCCAGGGCCAAAAAGAAAAAATGCTGGATGCTGTTTTCGCAGTTCAACCTGGCAAACCTGAAAGTGGGGGTGCTACAGTAAAAAGCATAGCGAGAATTTCATGGGTAAAGTATGCAGCTGCAGCAATTTTGCTTTTATCCGTTGGGTTGTATTTTTTTAAATCTAAACAAACTAACTTCGATACGTCCCAGGCGAAAATCTCGAACGATATCAAACCTGGAGGAAACAATGCTGTTTTAACCCTATCCAATGGCACCAGGATTATGTTAAATGATGCCAAAAACGGTAAGCTGGCAGTTCAGGGTAGTGCATCTGTTGTAAAGCTTGCCAATGGAGAGCTTAAATACAATCAAAATGGAGCTACTGAGGGGGCACCTGTTTATAATACCATGTCGACCCCGCGGGGAGGGCAGTATAAATTACAATTGCCCGATGGTACCTTAGTAATGCTTAACTCCGAATCATCAATTACTTTTCCCATAGCTTTTAAGGGTAAAGTAAGAAATGTTTCCCTTACAGGCGAAGCGTATTTCGAGGTGGCTAAAAACAAAAAAATGCCATTCCATGTAAGCTTCGGAGATCAGCAGGTTGAGGTGTTGGGAACCCACTTCAATATAAGTGCATACAAAGATCAGTCAGTTTATAAAACCACCCTTCTTGAAGGTTCTGTCAGAATTTCAAGAGGGAAAGAAAATCAATTACTGGCGCCGGGGCAACAGGCTATCTATAAATCAGATAGTCAAGCCTTTGCAGTTAACGAGGTTGATGTAGAGGATGTTATTGCATGGAAAAATGGCTTATTCCAGTTTGATAATACAGAGCTGGAACAGGTTATGCTACAACTATCCAGATGGTATAATGTTGAAGTAGAATACGATGGTCCTAAACCTGTTTTGAATTTTACAGGTGCGGTAAAAAGAGACAATAACCTGTCGAGGGTAATTAAAATACTGGAATCAACAGGCGGGGTAAAATTCACCATCGATGGAAACAAAATAATTGTTCACAAAAAATAAATTTTAATAGCCTAATCAGAAAATTATGGAGAGATAAATTACGAAACCAATTAATGTTAAGGTATCTGAATTAATACCTCCCCGGATTGCGGCCGGGAAGGCAAATGTGATCAGATTAACCTGTTAATAACCAGTTTACAGCACCAATTATAACTTAACCCAAACATTCAAATGTATGAAACAACTTCTGCATTCTAAAATTCCTGTGCCTTTTTGCCAGGACCGAAAACCAATTAGTCAATATGACAATTATTTAAAACAGGTACTTAGGATTATGAAAATAACGGGTATCCTTTTATTTGTATTAACGCTTCACATCAGTGCAAATACATTGGCGCAAAAGGTTAGCCTTTCCAATGATAAAGCTGGTTTAAAGTCGGTTTTAAAGCAATTAAAGAAACAAACAGGCTTTTTGTTTATGTACAACAGCCAGGTTTTCAAAAAAGCTAAACCGGTAACTATCCATGCCTCAAATATTGAGCTTGGCGAAGCCCTGAACCAGATTTTTAAATCGCAGCCCCTTACTTATGAGTTGGATGATAATACCATCATTATTAAGGAACTGAGCCCGGAGGGGACGGCTGATAACAACAGTAAAGCGGTTCCCCGCCGTATTACCGGAAAGGTTACGGATAAAGATGGGCTTGCTATACCGGGGGTTACCGTACAGGTAAAGGGTTCTGCAACAATTACCACTACAGCAACTGACGGTACGTTTGCTATAATGGCCGAAAAGGGAAACACTATACAATTTCGCTTTATTGGATTTGAAACAAAAGAGGTGTTGATTGAAGACCAAACGTCATTAACAATTACACTGACCGAAGAAAAAAGAGGACTGAATGAAGTAGTAGTTATAGGTTATGGCAGCAGCACCAAAAAAGAGCTGACCAGCGCCATTTCAACCGTTAAGGCCGAGCAATTTAACGCCGGGGTAGTATCAAGCCCAGCCGATTTGCTGGAAGGTAAAGTGGCCGGTTTAAATATTACCAGCGATGGTAACCCAAATAGCAAAGCCTCTGTTACGCTGCGTGGGCCATCATCAATAAGGACCGGCGAAGCTTCTGTACCATTTTATGTAATAGACGGCGTACCCGGAGCCGATTTTAATTTGATTGCTCCTTCGGATATTGCTTCAATAGATGTATTAAAAGATGCTTCTGCCGCTGCAATCTACGGAACCAGGGCTACCAATGGTGTGATTATAGTAACTACTAAAAAGGCTAAAGCGGGCCAGATGAGGATGACTTACAATGGTTACGGAGCATTTGAAAAAGTATCTAACCAGTTTGATGTGGCCAGCGCCGATCAGCTTAGGGCTTATGTAAAAGCTAACGGGCAAAGTTTTACACCGGCAAATGATAACGGTGGAAATACTGACTGGCAAAAGGCGGTTGAACGCAACGCCGGTTTTTCGCAAAACCACAACCTTTCTTTTGGCGGCGGTACCGATAAAACTACCTATAACGGAAGCTTAAATTACCTGGACAACCAGGGTATTGTTAAAACCAGTGATTTAAAACGTGTTACAGGCAGGCTTAATATCACCCAAAAAGCGTTGAATGATAAATTGAAATTGGATTTTTCCCTAAGCAATGCGGTTACGAACTCCAACCTGCTGGTTAATGATATTCCGTTGTCAAGTGCAAATGGCCAAAGTCCGGGATTATTTAAATCAATAGTTCAGTATTTACCTACGCGTACCATTTATAACGCTGACGGAACATTTTATAATGACCCTACTTTAAAATTAGGTTATAACCCGGTTGGCCTTATTACCAATGATACTTATAAACAAAAAATTAACCTGCTGTTAGGTAATGTACGCGGCGAACTGATATTACCTGCCGGTTTGCTTTACAATTTCAACTTAGCCTACCAGGAAACAAATACCAATAGCAATACTTATTACAATTCGGCATCTGAGCTTGCTCCAAGCCTTAATGGTAAAGCCATCCGCTCAACTTACCAGGATACAAAAAAGTTATTTGAAAATTATTTAACCTATGCTCATAACTGGAATGATAAGCACAGTTTTAAAGCGTTGTTTGGTTATTCAATAGACCAGACAACTAAAGGAAACGGTTTTCAGTCAACCAATCAAAATTTTATTTCTGATGCTACCGGCTATAGCAACCTGGCACTGGGTACACCGGCTTCCAACTACCGTGTTGATTATGGTGGTGTTAACGAAGAAACTTTACGCCTGATATCATTTTATTCGCGTCTTAATTACAGTTACGAAGGTAAATACCTTTTGCAGGCATCGGTACGTCGCGATGGATCAAACGCTTTTGGTACCAACAAACGTTGGGGGTATTTCCCTGCTGTATCTGCTGCATGGCGCGTGATAGACGAAGGTTTCATGAAATCGCAATCATTGTTTGATGATCTGAAACTGAGGGTAGGATACGGTAAAACTGGTAACTCATTAGGCTTCTCGCCATATACGCCTATAACGCTTTATGGCACCACGGGCAGTTTTTATTACAACGGTGCTTATATAGGTGCTATTGGTGTAACCCAAAACCCGAATCCGGATTTGAAGTGGGAAAGTACCGGCACACTAAATGGCGGTATTGATTTCTCTATATTAAAAGGACGTTTGGGCGGTTCGGTTGACATCTACAATAAAAAAACAACCGATATGATAACCAGCGTTCCGGTACCGCTTATCAATAACTTTGTAAATTACAAGGTTATGAACGTAGGTAGCATGAGCAATAAAGGTGTGGAGATAGCACTTAACGGTACGCCTATTAAATCAAAAGACTTTACGTGGAGCAGCTACGGTAATATTTCATTCAACAAAAATAAGATTACAGCCCTTGCCCCAAATCTATCTAAAATATACAGAGGCGACCCTGAGGGACCGGGTCAAAGCGGGATAAACGTATCCATCATTGAAGCCGGTTACCCGCTTGGCGAATTTTATACCCTAAAATATCTTGGCCGCCCCAATGGCGTATCAACATTTTTAGGTGCTAATGGCCAGCCAACTACAACACCTACAAGTGCCGATCAAACTTACGCAGGTAACGCGCAGCCAACCTATACCTTTGGTTTAGGTAACGATTTTACTTATAAAAACTTTAGCCTAAATTTCTTTTTCAGAGGTCAGGGTGGTAATAAAATCATGAACGCATCATTGGCCAGCTTTAATCAGCCAACCCAGGCTTCGGCACACGGCGTGCCTACCCTCACGTTAAGTGAGCCGGGCACCGATGTTAACGCCAACTTGTATTCAACCCGTTATTTGGAAAGCGGCGCGTTTATTAGGTTAAGTAACGCCACACTTGCATACAAAATAAATGTTTCGGGTAATTATGTACATGGCATCCGCTTGTATGTTACCGGTACCAACTTATTTATTATTACCAAATACAAAGGGGTTGATCCTGAATTGAATTTGAACATCGACAACCAGGCCAGCGGCCAGTTTATTGGAGTTGATAGTAATAATTTTTACCCAAAAACAAGGAGTTTCCTTGCCGGTATCCAAGTTGATTTATAATAACCATTAACCTAACAAGAGATGAACAATTTAAAAAGATATATAAAACCGGGCCTTGTTGCCTTGGTTATGGCGGCAATTTACCTTTCGGGTTGTACAAAATTAGATATAACTCCTAAATCGGCGCTTACTCCCTCTATTTTTCCAACTACTCCTGCGCAGTACGTAGCTGCTACAGGGCCTATTTATACCTCGTTTCGGGGGGCGCCGGGCAGGCAGTACTGGTTATTACAAAATTTAAGTACCGATGAAAATGTGCTGGTAGCGCGTGGAGGTAACTGGCTTGACGGGGGTACCTATTCAACCGTGAACCTGCATACAGTGACACCCGATAACGGTATGACAGAAACCTGCTGGCAGTGGGGTTACGGAACAATAAGTTTATGTAACCAGGTATTATCATTATTTGATGCTACACCTGCAAGCGACGCCAAAAAACAAACCCTTGCCGAAATTAAAACCATGAGAGCATTGTCTTATTTTTACCTGATGGACCTTTTCGGAAATGTGCCTATCAGCAAAAAGTTTGGCGATACCACCAACCTGGGCACCCAGCCAAGGGCAACTGTGTTTGCTTTTATCGAAAGCGAATTATTGGCACAAATTCCTGATCTGAGTGCTACTGCAGGGGTTACAACGTATGGCAGGCCAACCAAAGGTTTAGCGTACGCAATCCTTGCAAAAATGTATCTTAATGCACAATACTACATTGGCACGCCAAGATATCAGGACGCGGTTACCATGTGCGATAATATTATAAAAGGTGGCCAATATTCTTTAGACGCCGATTATTTGGGCATGTTTAAACCTAACAACGGTCCGCAGATTAAGGATTTTATATTTGCCGTACCTTATGATGGCGTTCAGGCTCAGGGACAATACTATGCCCGCTGGACAATTAACCCTAATTTGAAAAATAAGTATAAAATGCCTTATACTCCGGATGGTCCGGTTTATACCTACAAAGAGTATTATGCTTTGTTTAACGATGCAAATGACATTCGCAAAAAACAATACCTTGTTGGTAAACAATACAATAATGATGGTACGCCAATAAACATTACTACTACAAATATTGGCCTTGATGCAAGTTATAGCGGCCCTAACCCAAATGCAACTGTTGTACACCAACTGGAGTTTACGCCTGATATTGTTTGGAAAAATAACGCAACTTTTGATATTGGTAATGATGAGCTTGCCAACGAAGAAGGTTACAGGAACAACAAATTTTATCCAGACAGCTTAAATACAGATCGTAACCAGGGCAATGATGTGCCGATGTTCAGGTATGCCGATGTGTTGCTGGAGAAAGCCGAAGCCATTTTAAGAGGTGCAACTGCAACCAACGGCGATTCGCCATTATCATTGGTTAACCAGGTAAGGGCGCGTGCCAAGGCATCGCCATTGGCTGCTGTAACCTTGCAGGATATTTTAGATGAGCGCGGCCGGGAACTGGCTATGGAAATGTGGCGCCGTAATGATATGATACGCTTTGGACAGTTTGAGAAATCCTGGGGCATTAAAACAGATGCCAACCCCGCCAAGCGGATTTTCCCGATCCCAAGACCCGAAATGCAGTTAAACCCCAAGCTGACACAAAACCCTGGGTACTAACAGCCAATATTTTAATCCCCCAGTCTTGTAAAGATTGGGGGATTAATCTTATTATTAGCTTTGAAACTTCCATTATTTAAAAGATGAGATCAATACTATTTATTATTTTTTCGGTACTGCTGGTTAATTCGGCAGAGGCAAAAAGCGGCATTATCAATATTAAGAAGCTTGGTGCTGTAGCGGATGGTAAAACAGATAATGCGGTTTATATCCAAAAAGCGATTGATATGGCCGGTAAGGCCGGCGGGGGTACAGTATTGATACCAGCAGGTACTTTTATTACAGGAGTTATTCATTTAAAATCAAATGTTGAGCTGCGCTTAGCCGCGGGAGCGGTATTGCTGGCATCGGCAAAACGAGTAGTATACGGACCTGGCAAGGCTTCTCCATTAATTTGTGCCGAAGGACAGCAAAACGTATCAATTACCGGCAAAGGGATTATAGATGGCAATGGTGATGAATTATTAAAGGATATCTATAAAATGCTAAAAAATGGCACTTTAAAAGATTCGGAGTGGCAAACTTATAATGATTGGCACCAGATGCGCCCTCAGGAAGATAACCGGCCCAAGTTAATCTTTTTCGAAAAATGTAATAAGGTAACTATTAAGAACATCACTATTAAAAATGGATTGTGCTGGATACAGGATTACAGAAGCTGTACCAACATGGTTGTTGATAGCATCCGCGTTGTTAGTAACACGTTTTTAAATAATGATGGAATTGATCTTGTTGATTGTAAAAACGTAAAGCTTACCAATAGCTTTTTCAATGTTGCAGATGATGGGATTTGCCTTAAATCGTCAGATCCTCTTGGCGCCTGCGAAAATATATATATAGCCAACTGTAAAATTCGCTCAAGCGCAAGCGCTCTCAAAATGGGTACAGCATCGTTTGGCGGCTTTAAGAAGATAACCGTTCGTAACATCTATGTGTATGATACCTTCCGGTCCGCCATCGCCATTGAATCTGTAGATGGTGCTGTAATTGAGGATATTGATATACGTAATGTAACTGCAAAAAATACGGGGAATGCCATATTCATCCGCCTGGGTAAACGCAACAAGAAAAGCCCTCCGGGTAAAATTAGTAATGTATTTATAGCAAACGTGAAAGTTGAAGTACCTGCTGGAAAACCGGATGCAGGATATCATATGGAAGGGCCTGCCGAGTTGTTTCCTCACAATATATTTCCATCCTCTATTATGGGTTTGCCAGGTTATAATGTAACCAATGTAACCCTCGAAAATATTGATATCAGGTATAAAGGCATTGCAAAAAAGAGTATAGCTTATTTCAATGCAGATTCCCTGATCAAAGTACCCGAGAAAAGCGGCGATTACCCTGAGTTTTCGATGTTTGGAGAACTGCCTGCTTCTGCCTTTTATGTAAGGCATGCCGAAGGTATCACATTTAAAAATATGCGGATAAATCATGTCGGCGAAGATTTCAGGAGCCCATTTATTTTTGATGATGTAGATAAGCTAAATCTTAGTAAAATAAATGTGATCAACTCAAAGGTGGTTCCTGTGATTATTTTAAACAACGTAAAACACCCTTCACTAAACGACCGGTTTATGACCGAGGCTAAAAATACACTTATAAAATAACCTGGCTTAAGGTTATATAATGATGCATTGGCCCCAATAATCGCCTACCACCATGAAAAAAATATACAAGCTTAAATATTTACTTGTTGCGTTTATTTGCTGTATTTCAGCAAAAACAAAAGCACAGCTAAATGTTAATTCATCTTATGCGCTCATCAGCAGAGTTGTTCCTGCACATGCTAAAATGTTTGTGGTTGAGGCATTGGAAAACAATAACGCTAAAGATGCTTTTGAGGTTGAAGGAGCAAAAGGAAAAATAATTTTAAGGGGTAATAATGGCGTTGCCATAGCATCGGCATTATATTACTATTTGAACGAATACGGCCATTGCCAGGTAACCTGGAATGGTACAAATCTGAATTTACCTCAGCAACTCCCCATTCCTGATCATAAAACAAGAAGAAACAGCCCGTATGATTATCGCTACTATTTAAACTATTGCACCTACAGCTACAGCATGAGTTGGTGGGACTGGAAAAGATGGGAGAAAGAGATAGACTGGATGGCAATGCACGGTATCAATATGCCACTGGCTATTACCGGCCAGGAATATGTTTGGAACAAGGTTTATACAGACCTGGGCTTTAGCGGGGCCGATATGCAGAACTTTTTTAGCGGACCTGCTTACTTTGGCTGGTTTTATATGGGGAATATAGATAAATGGGGAGGCCCTTTACCGCAAAGTTGGATAAACGGCCATAAAGACCTGCAGTTAAAGATATTGAAAAGAGAGAGAGAATTGGGTATAAAACCGGTATTGCCCGCATTTACAGGGCATGTACCTGCCTCATTTAAAACAAGGTTTCCGCAGGCAAAGCTAAAAAAAACTAACTGGAAAAATGGATTTGAGGACACCTATATACTGGATGCTAAAGATCCCCTTTTTGCCGAAATTGGTAAGCGGTTTATTGAAGAACAAACCAGGATATATGGAACAGATCACCTTTACTCTGCAGATACGTTTAACGAAAACGAGCCGCCTTCCAATGATCCTGCGTTCCTGTCAGAATTAAGCGCGAGGGTTTATGATGGGATGAAAGGTGCCGATCCTAAGGCCGTTTGGGTTATGCAGGGCTGGTTGTTTTTTAGCGACAAGGAGTTTTGGCATGATGAACAGATAAAAGCTTTGCTGAGTGCTGTGCCCAATGAGCACATGATCATCCTGGATTTGAATACTGATTTTGAACCGATATGGAAGCGTACCAATGCTTTCTATGGCAAACCATGGATCTGGAATATGCTTCATAATTACGGTGGTAATATCAGCTTATTTGGCAGGATGGATGCCGTAGCAAAACAACCGGCTACAGCCTTGCATGATCCGCAATCCGGTAAAATGGTCGGGATAGGTTTAACAATGGAAGCAATTGAGCAAACGCCGGTTTTATACGAGTTAATGATGCAAAATACCTGGCAGGATGTACCCGTTAATCTTGACGAGTGGTTGCCCGGGTATATTTATAATCGTTATGGTGTGCAGAGCGCTGATGCGCTGGAGGCCTGGAAGGTATTGAGAGGAACGGTGTTTAATGGAAAGGATATTCGGGATGGTGCGGAATCAATCATTACCGGTCGGCCTACGCTTGATTCTGCTGCAGTTTGGACCCGCACAAAATTAAATTACCGCCGTGCAGATCTGCTTCCCGCCTGGGATAAATTGATTTCAGCCGCGCCGGTTTGCCAAAATAGCAGTGGTTTTAATTACGATCTGGTAGACCTGACACGCCAGGTATTGGCAAATTACGCCAGGCCCTTGCAGGTTAAATGGCTTAAAGCATACCAGGATAAAGACATCGGCGCATTTAATAAAGCGGCTGCTGATTATTTGGAGTTGATTACTGATATGGATAAACTATTAGCAACCCGAAAAGATTTTTTGTTAGGGCCATGGATAGCAGATGCCAGAAGCTGGGGTACAAACCCCGAAGAAAAAAAGCTTTATGAACGTAACGCCCGCAACCTGATCACGCTTTGGGGGGATAAAAATAGCCCATTGCATGAGTATTCCTGCCGGCAATGGAGTGGTTTACTGAATGATTTTTACAAAGTGAGGTGGCAGAAATTTTTTGAAGTGCTTAATAAATCAATAAGTACTAAAAAAGAACCTGATCTTAAAGCGTTTGATAAAGCGATAAGTGAATGGGAATGGAGCTGGGTTAATACAAGTAAAAGCTATCCTGTTCAGACTGCTGGGAATAGCGTAGTTACGGCGGAATTGCTGTATAAAAAGTATCGGAAAGCAATGGCCGAAGATTTAAAATAAGAATATCATGAACAGGAACGTTGAACCTGGTAAAATAGTTAATAAATTGAAGCCGGCCCGCTTAATGTCGCTTGATGCCTTACGGGGTTTTGATATGTTTTGGATCATGAGCGGCGAAAGAATTGTTCATGCCCTGGCAAAAGCAACCGGATGGCCGCTGTTTATATGGATGTCTGGCCAGTTGCACCATACGGTGTGGAATGGCATAACTTTTTATGACATGATTTTTCCCCTGTTTTTATTCATAGCGGGCATTTCTATGCCTTATTCTATGAAAAATAAAATCAACCAACATGGGGTCAATGATATCCTGCTTTTACCCTCCAAAGTAAAATGGGGGATTTATAAATCCATGTTTAGACGCACTATAATTCTGATTTTTTTGGGTATGGTGGTCAATGGTCTTTTAAAATTTAACGGATATGAAAATATTCGCTTTGCAAGCGTACTGGGCAGGATAGGTCTTGCCTGGTTTTTTGCCGGCTTGATCTATTTGAATTTTAATTTGAGGGGGCAGATTATTTGGTTCGGTGTTTTATTACTGGGTTATTGGGCGGCTATGACCCTCATTCCTGTTCCGGGGTATGGAGCAGGGGTATTAACAATGAACGGCAGCCTGGAGTCATATATAGATCGTTTATTACTACCCGGCAGGCTTCATGATAAAGTTCATGATCCTGAAGGAATTTTATCAACTATCCCCGCCATCGGAACGGCGCTAATGGGGATATTCACGGGGCAGTTTTTAGAACAAGAATCCACTGACTGGCCAATGTGGAAAAAGGGAGTGGCGCTTTTTTTTATGGGTTTGGCCTGTATCGCTTTGGGTTTATTGTGGCAAACAGTTTTCCCGATCAACAAGCGGCTTTGGACAAGCTCCTTTGTTTTATATGTAGGGGGATGGAGCCTTATTCTTCTTTCGGTATTTTATTTGGTGATTGATGTTGCAGGATATCGTAAATGGGCGTTTCCTTTTGTAATTATTGGCCTAAACTCCATACTCATTTACCTGGCATCAGAGGGGATGGTTGATTTTCAGCATACAGCGAACTATTTATTAGGCGGCCTGGTGAAAATGGCTCCTGAAAAATGGCGTGCGGTATGGTCGGCTTTGGCCATAACTTGCACGCAAATAGGTTTGTTATACTTTTTATATCGATCTAAATTATTTTTGAAAATTTAGATCGATATAATGGGTACATTATTCCTTCATTCCACTTTTAACTAAGGGAATCACTTTGGTCCCTATCAACTCAATAGCACTCATCAACTTTTCATGAGATAGCCCCGCGTTATCCATCTGGAATGTAAACCTCGAAATCCCACCCAGCGCCTCACTGTGCCGCAATATCTTTTCAGCAACCTGTTCCGGGCCACCAACTACCAAAACACCTTTGGGACTAATTAATCCGTCAAACTGCGGCCTCGTTACCGGCGGCCATCCACGTTGCCTGCCCAGTTTGGTCCAAAGTTCCGCGTAGCCTGGGTAATATTCAGCAATGGCTTGTTCCGTGCTGGTTCCTACATATCCCGGCGAGTGCAAACCCACTTTCAATTGTTCGGGTTTAAACCCGGCCCGCGCGCCGGCTTCCCTGTACAGATCTATCAACGGACGGAAACGATGGGTTTCGCCACCGATAATGGCCACCATTAATGGTAAACCCAGGGTCCCCGCCCTGGCAAAAGATGCAGGTGTGCCGCCAACCCCAAGCCATACGGGCAATTGCGGTTGTAGCGACCGCGGATAAACCGGCAGGTTATCAAGTGCCGGCCGAAACTTACCCGTCCAGGTCACAAACTCATTGTCGCGGATCTTTAATAGCAGGTCCAGCTTTTCTTTAAAAAGCGCGTCATAATCATCAAGGTCGAAACCAAAGAGGGGATAGGCTTCGATAGAAGAACCGCGGCCAACAACCAACTCTGCCCTGCCTTTAGAAATGAGATCCAGCGTTGCAAAACTTTGGTATACCCTTACCGGATCAGCCGCGCTTAAAACAGACACCGCGCTGGTTAATTTTATCCTGTTGGTTTTTGCGGCTGCTGCTGCGAGGATAACGGCGGTTGCCGAATCCAGAAACTCTTTTTTATGATGTTCGCCGATGCCAAAAACATCCAAGCCAACCTCGTCCGCAAATGTTATTCTTTGCAGCAATTGCTCCATAGCGTCAACGCTGCTCAACCTGTTGCTTTCGTTTGTGCCATACATTGCGGAAGCAAAACTGTCTATTCCTATTTCCATTATTTTAGTATTTAATTGGCATTGCCTTTTTATCGTATTTCAACCTTGCAGCCTTACCTATATCCTAAAGTAAGTTAATAGTGCTAAGTAACAAAAACAATAATAAAATGGACAAGGCCTTAGTAGCAGGAGCGACGGACCCCTTTAGATCAGCCGTGGCAACCACACAACGTCCTTTTTTCACGTGCGAATTTTTGAAACTTAATTATTGAGTTTCTTGCTTATGTTATTCATTATCAATAGATTTATTGAACCAAACCTCTTCTCATGAAATCATTTTTTACAAAGCTTCTCCACTGGATCACGCCAAATTTCAGGTTGCTGTTTTTGCTTTTTACTGCCGGGCTTTTTATAACTGCCACGCTTACTCAAAAGGATAAGTACCTGGTCATTACAGCGCACGCGCCCAAGGCAATCTTGTCCTGGGAAACCAATTTAAACAATTCGGACAGGGATAAAATGTTGAAGGAATGGGGTATAACCTACAAAAACCTGCTCGTATATAAAAATACCGATACACCAAGAGTAGTAAAGGTAACCGGGCTTAAAACAGTGATTGCCCAAAATCAAGCCGACTATGCCTTTATTATATTTTATGTTGGCTTTTTACTATTGTTAATTTCCCGTTTAATTCGTGTTGACGGTTACAGCCCCAGGTTTAATTGGCTATTTATCGCTTTAGCGCTTTTTACTGTTTTAGGTGGCATTCTTGACTATATAGAGAATTTTGGAACATCCAAAATAGTTCATCTGTATATGGCAAACCCCAAAAATCCATTACCTGATGCAAGTATAGTTGGGTATCCATCCCGCTTAAAATGGATATTACTTATAGCAGTACTGGCCATTATTCTTTGGCAGTCTATTATTCTCGATCTCGCTTTGTTGTGGCTCGGAATGATCACCGATTTTCTTAAAAAAGGCACGCAACTATTTTGGCGTTGGAGGGTGATGCTCTTTACCTTACTGATTGTTTTTGCATTGCTTTATATCAGCGATCAGGGACAGGATCTCTTACTTTCTTTAAACGCCGAGAAATTGGGCGTATACCTGTTCCTGTTTTCTACATCCATTATCGCTTTGTTATGCTGGTATTTACCTAAAATTCTTGAGTATGACGGAGTAATGAATTATGCTCAATTCTTTTTTAAATCAGTCGATTTTAAGGTAGATCCGCAAACCCACAAAAGGCCAAAGGCCGAAGTAGATTTGAGCCGCCTGCTTGGTGCAGCCGGTTTTCTTATTCCGGCGGTTGGGATTTTCAAGGTTATGGACAATTACCATATGGACTATTGGTTTTCGGGTATACCTCCTTTAGCTATATTCCTGTTGATGTTAATTGTGTACAGGATTATTTTAGAGCATCATTGGATAGATGGTTTTTATAAGAATACTAACGGCGAGATTAACTGGATAAAATATGGTATAACCATAATAGTATTGTTCATTCCAATGGTTATTTGGGGCATGGATAAAAATAATACACAACCTTATGCCATTGTTCATCTTGCTTTAGACTTAATCATATTATCAATTCTTTTTTTAATCACAACCACGTTGCGCACCTGCAGTGGCATTATTAAAAAATGGCCAATTGCACCTTTTATCACCTTAACCGGCCTGGCTTGCCTGGCGTTCTTTATCGCCTGTAATTTTCCGTCATTCCTGGCCAGGTTTATTTACAGCTCAAGGTTTTATACCATGCCCTTCGTGTTTTTCGCGGTAGCTGGCTACTTGTTATTCTTTACCTATTTGCTGTTTATCGGAAAAAAAACAGGTGTTACCTGGATAACCATTTTATTGGTTATCACTTTTATTGGTGCGTCAAGCAGCGTAACAAATTACCATGGTATAGCAGTTTTAACAGATACAACTCATTGCAAAACTAAAAATGGAGTTGATACATCCTGCGTGAAAACAGCCGACTCCTTAAATACTTATGCCGAAAAGTGGCTGCTTGGAAGAGAACAGGAAATAGACAACTATTATAAACAGTATAAAAAGAGTTATCCTGTTTATTTTGTGAACGCGCATGGCGGGGGAGTCCGCGCAGCGGTTTGGACAACCATGGTAATAGGCACACTGGATAAAGAGATGCGGGCCGATACCGGGAAATTCAATAAATTGGGTTTTCAGCATTACGCATTTTCTTATTCCGGCGCTTCGGGTGGCACTGTTGGGTTAATGTTATTGGATGCGTCAAGACATGCACACCTAAAGGACCTCGCTAATGACCAGTTTTTTTATCCACATAATTCATGGTCCTTATATGGTACAGATAATTTAACATCAGATATTATTGCCTTGTTGGGCCGCGATATGGTTTATTCCAGTTTTGGATTATCGGGCATACCCGATAGAGCAAGGCTAATGGAAATGGACTGGGAACAAAATGCTTTACATCGTAACATCGATTTAAAACTACCATTTATGTCTATGTGGTATGATAGTAAAACGGAGCTTCCCTTACTGTTTTCAAATACTTATGATATCCCATCCGGGAATAAAGGAATTATAGCCCCGGTGTTGTTAAATTCAAAAGACTTTCCGTCGGCTATATTCCTGGAACAGGAAATTCCTGGCAGGGGGGATATGCGCGTAAGTACTGCAGGGTTTCTGAGTGCCAGGTTTCCTTATGTAAGCCCCACAGCCAAATTGAACAATAACAGGCATTTTACAGATGGAGGTACTATTGAAAATTCAGGCGGGGAAACCTCCCTGCAAGTGATAAAAGTGTTTGAGAGCGTACGGGCAAAATTGATAGCCGACAATCACCCTATACTCAAAAATATAAGCATCAATATCTTGGCGCTACCTAACAGTATCGCCGGTATAGAATCTCCTGTGTACGATAAAAACTTTTATGAACCACTCGGGCCGCCATTGGGCGCACTTAACGTTGGAAGTGCAAATAGTGTTAGGGCAGAATTAATCAACTGCCGGTTGCCAACAAAAACCAATGGATATACCTACGTAAGTTTTCAGCCTTCGGCCTACAAATTTAATGGAAAACCATTCTGGCCTGTGCTTCCCTTAGGATGGCAGATATCGAATGCCGCCCTCGAAGCGCTGGAACATAGTGCAACCATGCCTTCGTCAAAATTGGATACCATATTTAAAAGGTTTGGGGTGAAGAGGATCAAGCATTAGACTTTCAACTTCATCCTCCACTCAAAAATTGACGTTTTAAACAAAGTAAATTGACGTTTTAAACAAAGTGACTTCATGGTGGTATCGTTAATTTTGTCTTATAAAAATTTAAAAGATGAAATTAACAGACAATTACAACGGCACTTTACAGCAACCTATTAATTCCGGGTTTGGCGCAACATCCACCGTGCATGATGTTATAAAAGGAATTGATCTTAATGGTAAAACAGCTATCGTAACCGGCGGATATGCTGGTATAGGATTGGAAACAGTGAAAGCTTTTGTAGCTGCGGGTGCTCAAGTAGTTGTACCGGCCCGGGATATCCATAAAGTGAGGAAATGGATCTTATGGATCCGGAATCTATAAATGCATTTGCAGAAAAGTTTCTTTCTACAAATAATGCCCTTCATATCCTTGTTAATAATGCCGGCATTATGTGGGTGCCATTACAATGCGATAGTCGGGGTTATGAATCGCAGCTTTCTACCAACCATTTGGGGCATTTTCAACTCACGGCAAAACTTTGGCCGGCGTTAAAAAAAGCAAATGGTGCCCGTGTGATTAATGTATCCTCATACGGCCACCAAATGGCGCCCTTCAATTTTGATGACCCAAACTTCACTAACCGGGAGTATGAAACATTACAAGGTTACGGACAATCCAAAACAGCCAATAATCTTTTCACGGTTGAACTCGACTATCGTGGTAAAGCTTTTGGCGTACGGGCTTTTTCCTTACATCCCGGATCGATAATTGGTACCGATCTTGGACGTGTTGCCCCTATGGCTTTATTTCAGCAAATGGGCACTCATGATGCCAACGGAAATATCTTTCCCGAAGTAGCAGTTAAACTCAAAAATGTTGCGCAGGGGGCGGCCACGTCGGTTTGGTGTGCTACCAGTGCACAGTTAAATGGCATTGGCGGTGTATACTGCGAGAACTCAGGTATAGCTGAACTGGATGAAGGGAATATTGAACATAATTATGATGATCCTTTATCCCTGAGAGGGGTAAAGCCTTATTCAGTTGATGCGGAAAACGCCAAAAAACTATGGTCATTAACCGAAAGAATGACAGGTGTACATTTTCCGCTAATTGATATTTACTGATCATACATATTTGTTTAACAAGCCGGATACATTATTCGGCTTGTTTTATTTTGTAAATTTACTGTTGAAACAATGGAGTTTGAAACAAAATATATTACTGCCGATATTAAACTTTCGGAGTTTAATGGCAAGGCCTTTAAAACAGAGGTGATGTTTGAGCATCATATGCTGGTTTGGTTCATTTCGGGCGAAACGAAGATTATACAGGCTGATGCAACCTTTATTTTCAATGCAGATGATGTTTTTCTTATTCCCCGTAACCAATTGGCTACTGTTATCAATTATCCAAAAGATGGGCACCCGCACAAGGCTGTTGCCATGCATCTTACCAAAGAGAGGTTAACGGACTTTTACGCCAGGCATAACGCGATTGGCAAGGTACAGCCGCTTAAAAAAGTATATAGGTTTTCAAAGCATCCATTGTTGGAAAGTTGCCTTGCATCGCTGATCCCTTATTTCGACCTGGGCGAAAACCTCCCTTCAGATATAGCCGCGATTAAAATTGAAGAAGCTATCTGCATATTAAGAACAATTGATAAAAGTGTGGACGGTTTGCTCGCTAATTTTGAAGAACCAGGTAAAATAAACCTCACCGATTTTATGGAGCGCCATTACATGTTCAACATGACATTGGATAGGTTCGGGTACCTTACCGGCCGCAGCCTGGCAACTTTCCGGAGGGATTTTAAAAAGGCCTTTAATACAACACCACAAAAATGGCTGACAGAAAAGCGGCTGGAACTGGCGCATTACCACATAGCAGAAAAGCAACGAAAACCCATTGATGTTTATGTTGAAGCAGGTTTTGAAAATCTTTCCCATTTTTCATACGCGTTTAAAAGTCACTTTGGGTATCCACCCAATACCTTGCTTAATAAAATAACATCATTAAATAAAACTTTCTGATTAACAGTTTGTTAAAACGGTAGATCGATTTTTGGATATGGTCTTGTAAAATGAAAACCCACTTTGTCGCATTAACGCCAGTTGCGGAAAGTTTTATCTATGAACAAGCAGTTGCGGAATAAAACTACCGGATTTTAGTTTTAAATTACCGGGGAAATGTATTGGCCGTTTTTTTGAATTTTTAGTAGCTCAATACAACAAATTGGAATATTGCTTGTTGCGTTTATCATGTCAGAATCTCATCCGATATTTTTGCCCATCCCTTTGGTAGGAAACAAGGGGGAGTATACCAATAATTATTTGGCAAATATTTTATATAATGAATTGCCTGTCGCTGTTTATACTTGCGACAGTTTGGGCTATATTACCTCATACAATATAGCCGCAGAAAAACTTTGGGGCAGAAAGCCCGAAATTGGCAAAGATCTTTGGTGTGGTTCCTGGAAAATATATTATTTAAACGGGAAGCCTATGCCGCTTCATTTGTGTCCGATGGCCCGGACGCTTAAAGAGGGCGTTGCCATTGAAGGCGAAGAGATCATAGTAGAACGGCCGGATGGTACAAGAGTTAAAGTAAAACCCTGCCCGGCCCCTGTTTTTAATGAAGCGGGTATTTTAACAGGTGCTATAAATACCCTGATTGATGTAACACGATTAACCGAAGGAGAAGAAAAACAGGCTATGCTTGCTGCTATCGTCAACTCTTCTGATGATACCATTATCAGTAAAACATTGGATGGTATTATTACCAGCTGGAACCCGGCGGCGGAAAGAATGTTTGGTTTTACAGCAAATGAAGCCGTTGGTAAGCATATTTCACTGATTATTCCTCCTTCCCGTATCAAAGAGGAAGAATTTATTATCGGACAAATAACCAAAGGAAATAAATTAGATCATTTTGAAACTATTCGTGTAGCGAAGGACGGCCATGAAATTCCAATCTCCATAACGGTCTCGCCGATAATAGGGAGTGGCGGCAAGGTCATTGGCGCATCAAAAATTGCACGTGATATAACGGAAAGAAAAAAAGCTGAAGAAAAACAGTCTATTCTGGCTTCAATTATTGATACTTCTGATGATACTATCCTGAGTAAAACATTAGGGGGGATCATCACCAGCTGGAACCGGGCGGCCGAAAAAATGTTTGGTTATACAGAAGCTGAGGTGTTAGGTAAACATATATCCCTTATAATACCGCCAGTCCGCATGGGCGAAGAAGAATTTATTATCGGGGAAATTATCAAGGGAAACAGAGTTGACCACTTTCAAACCATCCGGATTGCAAAGGATGGGCATGAGGTCCCCATTTCACTTTCAATATCTCCAATAACAGACAGCACCGGAAAAATCATTGGTGCCTCTAAAATTGCCCGTGACATCAGCGAACAGCAGGCTGGTCATGAGGCCACGCGGACCTATACCAAACGTTTGGAGGTCATCAATACGATAATAGAAACCATTTCGGAAGAACTGGACCTAAATAAGATCATACAAAAAGTAACCGACGCAACAACCGAGCTAACCGGTGCGAAATTTGGCGCGTTCTTTTATAATACCGTTGATGCGAAAGGCGAATCAATGATGTTATACACACTTTCGGGTGCGCCTAAGGAAGCTTTTGAAAAATTTAGCATGCCCCGCAATACAGCCGTTTTCAATCCAACTTTCTCTGGGCATGGTGTTGTAAGATCAGCTGATATTACCAAAGATCCCCGTTATGGGAAGAATACCCCTTATCATGGTATGCCTGAAGGGCATTTGCCCGTTGTTAGTTATTTGGCGGTGCCAGTTATTTCCAGGGGAGGGGCTGTTATAGGCGGTTTGTTTTTTGGACATCCGGAGCCTGGGAAATTTACAAAAGAACATGAAAATCTTGTATCGTCTATCGCAGCGCAGGCTGCCATTGGTATAGATAATGCCAAATTATACGAGGAGGCTAAGGTTTTGAATGATAAAAAAGATGAATTTATTGGTTTAGCCAGCCATGAATTAAAAACACCGTTAACAAGCATAAGCGCATATTTGCAAATTCTCCATCGTTTAGAAACCAATGAAAACAGCAAGAGGTTTGTGGATAAGACAATGCACCAGGTAAAGAAACTTATAACCCTGGTAAATGACCTGCTGGATGTATCTAAAATTGAGGCAGGAAAAATGCAGCTGGCCACAGAAAAATTTGAGATAAAAACTGTTGTAGAGAATGCTATTGAGCTGATACAACAATCCAATATCAATTACCAGATCATATTGGAAAGTAAAGTTCATGGTTTAAAAATAAATGGAGATCCTCATCGGATTGAGCAGGTACTCATTAATCTGCTGACCAATGCCATCAAATACTCACCAAAAGCAAATAAGGTGGAAGTATTTCTGAGCAATACAAAAGATCAGGTAACAATTGGTGTAAAGGATTACGGATTGGGTATTGCCGCAGATAAACTTTCGCAAATATTCTCGAGGTTTTTCAGGATTGAAGGTAATGACCCAGGTATATCAGGATTGGGCATAGGACTATATTTAACTAGCCAAATAGTCGACAGGCACAACGGTAAAATATGGGCTGAAAGTGAACTTGGGAAAGGTAGTACTTTTTGGGTTACGCTTCCTATTTAGAGGCCGTGAGCTGAGAATATTATGAAAATGATTACAAGGGGCGGGCATGTTGAATGTCTGCCCTTTGTTGTTGTATGGTAAGCCGATGATCCTTATATTTTGCACACCACGACTGTCGCAATCAGTGCGATCATGACGGTGAAGAACCAGAAAGTTGTGTTATTTTTCATAATCTAATTTACCTGTTTAAGAGAGGATTATGGTCAGAACTGTGTCAAACCCTTACTGTTATTTCTATTTTCATTTCTTGGGGATGATTGAAAGGAAGTAAGGATTCACCCGCGAACTTAGCTTTCGGACAAATGGGGCGGAGGAACTCTGGGATCCGGTTACCGGAACTTACAGAGCCGGTGACGATTCAACAGAGAAATATAAAGTAACTTCATAGCTTTGAATTAGAAACTCAAACAATGGTTTTACAGCCAATTTATACAGTTAGTAAATAAAAGTAGATCGATAACCACCCTATCAAATAACAGTACCCAATATGAAAATAAAACTAATACTTGCATCCATTTTATTGTGCTTTACGTCGTTTAAACCGGTTGAAATTACATGGACTGCCATTGGTGATTCAATTACTTACCTCAATGACCACCTGGACGAAACTGGAAACAGGGTGACCAAAGGGTATCTGACCAGGGTAGTAGAGCAACTGCCAAATATCAAATACATTAATCAGGGACATAATGGTTGGACAGCTATTGGAATAGCTAAAGAAATTGACAACCTGGGGCTCAAAAAAACAGATGTTTATTCGGTTTTACTGGGCACAAATGATTGGTGGGCTGGCCTACCATTAGGTAATCTTGATGATTATAAAAATAATACAGGACTTAATACCGTATGCGGCGCTTATCGTATCATTATAAATAAAATAAGGTCGTTAAATCCTGATGCCAAAGTTATACTCATTACGCCATTGCAGCGGGGCGATTTTATTTACATAGCCGACAGTCATAATAACGCCACCGGATCATATAACGCCAAAAATGGTCAGGAACTTTCGCAATTTGCCGCGGCTGTGAAGGAAATAGGCAGCTATGAGCATTTTAAAGTTGTAGACCTCTATAATAAAAGCGGTATAAGGTTAAGTAACGTGGTGAAATTTAAAAGGCTGAAAGATCCCTCGACAGGAAACTATAAAAAATACAAATATCCTGATTATAAAGGGATCACTTTTAATCCGTCGACAGATGAATATCCTTATCCCCCTGAGGCGATTAATTATACCTACGATGGTCTGCATCCATCTGATAAGGGAAATAAAAAAATTGCCGATATGTTAACTAAAGAGATAATGGAAAACTAATCTGAATAGTTTCAATGGGATTGGATTCGCGCCCGGATGGCTTAGCTCATCAGAGCTTTAGTTTGTTTCTGGTTTTAATCGTATCTGGTAATACTTCAGGATTGCCGATAACTACTCAGATCGGATGTTTCGCGAGGTTTTGATATTTATAATTTTTGGTAAAAGCTGCAAATCTCATGGCATGCTTTTACTGTTCCATTTTCGCCATTTATTTCCCCGGCAATTTGTTTTGCCGCAAGTGTATAATTGGGGTTTTTCAAGAGTAGAAGGAGTTGTTGTTGCAGATTTTTAACGGTTAGATTTTCCCTATAAATAACTTCACCCATGCCCAATTTTTTAACCCGGAATACATTATCTGGTTGATCATGGCTAAAGGGGATTCCTATCATTGGTTTTCCTGCCCGCATAACTTGAGCTACTGTTCCAATACCACCCTGATTAACTATTACAGAACATTTGCCAAACGCTTGATTAAATGGAATATAGTCGCCAACATAAACGTTTGAATCAAGATCAGAAGGGATATTTACACTATTATTCCCTTTTAAGATAACTGCACGGGTATTTATACTTTTTAGGGCTTCAAAGCAGATTTCGTAAAAATCTTCTGCTGTTTGTACTGCTGCCGTTCCCAGTGTAAATAATATGGGCTGCTCACCTTCGTTAAGGAATGACTCAAGGCCCGGATTAACTGAAGAATTATCATAAAAACAAAAGCCGGTAATGATATTATTTTGTGGCCAATCCGGTTGTTTTTTGGCAATAACAGATGAAAACAGGGAGAGTGTTAAATAAGGCGAGTGCAATTGTTCGAAAACCGGATCTCGGCCTTTAGGAAGTTTCAATTGTTTTCTAAAGGTATCAACAGGTTTGCCCCAGGATTTAACTACTTGTTTTGTTATATTGATAAATAATTTATTTGCTCCTCTGCCCAATTGAGGTAAATATTGAAAAACAGGTGAGATCGGAAATACGGGTGGATCATATGATGATAAATAAATATTGGGCGATAGCGCACAGGATATCCATGGCATTTTTAACTTTTCCGCCACAATTGGCCCGGCATAGCAAATAGAATGTGTGATTAATAGATCTGCGGTTGATGCTATGGAAATTAAATCTTCATAGCTTTCTTCAATATGCCCGTAAATTACTTCTTTGATTATAAATTCACCACCTCGTTTTAAATCCATCGCTTTTTTGGCGATTTCTTCATTATTAATATAGTTAGAAAACAATGGCCTCACTAAATGGAAAGATAACCCGGTTTTTTCAACCGTGACTTTATAAATATCGCTTGTAGCAATTATTACGTCGAATCCGAGTTCTTTTAATTCTAATCCAATGGATAGGTAAGGGTTAAGATCCCCTAACGAACCAAAAGTGTAAATTACTATTCTCGACATATTAGATATATTACAGGCAAAGGTTTTTATTTAAAATCGAGCATTATAAACACCTAATATATTAATATATCAACGCATTTTTCACGTATCACCATTCAAAAAGCTACTTTCAATAATTTTCAGATATGCGCATACATTGCGGCTACTCGGGAGGCGCCCAGCTCACCAAAACTATGCATATTTCTCTCCAAACTACTCTTCATATCGGCTACAACCTGTTTAACGCCTTGCTCCTGATCCCCTGTTACTACAAAAAAATCCCGATCATTATAAATAACCGGGACTAAATTATTAGTGAGATAAAACTAAAGCCCAAAGCATAAATACCATGCTTCGGGAATAAAAAGGGGCATAATAAAACAATAAATTTTAAGCCCGGAACAACTCTTCGATGCTATCTTTCGATGTTTGATTAATTTTTTCCATGCGGTATAAACATGAATATCAAAATCATAATTGGTATAATTACAACGAAGAATACATTTCTAAGTTGTATCGTATCGGCGTTACCGAGGATAACTGCTTTAAAAGATTTTGCCAAAGTTTTCATTTTATTTAATTAGTTTAAGTTTTAATATTTAAAAAAGTAGAGAGGGGGCCAACTGTCAATTACAATTGAAACGAAATTGGTTCTGTTAATTGCCGTTATTGAACTTTGCTATTGGTATTCACAGATTACGCCGGTTAGCATCTGCATTTAAGGCTTTTATGTATGCTAAGCTTGCGACGCCGTATTAATCGCGACAGGTTTAAGAGGACTGCATTCAATTCGTCATAAATATCTTCAGCCATTTATAGCTTAAGGACGAAATTATTAAAAGGGGTAATCTAGGATTTGTTCTTAAATAAGATTAATACGCTTGCTAAGCTGGATTGTTCTTATTAGGGAGCATCTATAATTAATCTTTTATAAAGTCTGTTCTTTTATTTTTTCAATTATTGATGTTGATGAATATCCTTCTACCAAATCAATTGTTTTAACCTCTCCGCCATTTGCAATAACTACTTCGGCGCCTACTATATTTTCAATTGAATAATCAGCGCCTTTAACCAATATATCGGGCATTAATGTGCTGATTAAGTTAAGAGGCGTGCTTTCATCAAATATTACTACAGCATCCACAAAAAATAACGCGGCTAATAAAGCTGCACGGTTATTTTGATCGTTTATTGGCCTGTCATTTCCTTTAATAAGTTTTACTGATATGTCTGCATTAAGCCCTATAACCAATTTATGACCTAATTCTGCAGATTTAGCCAGGTAAGTGATGTGGCCAATGTGTAGAAGATCAAACACACCGTTGGTGAAGACAACTTTTTTACCTTCGCCCTGCCAATACTTTATTTGTTTTTTGAGCGGGGTAATTTGGCTTATTTTATCAAGTAATGTTTTTTCAATACCAATTTTCATATTCTAAAGATTGTTTTTGCCCGAAGTTGGTTGGTAACCTTCAAATATTTTTTTTAGGGCCACGGTAGTCATAGGTTTAATTATATAATCTTTAACAAAAGTATATTTCCTGGATTGTGATATTTCGTTGGGGTCAATTGATGAAGAGATGACATATACCAGTATTGATTTGCTGAATTTTTTATGTGCTTTTTCAAAATGTTCTAAAAAATCCCAACCATTCATTATCGGCATATGCAAGTCAAGAAATATAATATCGGGTAGTTCATCGGCATTATCCTTGTTTTCGTCTAAAAAAATCAAGGATAGTAAAGCCATTATCACTATGTTTTATCTTATCAAGATCCAGAGAGATATATAGTTTCAGCATTCTATTCATGATAAAATGCTGAATCGGTTCATCATCTATGATTATTAAATTCACATAATTTAGGTTAGTTAGGTTTAATTATTGAACTATTCGTATTGGTTTTTAATTACGTAACCTAATTCCTTTAACACTCTTTCCTTCTGGAACAAGGTAATATCAGATGGCACTATATCATGGACCAGCATTTTTAGATCATACCTAGCCGGTAATACCTGTAATTAGGGCAATTTTTTTCACAGTGATTTGATTTAGATTTAATGAATTATAGGTTTTTGACAAAGCGGGTTGCCTATCAAAATGAAATTTGGTTTAGTGCCGGGATTTTAAATAATATAAAATTTAAGCGGGGAGTAAGGGGTAACTTATAAAATTATACCAATACAATCGATGCAACCAACCGAATGTGGTATTAAAATTAAGGCGTAATTAAGTTATAGTTTTCAACCCCATAATGGTGATAATGGAGTAGTTTAAACCGGGAATTACCTGACTTTCTCGATATGCAGGAGGTTTTTTGGTCTGGAAAAAGAAATTTCAGACTCGCTAAACAAGTAGTTTGAAGAAGAGTATTCATAAATCTTAACATCAGTTAAGGATACTGTTATAACATCCTTGCTTTCTGTAAATGATACTACTGAACCATAAAAAGTAAGATCACGTTCTATGTCTGTCACATAGATTTTGCCATCGATGGGTGAAGTCATTACAGAAGAACCTTTAAATGAAAAATACGGATACCGTTCCACTTTTTGTTTTTTTCTGTATACGTACCATTCAGCCAATGGTTATACTTTTTATTACATATTTTAATTTTTTTTCTGATGCTTTTTTGATTTGTATATATGCTTACAAAACACGCAGCTAAAATTTATAAAATCACTTTAATTCCAGGTACTCAAGCGATTGTCGATCTTCTTCATTGACCTTTATTGGTCTGTCCTCTAAAATGCCGAGGATCTTTTTAAGTATGCTATTTTTATTTAAATGGTTCTCGGCATATATTCGTCCATTTGATTTCACAAGGGAGTTATCAAGTGTACAACATGATAGAATTGCATTTTCAAGTGATCTTAAATTTTCTGATGGTATAACTACACCCATCCTGTTATCATTTATAATTTCAAATAAATTTGTTCCCGGTTCGGCTGTAACTAAAGCCAGGCCGCCTACTGCTAATATGGTTGTTAATTTTGATGGCATAACCAAATCGCTTGCGCTCTTTTTTTGAAGAACCAGGTGTATATCAGCCATGTTTAAAAAATTATTGAACATATCGGGTTCCTGTAAAGGCACAAAATGAACATTATGGAGTTTCATTTCCCGGGCACTTTCTATAAGTTTTTCCTTATAAGGCCCGGTACCGCAAATTACAAACTTTATAAAGCCCGATGATTCAAGTTGTTTGGCAACTTGAAGTATACCATCCAATCCTTGTTTTTCACCAATACTGCCCGAGTATAATACTATCTTATCTTTTGGATTAAAGCCCCACAGTATTTTCAGTTCGGCGTTATCATATAAGGGACAATAAGTGGCTGTATCAACCCAATTAGGGAAAAATAGTATTTGCTTATCTATTTTGTTTGATACTTTTTTTAACATCCCGGCAGAGATGGTGCTTACAAAATTTACTCTTTGCATAATTTGTTTTTCAAGTGCAAAAAGAGCTTTGAACGCCGCCTTTGATTTAAGTATTTCCAGATCGCGGGCTGCTTCTATCTGTAAGTCCTGGATATGATAAATTATTTCACCTCCTTTAAAAAAACGATATATCAGCGCCAGAAAACCTAGATGAAAGGGGGGAGCGATGCAGAAAATATAATCTTTTTTTGGCTTAAATAACAGGTAAATAATCATTATCAACGACGATAGAAAGAAACTAAATTCCTGAATAAGTCGTTTTAAGCCACTTGGCTGTTCGGGAACGTACATGGGGCATCGGTAAATATGTAATTTACCGTTCTTTAACGTCTCTCTTTTATAAAATCGGTTTTTATAGGGCTTTTGTATTTTCCAGTATGGATAATATGGAAAAGCGGTCACTGTAGTACAATAAAAATTGTTTTCAATAAGCCAATCAACCATTTCACCTGTGTATTTCCCTATGCCGGTAAGTTCTGGTGAAAAATTAATTCCTATTATAAGCACACTTTTTTCTTCTGGGGCCAACATGTCTAATAATTTTAAAAGTGTTATTGGGTATTATGATATTGTTTATTTTGTTTGGGAAAACAGGTGAAATCACGCTGATTTTTTTGCGAGGCACATCAAAGAGAGCGCGCTTGCATTGGCATATGGATTTCTTCCGGAAAGTAAGTTGCCTAATTGGTATTTAAGCTCAGGCAAACCTTTTTTTCCAGCTAATACTTCCTCACCAAGTTCATGGTTATGCGGGAAAACGCTTACACGAAAACCAAGCGGTTCAAGTGTATCAGAAAACAGAGCGTTGGAAACGCCATGCCCTGGTTTGTGATGAATTTCGCAGGCCAATCCCCAAAATTGCTGGCTCTGCGTTTTATGAAAGCCCCGACCGGTGATCCTGTATATTAATTTTCTGCTGTTCCATAGTAGTTTAGCTATACCCTGGTAATC
This sequence comes from Mucilaginibacter sp. P1_A3, assembly GCF_056406855.1. Classification (NCBI taxonomy): domain Bacteria; kingdom Pseudomonadati; phylum Bacteroidota; class Sphingobacteriia; order Sphingobacteriales; family Sphingobacteriaceae; genus Mucilaginibacter; species Mucilaginibacter sp. P1_A3. The sequence continues at coordinate 113,452 of NZ_JBFTZJ010000006.1, forward strand.
CCATGCGCTTAATTGCGGGTCATGGTCTGTTATCAATATTCCACCGGGTTTTACTAAACGTGCTGCCTCTGCCAAAACAGCACCCATGTTTTCGCAATGGTGCAGCGCGGCGTTTAAGGTAACCACATCAGCAAATCCAGATATAAAGGGTAGGGAAGTGGCATCAGCCAATACACTGGTGTACCCCAGGTCGTTTGCTAATTCAAGTGATTTTGGCGCAACATCAATACCGATTAAAAGCTTTGGTTTACCTTTTAATGTTGCATAAATATTCCCCGGTCCACAACCAATATCTACAACAATTTTATCATCCCAACTCCCTATAGCGGCCAACCATCTTCTTTTAAATGAATCGCTCCGGTGGCAGTAGGTTAAATATTCTTCGGCCCACTCCGGCTCATTAAAATAATATGCATTGGCTTTTATTGCCTCTGATACTTTATCAATAGTAAATTCAATGTATTTATCATGGTGTGTATAATTTGCACCTGCTTTTAAAAAAGAAGTAATTGGTAAAACCTGGTACGCTTTCATAATTTTAATTGGATTAGGTTTATAAACTGAATTTATTTTTTGTAACTCTTTCTATAACTGTTGCGTATAATGGTGTAGACTATTTACAAATCCCGGGGTGAGTTTTAAATGTGTAAATGGCTTTAAAAAAACTGGATGACGTGTAATACTTGGATAGATAACAGTAAAAAAAATAGGTTATGCTTTACTTTAAAGGAGGCTTATTTAAGTTCCAGCTTTATTGAAATTTCTTCTTTTTGAATTGGAGGGATAGCTTTTATCTTATCTTTTCGTTTCAATAAAACCTCTCTCATTTTTATTGTAATCATGTGTTCATAAAAAGAGAGGTTTACGCAATATATTAATCCGGGTAAGCCTTCAATAAAACCTAAGTTGAAGACATAAGCCTGTATAAATCTTAGCAATGGCCAACCAGGCACTTTGCTGAGCCATGATTTAAGTGCCGGGTTACGCGAACTTCCATGCTTGCTGAAAATGTTTTTAAATGGCGGCTGATTATCCAAACGGGCAATAGCTTCCAGTGTTGAATAGCGATTGTGACGTTCTATCCAATGCGACCATCCTTTTGAAAAACCAAAATGAAGGTATGGCTCTTTTAAATATTCAACTTTGCCAATTACCTCATCTTCTTTTTGGCCATGACCAAAATCGGTATAGTTTACCCTGCCTTTTCTTATAAGTCTTAATTGCCATTTAGGAAAGTTATCTGAGTTTTTAAGCCATTTCCCTTCAAGCATCATTTTCCAGCAGCAATAGAAGCCCGCAATATCATCACCAGCGTTGTTGATAGCGGTAAGTACCGCTTTTTTAAATTCGCTGCTGGCCACTTCATCCGCATCTAAAAAAAGTATCCAATCATATTTGATTTTAATATTTTCAAGTGCAAAGTTTCGCTGTTTTCCAAAACTCTCAAATGCGTTAACTGACAACTTTGCTCCGTATGATTTTGCAATTTCACAGGTCTTGTCTGTGCTTAATGAATCAAGAACGTGTATATCATCTGTCAATGTTAATGATTTTAAGCATATAGGAAGGTCAGTTTCCTCATTTTTTGTTAGAATTATTACTGATACCATTTTTTATAAAATTGAATCAAAGGATATTTTAAAATTTTCTTTTTTAGGAATGTTAAGATTTGTAGGAAGACCGGTTAAGTGCTGAGCCAACCGTGCCGCAAAAGCCCCTAAAATAAAAGTGGGATTAGCCTGGCCTGATGTTGGGAAAACAGAACTGCTACATACATATATGTTATTAGTACCCCATACTTTTAAATTTTTGTCAACAACACCCATATCCGGCGAATCGGCAATTCTTGTAGTTCCGGACTGGTGAAGGCCATCTTTTGACATCTTTTTAATTGCTCCAGGTAAATCCTCTTTACTAAACCAATAGCTTAGTTCGCCGCAATTACAATCCTTTAACCATTTATCAAGTGCCTCGTGTAGTTTTATTACCGAGTCAACATCGGCATCTGTAGGCGAGTAGTTTATAATTAAGCTTTCACCATCTGATCCAAGTTTCATATAGTTGCCTGCAAAAGGGATCTGCTCTGCGTGAAAATGAAGTGCATATGTATTTTGCGGACTATACAGAAATATCCCCGGTAGTTTACGCTTAAGGCAATATCTTTTATAAAATATGGATGCCGGTTTTAAAAGTGAGTTTGGCAATCCTCGTACTATATTACCTAAATGTGCAGGTACCTTGTTTACTTTGCCTTTGGTGATGGAATGCGCTATAGCCGGAGGCGCTAATTTTTTGCCCAGTACCGGCGTTATCATTGCCATGTACATGAATGACATTGCCCCGCTTTTATGCTTAGGGTCAAAATATAAAGGGTTATCAAGCCAGATAGCTGTATTTAATAAATTGTTTTCTTTTAGAAACGTTGTATCAAACTGAAAGCGACGCCTGGTGTATGAACCATCAGTATCTCTTGAAAATGAATAATCGGTTTTTTTAGGATCGCCCGAAAAGCGTACAGAAGCGATTTTTCCGGATATATGCCCCTGGTAATATTTACCCAAAGCAAAAGGCGGGGCTCCTAATTGTTTAAATAATTGACTGTTACGTAGTAGTATACGAGTGCTTTCCTGTGCTCCGGCAGCAAGTATAAACCTGCCTGCAATTATCTTTTTTAGTTTTTGCGTTTCAACGTCCCTGATTATTAAAAAAGAGATGTTATTGTTTTCATCAGGTTCGGCAAAGTCCCTCGCTTCAAAACCCTGTAAAACCGTTAAGTTTTTTTGTGCTTCAATATCGGCGCTATAACGTTTTCCAAACCGGGTTGGCATACTGTAACGTTCCAGTACAGCATCTGTAACTATACCCTGTTTAAAACCATCGGCAATTGGTTTATGATTTAGGTTTGATGAGCCAGGAAAGGTAAACTCTGGTTTGCCGCATTCAAAATATTTAGCGGCAACAGGTACATGAGCCTTAACCTCTTCAAATATGGATTCGTCCCAAGTGCAGTTGCCGTTTAAAATAGGCCGGTCAATAAAATCAATGTCATCATACATAACACACCTGCCGCCCCAGGTGGCTGATGTGCCCCCTAAGCCTTTGTTTGTACACTCGGATGGAATATGATGGTTTTGCTGATTTTTAACATGTATTGATTTATCGAGATTGTTTTCGCCAGATTGTTGCTGGGAGCCATATTCCACTAATAGAACACTGTTTTGTGGGTTTAGGCGAGCGTACTCTAACGCGACAATTATACCGGCGGGGCCGCTCCCTAAAATACAGATATCATAATCTGGCAGAAGATTGTTTGCGTTCATACCTATGCTTCTTTTAATGGGGCTAAAAAATTGGTTCGCTTTTTAAGTGGTATTGCCGGGTGACCTCCATAAACCGTCCATGGTTCCAGGTCGCGTGATGTTACGGAAGCGGCTCCTAAAACACTGCCCTCCTTACAATATACACCAGGAAGCACTACTGCCTTTGAACAGATCCATGTATAGGGGGATATAACTATTTTCTTCATGATATAGGTAAAATCTGCCGTATTATAATCATGAGTTGCTCCGCATAAATATGAATTTTGCGATAGAATAGCGTGATGACCCAAATAAACTCCTCCGGGATTATAGATCTCAACACCGGGGCCAATGGTTACTATTTCTTCGGTTTCCAACAGCCAGGGCGCCCATATTTTACAGGAGGGATAGATAAAGTTTTTTTCTCCCAGCTTACCTCCGAATGCCCTTATTACTAAAACACGCCATTTATGCATTGGGTTGGGAGTCCATCTGCATAATATAATCCAGGTTATGTTCCAGGCAAACCTTTTTAATTTATTACCGAACGAAAATACAGGACGTAAATATCCATCCTCACTATCCGTGCTGTGGTATGAAAGCATAAGTAAATTTTTGTTTTATTTGATTAGTAGCTTAGGCTTGTTTTAAAAACCTCCTGAAAACGGCTTATAACCGTGCTTACCGCAAAATGCTTTTCATAACAACGGCGGGCGTTATATCCCATTTTTTTCTTATCTGTTGCAGATAGCTTACTCCACTCGTGCAGCAATTTGTAGGTTCCCTCATGGGTATTATCGGCAACCAAAGCTCCACCAGTTTCTTCAATTTCGCGCCAGATGTTTACCTGGTTGGATATTAAAACAGGTTTATTACAGGTTAACGCTTCAACTACGGCAATACCAAAATTTTCCTGGTGACTTGGAAGTATAAAGGCTTCACAACCATAAAATGCTCCCCATTTTGCCGCTCCTGTTAACATGCCTGGAAAATGCACCAGTTTATTTAGTAAAGCCGACGCCAATACTAATTGCTGTAATTGTGTTCCGTATATGGTATTCAGCCCCGGGCCGGCAATGATAAGTTTGGGTATAGTATTTGGTTTGCCTTCGCCAGTACGAGCGATTTGATGCTCAACCATTTTTTGATAGGAATTAATCAATAAATCAACGCCCTTTTTTTCATTGATTCTACCTAAGAAAAGTAAATAAGGGCTGTCTGTTATATCCGGAAATTTATTGTTATAAGCCAATGTCATTGCGGTGTTGTAAGCGGGGGGCGCTTCAACCCCCAGCCCTACAACAGTCTCCATTTTAGGTTTATATGGCCAGAAAGGCTCACGTGCAAGATGAAGCTCAGTTTCGCAGGTAAAAAGTATTTCATCGGCTTTATTGATAGTGTTTTTTTCAATTAAGCCCCAATAAATAACATTTCGTAACGCTTTTATTTTACGGCCTTTAGCACGTTGAAAATAGGGGTCGAGCATCCCGTGTGGCATAATTAACAACCTTGGTAGTTTTACCGCGGGCACAGTTTTTTTTAACCTGCCAAAGGCTTTGGTAACCGCATAACTGTGATAGAGCCAAAGACCGTGAACTATAACTACATCAAAACGCGCAATGTTTTCTATAAGCCAGGGGAGTAATTTTTTGCTGTAATACCATGCGTTTTTGGCTGGCCCTAATGCATGCTGTATATAATGCCCGTTACTGTTAAAAATAACCTCGTCCAAACAAACCACTTCGTTATCAATCCCCGATTCCTGTAAACCACCGGCAATTATTCTTACTGCTTCGCAAACGCCTCCTGTTTTAGGATCCATACTGCTTATAACATGAAGTACTTTCATATTTATAAACTAATTGGTAAAACGGGGTTAACTTTTGTTTTTTTCATATCCACAATTTCCATTACCGCTTGTTTAACTTCGTTTACTGTTATTGATAGGATGCATTTTTTTTGCTGAACGGTACATGTTTCCAATCCGCAGCCGGCACACTCCGGTAGTTTGTAAAGTATTTTATTGTTATTTCCCCTTGGAAACCACTGGCCGGGCATATTTCGTGCGGAGTAGATACCAACACACGGGATGCCGGCGCAGGCAGCCAGGTGTATCGGGCCGCTGTCATGACCGATAAATAGTTCAGCTTTTTTTAGTAATGCGGCAGATATTCGGGGTGTGATTTTGCCACATAAGTTAATTCCATCTCTACCCCATGCTTTAAGGCACTCTTCGGCCGCATGTTCATCATCTTCGGCACCCAGGATAATTAATGTCCAATTTAATATTACTCCTGAAAGTTGCGCCAGTAATGCTTGCCAGTTATCAATACCCCAATCATTTGCCTGGTTTTTGGTCCCCAACGATATAGCAAAAACCGGCTTTCCCTGGGCCATTACATCAATATATTTGTTTGCAGCATCAGTTTCGGTTTTTTTTAAATGGAGATCCCAATTATTAGGATCATTAAAATCAACATCGCCTAATACCTTTATTCTCCTGGCTAATCTTTTAGCTTCCCATTCGTCTATTCCCGTTTGGGGATCAATGCAGATCTCAAAGTCTTCCTTTTTTAAGCCATCAAACCCAATAAGGTTAGTAATGCCGGCAGCTCTAAAAAACAAGCTGTCTCTAAATAACGCTTTTTTTGAACGGGTAGGGGTAATGCTAACTACAGTATCAATTTTAAGTGCCCGTATTTGCCTGATAAGATTAAAAAGTACGATGATACTTCTTGTGCCAACCGGGTAATTTATAGTACGGTTAAAAAAGCACTCAGTTCCTAAAATAGTTTCTATGGCTGCTGCTTTAGTCATTACCGGCTTATTGGTCAGCAAAGTAATATCGGCAAGGGGGAATGAATTCTTTATTTTATGGAAGCTGGGTAAAGCCATAATGGTATCACCAAGGCTGCCAAGGCGGTAAATAAGTATCCTGTTGTTTTTTGAAATAGCCATACAATGTTTTTATTATTAATGCTTTAAGCTTTAATAACTGGGGCTGATACTTAGCTGGCTAAATATTTTGATAATCCATGTCGGCTTTTTCAAGCCAATCTTCAAGCTCATTGTACATTACGGGCGCGGTACCTACATGAGCAACCACACAACCCGCGCCTGCGTTTGCCAAGCGGGCGGCTTCCGCAGCATTTGCGCCGCTTGCCAATGCAGCTGTTAATGTTGCTATAACGGTATCCCCGGCTCCGGATACATCAAAAACCTGGCGGGCAACAGTAGGTAAATGTTCAACTACTTCGCCGCGATGGCTTATAGCCATACCATCGGCACCCAGTGTCACTATCAAAATTTCGGGGTTGTAAATATCATGTATGCGTTTGCATATTTTTTCGAGCGGATATTTTTCACCAGGCGAAGGTTCTGGCAGTTCGGCAAGTTCCAGCGCTTCTGATCGGTTTGGAGTTAATAACCCAACTCCCCGGAATGAAAGACGGCGGGCTGGTTTTGGATCAACAGCTACCAGTAAATCAGGAAGCGTTTTGGCTATTTTTAATACCGAATCCATTAACGACTGGGTGATAACGCCCTTCGCATAGTCAGATATGATCACTGCATCAACTTCTGATAAAACCTGGCTTAACATTTTTTCAAAATTGGGGGCTGTGTCAATGCTGTAGCATTCGCGCGTATCTTCACGATCTATGCGGCAAAGCTGCTGTGAATGTACAACAACGCGTGTTTTGATAATTGTTGGAGCCTGGAAAAGTAACTCAGGCTGTACATATTTAACGTTTTTGCTTAATAGTATGTCTACCAGTCGCTTGCCGGCATCATCCTGTGTGCAATGGCCCATTACATTGGTTTTTACACCCAGGTTTGTAAGGTTAAGGGCAACATTGGCAGCGCCACCCGCCGTGTAGGTATCTTTTGTTACCTGCACAATTGGAACAGGCGCTTCCGGTGAGATCCGGTGGACGTTACCCCACACATAGTGATCAAGCATAAGATCACCTAACACCAATATTTTAACATTGCCAAGTTGTTTAAGTAATAAGGATAAATTCATGATCATGGGGTTAAAGTGTTCCAATCTGTAATGTCAAGTTCTTCAAGCCATTGATGCAGGATCACGGTGTGCAGTTCCTGGATGCGTGCGGTAGTATTGCTGGGGATTATAATTTCATGGTTACAAGTACCTTTTATAGCACCTCCGTTTTTACCACCAAGGTAAATTGTTGTAATGCCTTGTTTATGAGCCTGGTTAAATACCTCGATGATATTCGCGCTATTGCCGCTGGTGCTAAAGCCAACAATTACATCGCCCGGTTTGCCAAGTCCTTGTAATTGCCTTGAATAAATTTTGTCAAACCCATAATCGTTACCTATACAGGTTATCGCGGTAACATCGGCATTAAGGCATATAGAAGGCAAGCTGCGGCGTTCGGCCTTGTATCGTCCTACAAGTTCTTCAGATAGATGGAGTGCATCTGCAGCACTGCCGCCATTGCCGCAGGTGATTAACTTACCGCCGTTTAAAATGGCGTTTTTGATAGCTAAACCGGCTGCGTTTATACTATCTTCAAGTATTTTGCTTGAATATAATACATCAATCAATTCGTTTACAGATTCTGTGTAGGACGATGCGATCATATTTTTTAATAACATATAATAGGGGTATAAATTTTGAATGGATTATGCTGTAGATTTTATGGAGTTGCTGAGCGTGTTACTGTGTTTCCATAGTTTTCACCAGCCATAGTTTGCGGTTGGGTGTGCGTAAAGCTGCCAGTGTAATACCACCGAGTATAACATCAAAGCCCAAGGATGTTGGCTGTGCCCATTGACCTTGCATAATGGCCAAAATGCCAATGCTGCATATCATCCATGGTAAAAAGTCGTTTGAAGCAATTTTACGGAAACTATCTATGGCCAGATTGCATACAAATGATATGCGGATTATAATTACCGAAAAGCCCATGATAATTCCCATTTCGCCTATCAAACGGCCCCATTCTCCTTCGGATATAAGATATACAGTATGATCGCCGGCGATAAGCATGCTGCCTACACTGGTGCCCATCCCCAATCCGTATCCAAAAAATGGCTTATCGGCCGATTCAATTATTGCGCCAACCATCCCACCTAAAAAACGGTCAACAAACACACCCGATACACCGCCCTCCGTTTCATTGGCACTGGTAAACCTATGTGTGAATACCTCCATGGGGGTAGCAAAAAAGCTTAATTGACTTAACACAGCAAAAGTTATAATGAGCACTACCACAGCCAAAACCATTTTGCCAAGGTATTTTGGGTTACGCAATATGGCTATTAATGAAAATAATAAACATGCCAGCACCAGTGATAATAAACTCCGGCTAATTGATAGGGGGATAGCTATTAATACGCCGAGCGTAGCGCCTATAAGTACAAGGCGGTTGATGCTTTTAGGAGTGAGCCAAAAATAAAATACGTAAGCGGCAGAAAAACCAAAAAATAAAGCAGTTCCGTTGGTGAAGGAAAAGGTTGCAGGTGGACGAAAGAATCCCATTGCTCCGTCAAAACCGCCGCCTTTCATATCGCCGCCAACACCACGATTTACCCATGCGGTTTGTGGACTATAAAACTGCATGGCAATTAATATAGCCATCGGAATAGTTATCCATATGGTTGCTTTGCCTATTTTTATGACATCGTTCCTATCAAACACCCTGCCTATAACAAACATTAAAGGGAAGTGGAACATTAAAATGCGGGCTCCGTAAATGGCAACCGCAAAGTTGCCGTGGCCAAATGCCAGTGCTGTAATTATGCCCAACGCACCAATAACAATCATGCCGTTTACATATAAATTAACAGGGAGAAGATTGCGTTTCCATGCAAGTAAAACCAGCCAAAGTGCCAACGGGTCACGAACTACAAGTAAAGGTGTTGATAAACCCGGCAATACCCATTTACGTAACGCGCCTTCAAAAATTAAGAGTAAAAAGTAGGCCCAGATCCCTTGTTTAAGTAACAGGTTGGGATCTTTACGTATAATGGGTTTTGCTAAATGAAACCTTTTTGAACGATTGTTGCCCCCCAATTTCATTGCGGCAGGAATTTCAATTGTGGCCATAATTAAATATTAATGGGTTGTGTTAGCTTAAATATTCTGTGATAGAAGAAACTATCAGGTTTCCATAGTTTTCCCATGTATAGGAGGCCGCTTTTTCGCGGGCCATTTCGCCCATTTGGGGTATCAGATCGCGGTTGTCTAAAAACCATGAAATTTTTTCGGCAATAATTTCGGGCGAACGTGTGGGAACCAGAAAGCCTGTTACACCTTCTTCAATTAAATCGGCACCGCCTGTGTTTGGCGTAATTATAAGGGGTAATCCCTGGCTCATTGCTTCCTGCATAACCAGTGCCCGGCCCTCCACAATTGATGGCAGACAAAATACATCACATGATCGCATCAGCTCCAATACCTGGGAATGTGATCTGCCCGGCTCATACGTAAAATCAGGCAGTTCATTGCGGTAAAATTCCATTGGGGCTAATAACGAACCCATTACAACCAGTTCGATATTTTTGTTATCCAGCTTTTTTATTGCCTTAAACAAATCGCCAAGGCCTTTGCGCTGCCCCATTGAACCTGCAAATAAAATGCGTAAAGGGGCGTTGCTCTTTTTAGTTATGCTTAGTACCGGTTGTTTATTCATGCTATCCAATGCCGGTGATCCAAAGGGAGACATTATTGTTTTTTTGTTCGACCAATAGGGTATTGAGTCCATAACAAAACTTCCCGGCCCAACCACAACGTCGGCAAGTTCAAGCTCCTGTGTTTTACGCTCAAGCTTAGCCTCCGAGTCAAGGATGCCTCCCCCCAGCGTTACTGCCCATTGTGGCAGGCGATCCGCTTCATAACTTAGTAGTTTTTGTACTGTTTCCCAATAGGCAATTGGCAAGTCATAAATACACTTAAGTCCCAGCTTTTTTGCTTGTTTGAATGTCGCCAGCGCGCCATCTTCGTACGCATAAACTGCATCTGCTTTGCCTTTTTTTGCCAGGTTTAATAATTGTTTAGCACAAGCCTTATCCAGATCATGGTAAACTGCATCAACAGATGCCCAGCCTTTTTCATGCTCAACACATTTGCCAAATCCTAATTTGGGCAACGCCATACGAGCAAGTTCAAGTGCAGGCCTGGTATGTATGCAGGCCGTTGGTAGTGGGAATGATCTTCTCAACCATTCGCTGCGGGTGCCTGCAGGTAAAAGTTTAAGCCATAATGAATTGGGTGCGGCAGCTAATGTTGTGTTAAATTGAGCAAGCATATCGGCCTTAGCCAGGCTTGCCATAACAGCACGTACATTACGATTACCGGTAGGATGAGATAAAACTATTTTCATAAAGCTGTTTGAAAATAACACCGTATAAAATTGTAAATAATGATCAACTCTTTATCCAGGTATGCATGTCAAGAGCGATAGCTTCCCAACTTCTGGTTAGCCAAAACCACTGGTGTAATAGCAGCCGGCGTTTTTCGCCCTCGGTGGTTGAGATGATGTTAAGATTGTTTATCAGTTCATGAGGGCGAAATATGGCATAGCCCGGCGGTTCATCTAACAATAATGGTGCTTCGCAAATTACGGGTACGGCATGTGCTGATAGAGCTGCAAATGTGCCTGATTTACGTAAGCTATCTGCATTTTGACCTACCAAAGCTGCCTCTGCGTTTAGCATCATGGTTGAAACTTCATCGTGTTTGAGCGCGCCCATCTGTATTAAAAAACCATCCCCGAAAGTGGAAACAGAAAGATCCAGTTCCTGGGTAGCGAAATGATTATTTTTAGGGCCTATGGCATATATCTTTTTGATCACACCTTTTTCATAAAGTTCTTTAATTAAAGGCAGGTGTTGTTGCAATGTCCATAAACGGGTATGCGCCAAACCAAAAATTATCCACTCACCAGGTTTTCTTGCACTTTTTAAGCCATACTCTTTATCAAAAGGTAAAATATTTGCACCTACCATACTTAGCCTAACTTTTTGGCTAACTGTTATGGATTCAATCTTTTGCTTTTGTTCATTAGTAACTACCGTGATGCCATCAGATAATTTGCATATTAATCGTATGGTATATTTTATAAAAACATTACGTAAACGGTGATGGGGTTTAAGATTTTTGCTGCCATCCCATGTTTCATGAAAAAATACGAATACGTGATTCTTTTCAGACGCGTTTTTGAATTTTCTCAACGCAGTTAGCAAGTTAAATGGTAAGCCCAGTTTTGAGTAACTTGTTGGTGTATAATTAAGCAGCAAATCAACAGGCGCTTTGTCTTTTATGCATTGTTCAACCAATAACCACCAGTAAGCAGTTGTTAATGATAAAGGCTCGTCAACAATTTCTTCCGGGAAATATTCAACTCCTATTTTCACCGAAGTATAATATTTGTTTAAAGCCAAAGCTGTTTTATAGGCATGGTCGCTTACTCCGCAAACTCCCGGTGGGCAAGTGGGGGCAATAATAATTAACTGCCTGTTTATGCTATTATTCATTTAAAATGATTAATTAATTTCTTTGAGCTTAATTGGTATAAAGTATTTCAGATTCTACTTCGGGTTCAGGCAATGGTTTAGTTATCGCTGTTTTTATTTTCTTCTTTTTGATAAAGTGTTTCTCCCATAAGTGGTATGAAAAATGGGCAACTATAGATGTCAATATCATTATCAATAGCAATTCCAATAAACTTTTGCCTGGGAATGGGCTTACTTTGTCCCGGATGGCAAACATTGCAAACACCAACAGGGGATGGTAAACATATATGCCGTAAGAAATTTTACCCAGGTATTGTAAGAGGCGTAAACGTGTAAATAAAAATAAACGGGCATTTTTTCGCTCAATAATTGCCGCAATAATGGTAGCACTTGTGAAGTTGAGTAACGAATAACCCCATATCCATTGATAGGCAGATGGTAAATTACTTGGCCAGCCCAATGATGCCAATGAATACGCGGGTATGGTAATAACAAGCAGTAGGCCTGCTGTTACAGTGAGCGCCATGCTTGAATATACCCAGAGTGGCTTACTCAATACTTTTCTGACTTTTTCATTACACAATAGGGCGCCTAAAACAAAGGCGTCAAGATGTGAAAAAGGCAATACATAGGGTGCCAGAGCTTCTGCTTTGGCATTTCCATTAAAACCCACGAGGTATTGAATATGGTTGCAAATAACGTATGCTAATATTCTGATAACCATTGCTAACGGAATTAACCAGCAAAATACCATGGTCGCGCTTTTTTTAGGTAACAACCATAAAAAAAGTGGCCATACCAGGTAAAATTGCCATTCAAGCGATAAACTCCATAAATGGCCATAAACCATATGAAATGTGTAGCCGTTAAATAACCATCTAAAATTGAGTGTATAAGTAAGCAGCCATGGCCATTCAATATCCAGTGCCTCGGGTTTTTTCAAAAACAAATAGGATATGCCGAGTATTAAAATGTAACCGTAATAAAGAGGAAATAAACGCAATACGCGGCGTTTATAAAAATCTTTAAAAAAAGCGGTCATTCCTGTGTGCGTGTATTGTTTTTTACCTTTTAAAATTATACCGGAAATTAAAAATCCCGATAACACAAAGAAGAATTGAACGCCTATCCACCCTGCAGGAAAAAGCAGGTAATGAAAGGCAATTATTGCTAAGGCAGCCAAAGCGCGTAACGCATCAAGCTGGGGGTTGTGTTTCATGAGATGTTGCTATGGGTAACGTGAGGGGTAAAACGTTTATTTATCTATTAAACACAACATGTAATAATAACCGCGAAGATCAGGCATTGATTTTTGCCCAATTAACTACTTGCTTTAAGCCATTGTTTAAGGAGTATCCGGTTATCAATATGGTTTTGGTTTGATTCATGAAAAAAATATTTGGGGATTATCAAGGCATTCTTTCCAGCGGGAGGCCATTACGCCGGGCGAAAAGTTTCGCTCGTAATATTGCCTCAATCTCTTGGGGTCAAATAGATTGTTTTGTATATTACTTACCAGTAAAGCCAAACCTATGGTTATGTTATCCTGGGTTGGCTGAACCAAAATAGCTTCTGAATTGCCTATGCAACAATCGGCAATGGCGCCAATATTGGTGGCCATAAAAGGTAAACCGTAAGCCATTGATTCTAACAGGATAAGTGGCAGGCCTTCCATTTCTGTTGATGTTAAAACCAGTGCATCATATGATGCCATCAATTCGGCACCTTCCCGTTCACCGGGGTAGCCACCTAAAAACTTTATCTTTTTTTCAATATTAAGTTCTTTTGCAAGCTGTTTTAAATCAGCTTCTTTTTCGCCTTTTCCCCATAAATCGAGGGCTAAATTGCTTGAGTTTGGTAACGTGGCAAGTGCATTAAACAATAATGGCAATCCTTTATTACCAGCCAGTCTGCCAAAATAAGCCAGTTTAATTTGCTCTTTGGGTTTGCTATCCATTGTTTTTAAAACGCCATTAACGGGGGGTTGCGGAAAGCATGGAAGCCAGTTTACATCGGTAGGATTATCAAGAGTGGCTTTCCAGTAATTAAGCATTGAAGGTGCCTGAACGGCAATGCCATTGAATTTTTTGCGGCTCTCGTTCCAGATCATTTCTTCCTTTGACCTGTTGGCTATAAAATCCTGGGCTATTTTGAAACAATTGCCGGGTAAAAAACCGGATATAAAATTGGCTGAGTTTGATAATCCAATGCTTACAAAAATATCGGGATGGAAAAACTTAGCAGATAAACCTGCAGAAATTAATGACAGGTATTTTTTGATTTTTTGAAATGCTCCAGAAACCTTGTGCTCAATAAGTCCTATCAAAATGTCCTGTCCAAAAGGCTGCTCTTTAATGGTTCTATCTGTTAAATTAATAATCTTAACATCATATCCTTCTTGTTTAATAAAATCAAATAACTCGCGATAGGCGGTTTGGGCACCTCCCAGGCCATCTGTATGGCCAATTAGTAATATTTTTTTTCTGTAGGGAGTCATATCGAATAGTGTTTGAGCAATTAGGTTGACAAATTTTGCACATGGCTAACCCAGGTAGCACGTTAATCAGGAAGCTATTTTTGATTGTATTTGGAGCCTTATTTTGCGTACGCGATGACTGCAGCTTTGAGGTTAGATTTAGGCTTTAAAGCTTTTTTAGCTTTATATGCAGTTACAACAGCACCGGGCGAAGATGCCTGGTAAATACCAAGTTTTGGCATTTCGTGTTCAATGTAGGTTTTATCCTTTTCTGAAATTATAACCGGAATTCCTCTTTCCATCCAGGCTATTGCCGATCCACTTTTATCTATCCCATCAACCGGGCTTGTTACCACGCCTATATCAACAAGCTGCATACAATGGTTAATCATGCCAGGCGATAAGGTACCTGTTTGCCAATAAGTTACGTTGCGCATCTTTTGTGCCATATCGCCTACATTTTGGCCCCGACTATGACCGATTGCCAAAATGCCGAGATTTAAACCTGCAGATTGGGCTGCTATACTTGCAGTGTTCAGCAACTTATCTAAACCGGGGCAGTTATAAGTTGTGCCAAAAAAACCTAATACAAGCCATTTTTTAGGTGTTGATATTAAATTGGAAAGATTAGCAGACTTAGTCAGGTTTTTCCAATCACTATCATTGCCAAATTCATTTGTGGGGATGTTTCCAAATATTGGAACCACCGTTGCGTTGATTCGTATTGTTTTTAAGAAAAGTAAATAAGGTTTTATGCTTGTAAAAATTGTTTCGGGATTTAAAACAGTAATGAGTGTTTTCAAAAACAGTTTTTGTAAGTTGCCAAGCACTTTTTCTTTAAAACCCGCGTTTACTGCCATGCCACACCAAAGCTCATGAAGCATTATTTGTAACCGGGTACTGCCAATCGCTTTGCGAAGGTTAAGTAAAATATCTAACGGAAGCCCGTATTTATGAAATCCAAAACCAACATATTGTAAGCTTATAACATCGGGCTTAAAAAGATTTACCTGCTTGCTTAAATAGTTGTAGCGCTCAACGGTATTTAAAGATACGGGCAGGCGAAATACATGGAGTTCTATATTGTCAAATACTTGTACATCGGTTTCAATAACACTGGTATAACTATCCTTCAATGCAATAGCATTTACCTGGTGCCCGGTCTTTATAAGTTCACAGGCCAGCCGGCGTACATAATCGCCAACACCATCACTGCCGATTTGCAAAGAGCTACATATAAAAGTGATTTTCATTTAGTTTGTTGCTTGTTTCCAGAAAGGCTAACCACATTAAGTTAAATTGTAAAGCACACTCCTTTTAAACTTGGTGAAAAAATGACGGGATATTAAAAGCCCGGGTTTTTTTATCATTAATGCGAAGTAGCTTGATAGCCTGCTTTTTGACTTTTTATGTGCATTTTCATATTCCCAGTTACTGATATGTTTTTCTGGAAGCAATTGATAATTTAGGCCTCTTAACAGTTGTTTCCGATTAGTTTTAAACATTGGGTTTTTAAGCAGTAACATATAGTGATCTATAAGTTCATCTGCCTTACTGTCCCTGATTACCAGTGTTTTTGAATTTTCATGATATCTGAAGTGAACCAGTATATCATCGATGTATATTACTTCATTAAACTGTAAGAAGTAGTTAGAGAAAAATATCCTGTCGAAATAGTAGGATGAACTTTCGGAGAATTTACCCGTGGCTTTTATATTATCCAGATCGCACCATATCCCCGGTTGGTGAAATGTATCTTTTAGTGATAAAAACTTGTCTATTGACAGATCTTTATTTTTTATAATATCCTTAAAATCAGGATTGTCATCGTAAAAATTAAATACGCTACCCGCCACTGTACGACCATTTACAAAGGCGCCGGCTATGTTTACCAATGCTTTTGGCGATAGGTAATCATCACTGTTTATCCAGTTAAAAATATCACCGGTACATTTTTCAATTCCCTTATTAATAGCGTTGGCCTGGCCTTTATCTTTTTCGCTTACCCAAAAAGTTATCCAGCGTTCATATTTTTTAATGATCTGTACCGTATCATCAGTACTGCCGCCATCAATGATGATATATTCCAGGTTGGGATAGTTTTGTAACAGGATGGAGCGGATGGTTTCTTCAATATAATTGCCCTGGTTATAGCTTGGGGTAACTATGGATATTTTGGGCCAATGCTGTTTTGAATCGTAATTATTTGAAACTACCTCTTCATCCCATGGCCATCCTTTTTTGGATGTAATTTGTGGCAATTGGCTAAGTAGCGACATCTTCTTCATTTGATATTTTAACATTTTTAATCATTATGATGCTATAAGCCATGTGCATAATCACCTCAAACGAGGCTACATAAATATTTAGTAACAAAATTCCGTGCAGCGTTGAAATGTCAATTAACGATGCGGATACAGCTATGGCAGCTATGCTAAGTGGAATAAGGATGATCGGTTTTATAGCCCAGCCACGATGGGTATAAAGGGAAAATGATGACCCGGCGATTAAACCAAGGCAGCTACCGCCTATGTTTAATACAACCTCTTTTTTTAGATTGATATACGCTGGTCCTAATACCCATAATATTTGAGTAGAGAATTGCCAAACCATAATAATTAATATGGCCATGAGTGCAAACAATATTACCTGTATTTTAAGGTAATTCCTTAGCAATACTTTCCTGTTATTGGGTAAGCGCGCAAAGCGGGGAGATATGAGTGTAGAAAAAAGAACATTAAAAATGCCTAATACCATAACTAACCTGCCCAAAGCACCTACCTGCGCAACTGAGGTGGTTGATCCGAAAATTGAGATGAGCCAGATAGTGATTTGCCCGGAAGCACAGTAATATATAGCACCCGGTAAAATGCGTTTAACAAATTCCAATATATCTTTCCTGATAGCAGGATCTGGCTGTTGTTTAAAATTGGCGTAATTAAATGATGTTTTTCTTAACTGCAGGTTTGCCCAAATTTGTGGTAAACCAGAGGCAAGTACAGCTAAATATGCCCAGGGAAAGGTAAATATAGTGAGGCCAATAAGTGCTAATCTTAACGCGTTTGTGCCAACTTGTATTTTTTGAAGTGGTGCAATATCCTGTTTTAGTTTTGGCGCCACCTCCAGCAAAGTACCAGACAACGAAGTGAAAAATGCAGGTATAAGAGATAGTGTGATTAATATAGCCATTAACCAACTTGCGCCATGATGCAGTAGCAGATACAGCAAGATTGGTATGGCTACGATAAGACTACCAACGGCAAACTTTTTTCTGAGATCTAAACCGGTAGCTATAACCAAACCGAGTTTTTCGCGGTCTTTCCAGATTTTGCCACCCTGAGACATAACACCGGTTGAAATACCCCCATCTGCCAAAAGTATCATGGTGCCCAACATGGTGTTAGCTAATGTGTATAGCGCATATTCTTTTGTTGGCAATAACCTGATAACTATAATGGCGCTTAAAAATCCAATCAATTGCACAATTAGCTGGGCCGAACCTGTTATGGTGATCAACTTTCCCCATTCAAGCGCCTTAGTGTATTTGGATGTAGCCGGTATATTTTGAGTAATAGCTTTCATGATATTTATCCAAAGTGAATTTGGATATTTTAAGTTGGGATTGAGATTTGATAAAGCAGAACTTGTTAAGGCCCTGCTTACTTAAAAACTATGACTACTAAGCTCTTTGCTTTTTTAACTTTCTGTTTGAATAATAGCTATTGTCGTACTTGTAACCATAGCCGTATTTTGCTCTTTGGATACCGTTGAACACTATATTTAAGTTAGGAAGCTTGTTCTCTTTAACTATTTGTTTGATAAACTTTAACTCAGATTTATCAGTATACCCTTGTTTTACAAGGTAAAGTGTAACATCACATACCCTTGATAGCAGCATAGCATCAGTAACCAGGTGAAGGGGAGGGGTATCAATCAAAATATCGTCATAATCGGTACGAAGCCTGTTTATCAATTGATCAAGAACAAAGCTGTCAAGCAATTCTGAAGGATTTTCAGGTATAGTACCGGCACCAATAATAGTTAGGTTGGGGTAGATGCCAGAGGGCTGTGTAATTTCATCCAGTGACACTTCATTGTTTAAATAATTGCTTAAGCCAGGATAATCAGCATGGAGATTAAAAATGCTGGATATTTTAGGCCGGCGCATATCAAGTTCCAGAATTATTACCTTACGGCTTGTGGCGGCAAGGGCTGCACCCATATTACTGGTTACAAAACTTTTGCCTTCGCCGGCCACGCTTGATGTAAACATGGTAACCCGCCCAATTTGGATGCCTGGATGTAACATTTGAAGGTTGGTACGTAATGACCTGAATTGCTCGCCGATGGCAAAAGCATTTTTTTCAAGTACCAAAATTGTATTTTTGCCTCTTTCCTGGTTTAACTCACAAATAACGGAAGCATTGGTTATTTTCTCAATTTCGGCACGGGTAACTACTTTGTTTTTTATGAGATCACGCCCGTATATGCAGGAAGCCGGGATACCCAAGCCTAACAGAAAAGCAAGTACATAAGGAACTTGTTTTTTTGATTTTGGCGATACGTAGTAGGGATCCTCAATGGTGTGAATGCCGGTAAGCGTGGATGCGTAACTTAATGAAACTTCCTCTTTTTTCTGTAATAAATAAACGTACAGGTTTTCTTTTATGCTTTGCTGACGTTTAATGCTTATATACTGTCTTTCCTGCCCCGGAATATTTTTGATAGAGGCTTCGAATCCCGAATTATTATTTTTTAATTCCCGCTGTACCGAAACAAGAGAGGATTTTATTCCGTTTATAGTTTCCTTAACGGCAATTTTTGTAGCCCTTATTTGTCTGTTTAATGGCTCAAATATTGGGTTTTGCTCGGGTGTGGTGGCTAATAACCTATCGCGTTGTAACTGTAATTTTGATAATTGGTCAACCAGGCTTATCAATCCAGGGTCTGAAATACCAAGTGTTGCAGGCACATTTTCGGCATTACTATTTGAATTTACATAACGTTCAATCCCTTCAATAACATTAAGCTGAACATTAACATCATTTAAACGCGTATCGTTTGTTTGAACATTATCCAGGTAAAATTTAGATTTTGAAGAGATATCCGTTAAACCAATGCTGCTTTTAAAGCCCTCAACATCCTTTTCAACGTTATTCAATTCGCCGGTTAATGATGATAACCTATCATCAATAAATCTGAGCGTGCTTTGTGTAACCTTGTTTTTATCTTCGATGCTTGAAATTTTATACGCTTTGATAAGCTGGGTTAAAAATTCTTTTCCTCTTTCAGGAACTTCATCTTCTAATTCCATTTCAATAATCGGTGCATCTTTATTTAAGGTGACTAAAACAGTACTCTGATATAGCGTTACAATATCTTCTGGATTTTGAATGTTTACATTAATTGTTTTGCCTATATAATTATTGAAATTACTTGTTTTAGTAAGTGTCCATTTGCCAAGGCTGTTGTTTAACGGCGTATTAAATGAGTATGCTGGTGATTCGCTGTTTTCTGTTTTTAAATAAAATGTATTGGCATCTTTAATATAAACAGCAAATGATTGATCTTTTAAGCGGCCTGAAGGTTTGATCAGGTTAAAGGTGATAGGTGTAGTGGCATAAATATCTTTACTGCTGTAAGCCGCTGTTTCCTTATAGTTTACCCATAACTGAAGATCATTAACAACCTGCCGGATAAGTGGCCTTGATTTGATCATCTCAAGTTCACTTTCAATATCTTTTGATTGTCCCGCTATATCAATTTCGGCAAGGGCTTCTTTTGCGTTATCGGCCTTTTTTTCATCCTTTACAGCAAGTTTTGCCCTGATATCATATACTGGCTTTGTGTTTTTAACGCAGTAATAAGCAATGCCCAAAGCAATTGCTAAACTAACAACAAAAAATGGCCACCTATTTAAATACTTGGCAAATATTCCACGTACATCTTTTGATGTGGTTTCTTCATTGTTTTCAAAGGCCGTGGTGAGGAACAGGTTCTCGTTTTTCATACCTTAATTTTTTATTACGCTTGTAAGCACAATTGTTAACACCGAAAGGGCAGAAAGTATTAAACTCACAGTGCGGTAACTTCTGTCACCCGAGTTAGATTTGGTCTTGTCTGGCTGAACGTAAATCACATCATTGTTTTTTAGATAATAGTATGGTGATTTAAAAAGGCTGGCCGAGGTAAGATCAATGTTTACATATTCGCGCTTTCCGTTAAGTTCACGTATGAGGAGTACGTTGTTGCGTAACCCCGTAATATTAAGATCTCCGGCTAAGCCAAGCGCTTCGGTTATCGTTACGCGCTCATTTTGAATTTTGAAAACATCCGGCCTTGCAACATCACCTATTACCGATATTTTGAAATTTAATAGCCGTACGTTTACCGATGGCTCCTTTAAATAGGTAGTAAGTTTTTTTTGTATTTGCTGCCTTATCACATTTGTTGTAAAGCCGGCTACCTTGATGCTACCAACAAGCGGCAACTGGATATTGCCATCCAAATCAACAAGGTAACCGGTTTCCTTATTACTTTCGTCTTTCCAGGCTTCTGGATTTAAGCTGCTAACGCTGATGCCTAAAATATCTTCGGTCTGTATAGTAAGCGGTGAAAAGTTATCGATGTTGTCATTTAAATTACTTGACCTTTTTAAATCCTGGAAGTAGGGGATGTTTTTATAGGAGTTACAGGACGATAGGATAATAAATACCATAATTAAAATTATTGGCGATTGGACTTTGAAATATATTTTCATATCAAAATATGGGTTATCATGTATATAAATATCCCCGGATAATTGTAACTAATTATCCGTATTAGAATTGGGGAAGGGTTAAACTGAAAATTGGAGATTTAATTGAAGGTTTTAAGGCTGTTATAAAGCTTCGCCATTTCACTTACAGTGATTGCTTTTTTTGTAATTAAAGTATACTTAGTGTTGTTTAATGGTAATAGAACTAAGTATTTTGTTATTAATTTTTATAAAAGTATGTCAATTATTGCGCTTTTGATAATTGAATGTTCAAACTGATACAAAGTGTGAAAAATTGTATCACAGATTCATATACGGTTGTGATGATGTGCGAAATTCAGGTTTAGTAACCTGAATTTTATAAGGGTAAAATCGCTCTTTTGATTTTAAAATGCTTTGTTTTAAGCTTAAAAGGGGGTTTTAATTGAAATCACCGGATGATAGGCTTTTCCCTTTAATGTGCATACCGTTATTTTTACGCCTGGTAAAAACAAACAGAGCATTGGTATCAAGAGTAACTAGAGGGGGTATATCAAATGATTTAACAGACTTCAAAAAAGGGGTGAGCACTATTCTTGAATTAATTGATCATATACATCAATTTCGGGTTTATAAATTATGAATGCCGATATGCTTAAATCTACAACTTTACGAATAATATTTAATGAATAGCGTGCAATATTGCTATAGGCTAAGCTAAAAATGAATGATTTTAAATATGTTTATATATTGTTATGGATTATTTAAACAATATAATAGTATTTTAATTATAAATAAGCTGAATTTTGGTTATTTTTGTGTTTTTAATATAATATTACGGATTTAGTTTGTTTTTAAATTTTATTCCTATAAGTTATAAATAAGTTGAGCAATAAAATTTAATTGGTACGATAATTTATATTGATATTATAAATAACCTAGCCGTGGAAAAAGAACCAATAAAATTAAAAGAATCCTCAAAAAAACAATGGATGGTGGTGTATACCCGATCCAGGTTTGAGAAGAAGATAGATAAAAACCTAAAAGAGCAAAATGTTACCTCTTTTTGCCCGGTGGTGAAATCTCAGAATAAATGGGCAGATCGCGTGAAAACGGTTGAAACCCCCCTTTTTTCTTCTTATTTATTTGTTAAAATAAACCCTCTTGAATTTACCAAAGTAAGAGGCGTTGCAGGTGTTATAAACTTTGTAAACCATTGCGGTAAACCCGTGATTATAAGTGACTCAGAGATAGAAAGAATTGAGTTAATTCTCTCGAAATATTCGGACGTTGAGTTAGTGAACCTGAACAACTTAAGTGTTGGCGACAGGGTTAAAATAAAAAACGGCGTGCTCTTAAATGTAGAAGGTATAGTGAATAGAATAATGGGTAAACTGGTATTGATGACCATTGAACCGTTGGAGTGTGCCTTAGTAATTAAAGTTGGGCTTGACCAGATAGCTTTAAAAGAAGTTGAATGATTGTATTTTGTAGGTAATTTTAAATTATTGATATTAAGTAATTTGTATTTTTTATCAGGGTGTAATTTAATAATAAACAATATTGGCATTTAAAACCACTACTTAGCGATGGAACTACATCATGGGCAAATAATTGAGAAAGTAATAAGGCGGGAGGGGTATAGTATTAGTGAGGTGGCAAGGTTTACAAAGGTTAACCGGCGATCTGTTTATTACTGGTTTAATCAGCAGTTTTTGAAAGCAGAGATTATATACAAGATAGGCATGTGTTTAAAGCATGATTTTTCGGTAGAATTCCCTCATTTATTCAAAAGCGATGATTTTAAAAAGATGTCTGCCGAAGTAAAATTTGTGAATGCAGGCAGTGAGGTAATTAACGAGCCGCAAGGCTCTGCCTACTGGAAGGATAAATATCTGGAGCTTTTAGAAAACTATAATGAACTTTTAATTAGGAATGCAGAAGAGCATAAAACTGAAAAGGAAAATATTCTTCGTATGGTTTTACCGGATACAAATTTAAAATCTAAATAAAAATAGTATAGGTAAATATTAATTTACAGCGTATATTGTTTTAAGAAATAGATTGAGCTCTCGCATGAATTTTAGTTGAGGTCTTAACTCTTCAATTGTTATTTCAGGATTTTCATTGTCTACAACAGAGTCTGAAATAGAATTAATCATTGTTTCAAATCCATCCTTAGTAATGTCCATAAAGGAAGAACAATGCTCCAGGAACTCTTTCAGCTCTTTTAAACTAATACCAAAATCAACGCCGTTGACATTAACGGTTTGATTTTCTTCCAAACTTCTTTTTCTTTCAACTATCATTTTTTTGGATGCCAAACTTACAAATTGCTCAAAAAATATTTTTTACCTGCTATTACGCTGTTTCGAATTGAAAATCCAATTGAGCAACTTTGGGGTATTTTACGATATAGAAATTGATAAAGTTTCAATTTTTTTGTTTTAGATTTCATTTTGCTAAACTTATGTATTCTGCTCAGATGAATATGATTTAGAAAAAAAAACACCCTTTTAACTCCTCTGTTATAGATAAATACCAGAATTGAAAAAAGAATACAATTCCCTATTGTGTAAGTATTTGCACAATATGTTGCGTAAAATCAACAGTATTTATTTTTGATTTACCATTAATTTTTATGTTGCTATTAAGCACCATGTAAAAATGTAATAATCTTGTTAAATTTATTGATGCTCAGTGTAATAGTTTAATTAATATTTTCGGAGATAAAAGCCCCGTTTAATTCAAAATTGACTTGTTTTTACTTGATTTATTATTAAAATTAATATTATATAATAATATGCACTAAATCAAAATGGAAACACATACCAAGGCAATCTTGAAAGAATATCTTCAGTTAATAATTTTTTATATAGGTGGTTTTATTCAGGCTTATGTACAATATTACTAAAATTATGCCATATTGTTTATCAATAGCTAATAGAGATTTAAAATAAAATGGACAGAGTAAGTATAAATCTAAATGTAGTTTTTTTGCACATACGGATCCGCGAAATTGGGAATAAGTCATCATTTTGTTCAAATGATAAAGGGTTGATAACTCCGTATTATTTGCCTGCATAAAGTTTCGACGCAGCATAGTGAAGACAGGGATAAACTGCAGGAAATTTATGTTTTATACACAGAGCGATATAAAACATATATCAATACTAAAGCGGTATAGATTAGTAACAGATTTATTTTAGGCTCGGTGTACTTGTTTTTAGGCATAGCTATTCTTTAAGTTTGCAATGTGTTCCAAATCAAAACTCATCCTTTTCATTTCCGCCTGGCCGAAAACGTGGCCGATGCGCTGCGCAATACGCTGATTGTGCTGTTGCCGATCGTGGTGTTTTACCATAGCCACCGACAGACAGGTATCGGTATGGGTGTTGGCGCATTGTTGATCAGCCTGACTGATTTACCGGGCAACCGGCGCGGCAAAGCGCTGACAGCCCTGCAAAGTTTGCTGATCTTTTTCGCGGTGTCATTGATCTTTTCGGCAAGCCTACACTCGGCGCTGCTGGCTGGGCTGGTATTGCTCACGCTGACTTTCCTGCTATCGATGATGGCGGCTTTGGGTGGCCGTACCGGTGTGGCCGGAACTATGGGCATTGTGCTGATGGTTTTTACGTTGGGGCTGAGGCCGCAGGAGCCGTTGTGGTTCAGCGCTTTTATCGTGGTGGGCGGGGCCTGGTTCCATCTCGTGAGCCTGGTACAGGTATTGATCTGGCCGTTCCGCTCATTACACCAGGCACTGCGCGAAGCTTTGTCTGCGACTGCAGATTTCCTGAAGGCTAAGGCTGTTTGTTATGACCCGGCTGTGCCCCTGGAGGAGGCTTACCGGCAAACAATTGCCCTGCATTTGCGGGTTTCGGAAAAGCAGGAGCTCGTGAGGCAGTTATTGCTCAGCGACCGTCCGGGTGCGCAGCAGTTGCTAAACACTGCGATCCGGGTGATAGGCTTGTATGAACAGGTAACAGCCATGCATTATGACTATGTAGTTGTGCGCGAACGGTTGGAAACGAGTGGGGCGCTACCGCTGACAGCGGAACTGATTGCTTTGCTGTCAGAAGAAACGCGCGGGCTCAGCCGTGTGGTGCCGGTATCCCGTCCGCTGAACCCAACGCTGAACGATTCCGCTTACTTGCAACTGAGCGACCGGCTATCCATCATGGCAGCGGGGCTGCAGCAAGAGGACGCGGCTGTTATCAACGGGATCCTGATCAATACTGCCGCGATTCGCCGCTTACTGGCCGAAATAGTTTTGAACGAGGGGGCGGTAATGGAAGATCTGCCTGAACCGGGCGCTTTCTTGCCAGAGGAGGGGACGTACGCCTCGAAGTTCAGGGCGCATTTAAATTTCCGTTCACCGGTGCTGCGTTTTTCGCTGCGGCTCACCTTATTGTTTGCGGCAGGGTATCTTGCTACCTTATTTTTCGCCCCGGATCCTTATAGTTACTGGCTGTTGCTAACGATTGTGATCGTGGCCCGGCCCCGGCTGGCGCTAACCTGGCAACGGAACTTGGAGCGTTTGTCGGGTACTTTGGTAGGTGTATTACTGGCGGGCCTGATGCTGCTGCTAATCAAGCCAGTTATGCTCTTACTGGTTATCGCAGGGCTGGGATTATTGTGCTTTTTTGCCTGGAACCGGTCTGCCTATGCCCGGAGCGTGACCGGTATTACGGTTTGTGTGGTAATCTGCCTGAGTCTTTATCATGGACAGCCGGCTGTGATCGCGACTGCCCGGCTCTGGTATTCACTGGCGGGCTGCGTTCTTGCTTTTGTCGGGATCTTCGTTTTTCCGGTCTGGATAAACGCCGAGCTGGAGGACCTGGCGCGTGCGGCAGCGGCTGGAAACCAGCTGTTCCTGAAAGCCGTTCTGGAGCAGGCTACGCAACAGGAGGTCTGGCTGGCGCGAAAGGAAGCTCATTTGAGGCTGGCACGCTTTTCGGAAGGTTTGCGGCACGCGCGGGTCGAGCCTGGCAAAGCCGACTTACCCCGATTGGAACACATTCAGGTACTGCATTACCGCATCAACGCCGTGATTATCTCGCTGTTTTTAGCCCCCCGACCATCGGGCTTTGAAAAAGCAGAAAGGGCATTGGCCCGCCTGGAAGACTATGGGCGACGGGAAAATCTTTTTTTACCAGCGCCCCAGGACAATCGTTTATTATTAAAAGGCGCTGATCTGCTGGACGCGCTGGTATCCGAACTGCTCCGGGCTGGCTGAGCCAGCATTCCTACTATCTCACGGCCTGTTGTTTTGCCGGCCCGGCCATAGGGGAATACTACACTCAATTTATAAAGGAATTTCACGGGGAAGTGGATAAACTACTGGGGCAGGCGGCAGCTAAATCAAAAACTTATCAGCGGCGTTTACGTAAAAAGTTTTTAAAGCTTTATCTATGCGCTATTTTTTGATGCTGATTTGCTCCCTGAACTACACTGCATTTGCGCAGCAACCCGCGGCGAAGCCCGGTCAGCTTCAAACGGCAAGCGAAAGTGAAAAGGTTCGATTGTATAATCACATCAGCCAGTCCTATGCGGCCACGCAGCCAGATTCTGCTGTGTATTATGCGCATGCGGGTATGCGCCTGGCCGAAAAACAGAATGACCGCCAGGGCCAGGCCTCTCTGTTGCTGACACTGGGGCATATCAACGCGTTACACCATCATACCGACCTTGCCCGGAGCTTTTATAACGAGGCGCTGGGCCTGTACCGCAGGCTGCATGATGTGGCCGGTGTTGCCCATACCTATGATCAATTGGGGGCACTGGATGGCGATACGCAAAACTTCGGTGCAGCCTTAAAATATTACCAGGATAGCCGGGATAGCAGCGGGTTGATCGAAACCTATGTGGACCTGGGCAACAATGCGGTAGACAAAGGCGAGCACGAAAAGGCACTGAGCTGGTACCTGCGTGCCCTAACCCAGTATGAGCATCGCCGGCAGGAGCCGGAAGCTTACTTTGTATTACTGGAAAATATCGGCAAGCTATACCAACAGAAAGGCGATAGCGCTACCGCGCTGCACTATCTGCAGGAAGGCGTCCGCAGGAGCAGCCGGCAGGGGACGCGGGACGGCGAAGTCCGTTTGCTTAATGATGAAGGCCGGCTTTTTACTCAGGACCATGAGGAAGTAAAGGCACTCGCATTATATAAACAAGCGCTCAACGAAGCGAAGAAATACCGTCAGCCGGATGAGCAGGCCGAAGCGCTGATCGGGATTGCGGGTGTGCTCCAAAAACAGGATGCCGGCGCAAGTATTAAAGATCTGCAGCAAGCATTGAATATCGCTCAAAGCCTGCACGAGCCGAAACTGGAGGCTCGTATCTACCAGGCCCTGGTCGCAGTTTACCGCCAGCAAAAAAATTATGGTGAAGCCATGACCGCGCTTACAGAAGAACACCACCTGGTGGATAGTCTGCTCGGGGCGGATACGGTTAAGGAGATCGCCGCCCTGGACAGCAGCTATGTGCTGGAGCGTTCGCGCGAGAAAACGGAAGGCCTTGAAAAGGTGAACCGGGTGGAAAAAGCCGAATTGTGGCTGGCCGTGGTATTGGCCGCGTCGGTATTGCTGATCCTGATCCTGTGCTGGCTTTATCTCCGGAAAGTTAAACGGCTAAATACACAACTGCAGCACTTGAATGAAGAATTGCGAAATTCCAACCGGGTGAAGGATACGCTGTTTTCGGTGATTGGTCATGACCTGAAAGGGCCGGCCGGCAGCGCCGCGCAGCTTTTTGAAATGATGGAGACCGAAGATTTTACGCAGGAGGAAATGAAAGGCATGATCAGCGAGCTGCGTAAACAGACCACGGCATCGCTGCAATTATTGCAGGCGCTGTTTGAATGGGGTAAAGCACAGCTGCAGGGTATCAAGGTGAATCCGACGGATTTTAGCGTGCAGCCCGTTGTAGAGCGATGTATACACTTGCTAAGTCAGCAGGCGGCGCAGAAAAATATCCAGCTCATGGCCAACCTGCCCGATGCACTGAAACTACACGCGGATGCCGACCACTTTGAATTTATCATCCGCAATCTGTTGTCCAACGCCATTAAGTTCAGTTATGAGGGCGGCACGATTACCATTGGTGCGCGACTGCCTTCGCCGGAGGAAGTGGTCCTGTCGGTTAAAGATAATGGGGTGGGTATCAGTCCGGATCAGCAGGCTGTTTTCCTGACGAGTAACCTGAAGGTGAGCTTCGGTACCCAAAAAGAACAGGGCAGCGGCCTGGGCCTGTTACTGACCAAGGATTTTATCAAGGCCAACCATGGGCGTATCTGGCTGGAGAGTGAACAGGGAAAAGGTAGCACCTTTTATGTGGCGATGCCACCGGCGTAAGTGCCTGAACTCTTAGACAAGCTGGACCCAAACGTTTCAAACATCAATATTTTGATTTTTTATCTTTTTGATATGATTAAGTTGATGCGATCGTTAATCATATTTGAAATTCATAAAAAGTTCTTCGTTTCTCTACAATGATTCTTAATAGTTCTGCTGAAATTTGCTTCATCAAAAAAAAGAATATTTAATGTTTTAATAATAGCAGTCATGAAATATAGAAAACTGGGTAAAACCAACGAAAAGCTATCGGCTATAGGATTGGGCACCATGGGGATGAATCATGCTTATGGCGAGCCGGATGATAAAGAATCATTGGCTACCTTGAACCTGGCCATTGATTTGGGCATTAACTTTTGGGACACAGCTGATATTTATGCCAAAGGCGAAAATGAGAAACTGGTATCTGAAGTTTTGGTTCCAAACAGGGATAAAATTTTTATTGCAACAAAATTTGGGTTCAGATGGGATGACAATAAAATCAACTCATTTGATGCATCTCCTGCTTATATTAAAACAGCGGTTGAACAAAGCCTGAGGCGGCTGCGTGTAGATTATATTGACCTGTATTACGCGCACCGCGTAGATCCGCTTATACCTATTGAAGAAACAGTAGGAGCTATGGCCGAGTTGGTTAAAGAGGGAAAGGTTAAATATCTTGGTTTGTCGGAGGCCTCTGCCGCATCAATTAAAAAAGCTCATGCCGTACATCCGATTGCCGCGCTGCAAAGTGAATATTCTTTGTTAACAAGAGAAGTAGAAGCGGAAATACTTCCTTTGACCAGGGAACTTGGCATATCTTTTATTCCCTTTAGTCCATTAGCCCGCGGACTTGTAACTAATACACTCGATATCAGTACACTTGCAGGTAACGATTTCCGAAGAACATTGCCCCGCTACCAGGAGAAATATGCTGAAAACAACAAGAAACTGGCTGAAGGGTTTGCTGCAATAGCAGGATCTAAAAATGTTACTTCAGCCCAAATAGCGCTTGCCTGGGTTTTGAACCAGGGTGAACACATTATACCTATCCCTGGCACAAAGAAAACCAAATATCTGAAGGAAAACGCCGCTGCGGTGGACGTAGAACTGACTACGGACGATTTGCAAACTATTGAAGAACTGCTGAAAAAATACCCGGATACTGGAGCAAGATACAGCGAGCACCATGCAAAAATGACTAACAATTAAGTATCATAAGCCTCGTTGCCATTGCATCGATTAACAAAGAGACAATGAAGAATGACAATCGGCTTTTGGAGTAAGAACCTATTTTGCAAACCCAGGCATGGTTGGAAGCTGGCTTAACGTTATTTGACTTTAATATTCATATATCTTATATCATTAAAAATACGCCTGGCTATGCCGAACGATTGAAAGTGGAGAAACAGACACATGTATTCTGGAACAGACCTAACTGACATCATTCGTAACCCTTGACGGGGGGCCAGGAAGACAAACAGAATCTTTGAAATAAATTAAAAAAACAATTGAATTTCTTGTATTTGACTATTGTAATTAGTAAGTTCAGTTGTTGAAATGTTATGAAAACCGCAGTTTATGTTTTATTTCAACAGGGGCCATGTTAAGTGCCTTGCACGCCGGAAGCCCCAGAAAGCGAGTATCGGGGGACTTTCTTTTTAAAAGTATTTCGGTTCAGGGATATTTTAACCGGAATGATATTGTACCATCTTTTTATCTTTGCAATACATGAGTTTACCTTTGCGCATCACATTTGGAGATATTGATTATACTTACAAAGTATTAAGTAAAGGGATCAATAGGGAAACCACACAAATAAAAATCAGCCTTTTTAGCGAAGAGTTTACCCTGATTCGTAATCAACTCAATGAGTGGATTCCCGAAGAATCATCCATTGGCGATAATCAGGCCCTTTTAAAAGCCATTGGTCGTTCGCTTGCATCGCGTTACAGGCTTAAATAATAACCCAAATTCGCCAAGAAATAATAAAGTCCCTGTCAAACTCGATAGAGGCTTTCCCGATAGATTTTCAATTTAGTTATTGTGTCTTCTTTTCTGTCACTTCTTTGCGGCTATTCCGCTGAAACTGACCAGTAACTCATAGGTAAAGAACAAATTGATTCGGCTGGGGTAATAAAAAGATGTTTTTTCAGACGAAGTATTAATTAGGTCAGATAGTCCGGTTTTTTCGTTGTATTTTCATTTTTTAATAGCAGTTGTAACTAACACATTTGCTGGCCAATTATTTTCTCGTCATTCCCTATTGTTAAATATGAAAAAAGTCATTTATGTTATTCTTTCAGGCATATTTGTTTGCTGTAGTTTTACCGGCGTCGGACAAATTATTCAAAATAAGAGAATTGATCTTTCAGGGACCTGGTCATTTGCAATAGATTCTCTGGACAAGGGAGTCAAAGAAAAATGGTTTGTAAACAAATTACCTGAAACTATTCATTTGCCGGGTTCTATGGCTACCAACGGCAAGGGTAACGATGTAACCCTGAATACGCCATGGACCGGTGGTATGTGGAGTATGCAATGGTTTAAAGATTCCAGCTATGCCAAATACCGGCAACCGGGCAATGTGAAGATATCCTTTTGGCTGCAACCCAATAAATATTATGTGGGGCCCGCCTGGTATCAAAAAGAGGTTAATATTCCACCGGCATGGGCAGGACAACATATAGAATTATTTTTGGAAAGATGCCACTGGGAAACAACCCTGTGGATAGACGGTAAAGAAGCCGGTATGCAAAATGCATTAGGGGCGCCGCATATTTACGTGCTGGATCATCTGCTTAAACCCGGAAAACATATTATTGCATTAAGGATTGATAACCGGATTAAAGATATTAACCCCGGGGCAGATGCACACAGTGTAACGGATAATACGCAAACCAATTGGAATGGTATTGTTGGTGATATGGCGCTTAACGCCAAACCGGCGGTTTATCTTTCATCGGTTCAATTGTTTCCTGATGTGGATAAAAAGGTAGTAGTGGCGAAAGTGAGCATCAAGAGCTTGTCTGGAACTTTCGGCGCGTCGAAACTGATTTTCAGTGTGCAGGATAATAAGGGTGCCGCTCATCAATATCTGCCGGTCCTTCAAAAAATAATTGCCGCTGGAAAAGATTCCACTATTGTGTTTTTTACGTACCCTATGGGAGCCCATACGCTATTATGGGATGAATTTAATCCCAATCTTTATAAGATGAAGGTGACCTTAAAGGGGGAAAGCGGAACGGATAGCCAGGAAATTACTTTCGGCATGCGTAAATTCATTACCAAAGGAAGTCAGTTTACAATAAATGACCGCCCGGTTTTCCTTCGGGGAACGTTGGAATGCGCTATTTTTCCTAAAACAGGTTTCCCGCCGACTGATAAAGGCGCCTGGGCGAGAATATTTAGAATATGCAGGTCATATGGGCTGAATCATATTCGGTTTCACTCCTGGT
Organism: Mucilaginibacter sp. P1_A3; assembly: GCF_056406855.1. Classification (NCBI taxonomy): domain Bacteria; kingdom Pseudomonadati; phylum Bacteroidota; class Sphingobacteriia; order Sphingobacteriales; family Sphingobacteriaceae; genus Mucilaginibacter; species Mucilaginibacter sp. P1_A3. Next base: position 145,236 of record NZ_JBFTZJ010000006.1, read on the forward strand.
GCCCCCCTGAAGCAGCTTTTCAGGCGGCCGACGAAGCGGGGTTCTATTTATCCATCGAATGTTCCGCATGGGCAACGGTTGGAGATGGAAAACCCATTGATCGGTTCCTCTATGAGGAAAGCAACCACATTGTAAATGCTTTTGGTAACCATCCCTCGTTTTGCATGATGCCTTATGGTAATGAACCCGGCGGTAAAAATCTAAAAGAATACCTTACCGGCTTTGTTAAATACTGGAAGCAAAAGGATCCCCGGCGGTTATATACCACGGCTTCTGGCTGGCCGGTAATTCCCGAAAGCGATTACAACAGCTCTCCCGATCCGCGTATACAAGCCTGGGGTGCGGGCGTCGAAAGTATTATCAATTCTAAACCGCCAAATACCAATTATGATTGGTTATCCATCATCAGCAAATGGCCGCAACCCACTGTGAGCCATGAGATTGGCCAGTGGTGTGTTTACCCTAACTTCAAAGAAATAAAAAAATATGATGGTGTGCTCAAGCCTAAAAATTTTGAAATATTTTATGATCGCTTAAAAGAACATCACCTGGAAAGTCTTGCCGATAGCTTTCTGTTTGCATCAGGTAAACTACAGGTACTATGTTATAAAGCAGATATAGAGGCAGCTTTAAGAACCAAAGGGTTTGGCGGGTTCCAGTTGCTTGATCTGCATGATTTTCCGGGCCAGGGTACAGCGCTGGTAGGTGTTTTAGATCCTTTCTGGGATGATAAGGGTTATGTTACAGCAAAGGAATACAGCAGGTTTTGTAATGCAACGGTGCCGTTAATCAGAACAGCTAAGATGATCTATGAAAATAATGAAAAGCTTGAAGCGGAAGTGGAGATCGCGCATTATGGCAGTACTCCGTTAAAACAAATTACACCAACATGGCAACTGCAAGACCATGCCGGTAAAGTGCTATACAGTGGAAAGCTGAAAACAACCAATGTGCCTATAGGAAATGGTTTCAAGTTGGGTCAAATCAGCCAATCCTTATCTGGCATCAATCAAGCTCAAAAGCTGGTGCTACAGGTAGAAGCAGGGGGGCACATTAACTCCTGGGATATTTTTGTTTACCCTTCACATCGTCCCGAACCTAATAAAAGTATTTATGTAACTCAACAACTTGATAAAAAGTCTTTGGCCATGTTAAATAAAGGCGGTAAAGTTCTGCTTACCGTGAAAAAAGGCGCAATAAACGCAGATATGGGTGGCAATGTTGTGGTGGGATTTTCCAGTATTTTCTGGAACACCTCATGGACTAATAACCAGCCTCCGCATACACTGGGGATTTTGTGTAATCCCGCACACCCGGCATTGGCAAAGTTTCCTACGGATTATTACAGCAACTGGGAATGGCAGGATGGCATAAGTCATAGCTCCGCAATCCGGTTGGATAGTCTTTCAAATGAGATCAAACCCATTGTAAGGATCATAGATGACTGGTTTACCGCAAGGCCCTTGGGGTTGATTTTTGAATGCAAAGCAGGAAACGGTAGCTTGGTGGTTTCAGGTATTGATTTGCTTACAGATCGAGAAAAACGTCCCGAAGCTAAACAGTTGCTATATAGCCTGGAAAATTATATGAATACGCCGGGGTTTAATCCATCAGTATCTGTGAAAACAGAAAAACTTGTGGGGCTTTTTAAATAATCTTCCTTGATTTAAATGGCGTTAAGCAAGGAGTAAATAGGGTATTAATGATTGGAAACGCATCCGATGATATGCAATTACAGGATAATTTTGAGATCATCAATTAATTTAATTCCGTTATATGAAAGTATTAACTTATTCAGATTACAATAAAATGTGCAGAGCTGCTGCTGATATTATTGTTGCCCAAATTCAACTTAAACTCAACTCCCTGATATGTATTCCTTCGGGAGATTCACCGGCCGGAGTATTTAAATATTTAATAGCCGATGCCCAAAACGGCAAGGTAGATTTTAGCGGATGTTACTTTGTAGGGCTGGATGAATGGGTAGGTATGGGCAAGGATGATGATGGAAGTTGCACCAATTTTCTTTACAAAAACTTCTTTACACCCCTGCGAATTGAACCGGAAAAGATGATGCTTTTTGATGCCAAATCAGCAAATCTGGATGCTGCATGTAAATCAATGGATGATTTTATAAAAGAAAGAGGTCCCCTGGATATCATGATGGTAGGCATTGGCATGAATGGCCACATAGGCCTCAATGAGCCCGGTACAGATTTTGATTTATATGCTCATTATTCGCCGCTGGCGCCGGTTACCGCGAGTGTGGGGCAAAAATACTTTAAAAAGCAAACCCACCTGCACCTGGGTATAACGCTTGGCCTTAAATATTTGCAGGAAGCAAAAATACCTTTGCTCATAGCTGCCGGAGTTAAAAAGGCGGAGATTATTGCTCAGGCATTGGAGGGTGAGGTCACTAATCAATTACCGGCGTCCATTTTTCAAACGCTGCCATCAGCTTATGTTTTATTAGATAAAGACGCCGCGCAAAGATTGACTCGATAGTATTTGCATCTTCGAAACAAATAATTTTAACATTTCTGAGCAATCGTATTGAAATTTTCATTTGGTAATTAATAAAATGCATAGATATTCGGACTCATTTTTCTCATCACTAAAAGTAGCTTCATGAAACGTAACTACTACATCGTAGCATTAATCATGCTCAGCTTTTTTGTTATCTCTTTTCTCACCAACGTTATTGGTGCCCTAAATCCCGATTTCATAAAGGGTTTTCACCTGAGCCTAACGCTGGCAGCTTTTTTACCATTTGCCTTTTTTATAGCCTACGGCTTGGTTTCTATCCCCACCGGGATGTTGCTGGAGAAGTACAAGGAAAAGAAAATAATGATTGCCGGGTTTATCGTATCCTTTTTAGGTTCGCTGCTGCTGGCCATGGTACCCAATTATTTGAGCGCTATTATATCATTGTTCCTGATTGGCTCGGGCATGGCCATGCTGCAGGTGGTGATCAATCCTTTGCTGCGTACATCCGGCGGAGAGGAACATTATGCATTTAACTCCGTACTGGCCCAGCTCATATTCGGCGCGGCATCTTTTCTAAGTCCGATGGTGTATTCCTATTTTGCACTTCACCTGAATGATACGGGCAACACTGGCTTTATGGCTTATTTTCATACCATAGTGCCCTCCAATTTGCCCTGGATCTCGCTTTACTGGATATTTGCCGTGATTTCTTTATTGATGATCGTGATCATCAGGTTTTCAAAATTCCCCGTAGTAGCGCTGAAGGCGGATGAAGAGGTAGGGCCGATCAAAACACATATTACGCTTTTTAGAAAACCGGTAGTCGTATTGTTTTTTATCGCCATGATCTGCTATGTGGGCACCGAGCAGGGGATAGCCAACTGGATATCAAAATTTTTAGAGACCTATCATGGCTTTGATCCGCAAACCAAAGGAGCTGATACGGTTGCCTATTTTTGGGGATTGATGACTGCCGGAGGCGTTGTTGGTTTGTTTTTGCTGAAAGTATTGGATAGCCGTAAGGTGTTAATAGGGTTTACGGTTGCGGCATTAATTTGCCTCACAGCTGCTCTTTTTGGCCCTGCTAAGGTTTCATTAATTGCCTTTCCGCTGGTAGGTTTTTTTGCATCAGTAATGTATCCTGTTATTTTTTCGCTGGCACTTAATTCTATAGATGAACATCACGGTTCATTTGCCGGTATTATGGTTACAGGCATTATTGGCGGCGCCATTGTTCCGTTGATCATTGGCGGGTTGGGTGATTTCCTGGGCCTGCGTACAGGGATGCTGTTCTTATACCTTACCATGGGCTATATTTTAAGCATCGGTTTTTGGGCAAAACCACTAATTACTAATCAAACCGTGTTCGACAAAAAAGATAAATCATAAAGATGAGGGATATTAAAGTTATAGGAATAGATCTTGGCGCTACAAACATACGCGGGGCGGTAGTAACAGGAAATGCAATATCTGATATTGTTTCGGCACGTATTCATAGTGATGGTTCTGTTGAGGATGTGCTAAATGATATTTACCAGGTGGTAGATGCTTTGATAGATGATTCGGTAAAAGCGATAGGCATCGGTGTACCCAGCGTAGTGGATGTAACGGAGGGTATTGTTTATGACGTGCTGTATATTCCCTCGTGGATAGAAGTGCCTTTGAAAAAATTAATGGAGGCACGCTATCATGTCCCCGTTTTTGTAAATAACGATGCCAATTGCTTTGCCGTAGGCGAGCATCATTTTGGAAAAGGCAACGGGGTTGATTCTATGATCGGTTTAACACTGGGTACTGGTTTGGGTGCCGGTGTAATCATTAATAATAAGCTGTATGCCGGGTACAATTGCGGAGCGGGTGAATTCGGCTTATTCAATTATCTGGATAACATACTGGAGTATTATTGCAGCGGCTCTTTCTTTCAAAATGTGCACCAGTTGGATGGTATGCAGGTTTTTGAGGATGCAAAAAAAAACGATGCAAGGGCATTGGCCTTATATGCAGAATTGGGCACACATATAGGCCATGCCATTAAAATGGTGATGTATGCTTATGACCCACAACTGATCATTTTGGGCGGATCGGTGAGCCATGCTTATGATTTCTTCCAGGAAAATATGTGGCAGCAGATTAAAACCTTTGCCTATACCAAATCGGCAGAGCGGATCAGGGTAGAAATATCTGCCCTAGAAAATAGCGGTATTTTGGGCGCAGCGGCATTGTATTATGATGCAACCAATTATTGATCCTCTGTTTAGGGTTGTCAGCTTCCATAAAGGGGTATAATTAATACGTTAGTAAACGATGCAAAACAGGAAAAGAGCTAAGTGTTAGTAATACCGGCCTATATATTTGTTATCAACAATAAGTTTTTTCAAGGCCGGGGGATTGATTATACCTTCTTTGGCATACACTATTTTACCATCATCATAATGGTTTACAGTTTAGAGAGATAAAAGGTTTCCTGTTAATTGGTTACGTAAAATTAGCAGGAAACAGCAAATTCTAAAAACTGCACACCTTATTGTATGCAAATGAAGTAGTAAAATACAGGCTAATGCTGACTGACCGAACTCTTTTTAATGCAATTATATTTCACTTAAAAAAGGTATTTAGATAACTTAATATTGTGTTTGTCTGCATCATCAGGCTAACATGCCCCTGTTAAGGAACAATGGCTAATTGTGATTTTGGCATTGTACCAAGATCAACAGAAATGCCGCCTCCTAATAGTTTATATGTTTTCATTAGCTCAATTTTATTCAGTCCATCATTGTTACCGGCTATGATTAATACAGGCGCAGAAATTTTCGAAATATTGGGGTCTCCGAAGTCAAATGGTATTGAAGCGAAAGCCATCATCTGCTCTAAGAACTTAGTTCATTTTGTTTTATCGGGTGACACAGCATCATATACCGTATTCATAGGAGTGTTTGTAAAAAATTCAGGCTTCAATGTTTGAAACGCGTTGTTTACCTCAGGCAGCCAACCCGCTAGTATGGGCGGCTCGGGGGCTTACAAATTTGCTATACAAAGTCCTGAACGGTTAAGAAAATTAGTGATCATTTCTCCAACTTATAAAAGTAGCACCAAAGCTGATCTGCAGGGTTTAAAACCATTGATTGATGCCCTAACCAAAGAAGAAACGGCATTTGGACAATACTGGGCAATTCAGGCTTTAGCGCGCCTGGCTGAAAAGTTCCCGTTGAAAGACCTGGAAGAAACGGAAAAAGAGAAATTGAAAATATTTTACAATAATTTACCCAAGCCATCAGACCGGCAGTATGAATTGCGGAAAATATTATCGGGTATTATTTAACACAGCAAGATTGGATAACGGGCCGAAAGAATAGTGATCTCATGTTCTAAAGATGACTTGTAGCCAGATGGAGTTTCTGAAAACAAAAAATCCCCCTGGATGCCAGGAGGATTTTTTTATGAAGTGAAAAGTTAAATAATGTTATAGTGCATCCCACCAAACCCTATCGGTAAGTTTAGCACTTTGCTGGGGTTGTGCGTTGGTTAAAATCTCGCTTTGCGGATATAACAGTCTCCGTGGAATATCTGATAACGCACCGTTTGATTTGGTAATTGCAGGGTAGCCCGTCCGTCTCCAATCGCTGAAATTTTCGATATTGAAAAAATTAGCAACGCTTTTTTCTTCCATTATCAGTTGAATTGCATTGCCCGCAGTAAGTGTGCCTCTTTGCAGCACGTAAGCGTTGGCGTCGCTGGTAGTTACCGACAGTTTGTTCATATTTAGTTTAACCGCGTCCTGGTATATTGGCTGCGCTGCTGCTGCTCCGGATTTGATGAATGTAGCCTCGGCTTTCAGGAACAATGCTTCTTCGTAATTGAAGATATAATTAGGAGAGTTTGCTCCTGCATAAAAATCGGCCGGGTATGAATAGGTTGATAGATCGCCGGTGACTTCACCAACTGTTCGTCCATGATATAATTTGGTCGATTCGGCTGGTTTTACAATTTTACTCAGTCGCGGATCGTTGCGGCTTTTAAACCCTTCAACATAGGTGTTGTTCAACACGTAAGTAGTAACCGGCGAAAAGTTAAGGTTGATAGTGTTCTCGCTGCCTGCAGCACCTGAATATGCAAACTTCAAATCATCGTCGCTGCTTCCCATCCCCTTAGTAAGTGCGGCTAAGGCAAGGTCTGCTTGTGTTGCAGCGGTATAACCCGGGGCCTTGGTAAGGTGCATATAATAGCGCGCCTTTAAGGTATAGGCCAGTCTTTTCCACTTACCCATATCGCCGTTATAAAAGTAATCGTCGCCTGCTGGTTTGGTAGTGCTGTTTTTTTCAATATCCGCAATACCGTTATCTAAAAGTGTTTGAACCGCCTTGTAAATGTCTTCCTGTTTATCATAAGCAGGAGTAAGTTTGTCGTTACCCTTAAAGGCTTGTGAATAGGGGATATCGCCCCAGATATCTGTGGCTGTTCCTAATGTGTAAGCTGATAAGATTTTAGCGATAGCAGAATAATTAGCTTGCCCATCGGCAGTAGCTTTGGTATCAAGAATTTTAAGATTATTTAGAATGTTTACATAATAATTAAACCAATCGCCATCCAAATCAATATTGAATAGCTGGTAGTTCCATATACCAGGATTAGGTTGGTTGGCCGTTATGGTTTGCATGAAATTTTGCACAATGATGCTGGCATTTCCGGCGTAAACCTGGTCAGATACGTTTAATTCAACAGGAGCCAGCAACAGTGATTCCTGAATATCGATGGGATTGTTGGGGTCTTTGTTTACATTCAACACCTTTTTACAACTGCTTGTTAAAGCTATCAGAACAAGCAGATATATCGTTATTTTTTTCATTTGATAATTTTTAAATCGGTTAAACATGGGTTAAAAACCTAACTTTAATGACAGGTTAAATGACCTCGCAGTTGGTGTTGAGAAAGCATATATGCCTTGATTGCCGTTAGCGCTGCCGTAGGAGCTAACTTCCGGATCGGCACCGGTAAAGTGTGGACTATAAATCCAGAGGTTGCGGCCGGTTACTGTTAACGAAGCATTTTTAAATGGCGTTTTTTGTATCATAGAAGGAGAAAGCTGGTAGGCAAAACTTACATTCCTAAGTTTTATATAAGTGCCATCCTGTATAGATGATTCGTACTGCCTGCTTTGGTAATAGGTTTGCGCATTAACCTTAACTGTATTGGGTGCGCCGGTGGTTGCGTTAACACCGCTTACTACAAAAGGCTGACGGTTCTCTGTAACTTTAGCGGTTCCGTAAAAGAAGGCAACACTTTCCACATCATTTTGCACGTCGCCATGCATTTTCACGTCGAAAAAGAAGCTCAGGCTAAATTGCTTGTAACGGAATGAGTTGCTTATCCCACCTGTCCAGTCAGGGTTGGCATCGCCAACCAATCCCTGTTCAGAATCAACTACAGGTAAACCGGCGTCGTCAATAAGCATTTGTCCGCTGGCGTTGCGTTTGTAGCGCGTTCCATAAAAAATATTATATGGTTGTCCTACTATAACACGTCCTAACTGGGTGATCTTTTTCTCCTCATTGATGGATAATACCTTGTTGCGTATCCGGGTAAAGTTGACGGTTACATCCCAGCTAAAGTCTTTTGATTGAACAGGGCTGGCATTTAATAGTAACTCAAAACCTTTATTCCTTATTTCTGCCGAATTAACGGTAGTGCCACCATAACCTGTTGCGTCTGAAATCTGGATGCCCTGGATTATGCCATTGAACGATTTACGGTTGAAATAGGAGCCTTCAAAACTTATTCTGTTATTTAGGAATTTTAATTCTAACCCGGTTTCAAATTCTTTCAGCTTCTCGTTTTGCAGGTAAGGGTTTCCAAGTGTGGAGCTTTTTAAAAAACCAGGCTGGCTCTGGAAAGGAAATGGAAAGTAACCTGCATTTGTATTTCTCCCGGCAAGCACGTATGGCGTATTCAAAGAATATGGCGGTATCGCATCGTTACCTACAGTTGCATAAGACAGGCGAACTTTACCAAAATTCAATACCTGTGTTACCTGTTCAGGTAAAAAATGAGTGAATATAAAACCACCTGCAACTGATCCGTAAGGATAAAACTGCTTTTTCTCGTAAAGCACCGAACTGCCGTCATAACGCCCGGTGAGCGATAAGATCAGGAATTTATCATATTCAATATTCGCCTGGGAGTAAAAGCCAATTTTCCGTTGAGAGCTGTGGCCTTCAGAACCAGTTAAGGTTGAACCTGCAGATACGTTATAAAAGTCCTGTACGGCTAAACCAGTGCCGGTTAAGTTGGTGCTTTGTGAGTAAATGGAATTATAGTTATTTCCCAATAGCAGGTTCAGATCAAACTTCCCTACTTTCTGGCTTGCATTGGCTATCAGGTCATGATTGAATTGTCTGTAATTAACAACCTGGTCTTTTATCTGCCCCTTTAGGCCGATTGCTGCGCTTGGGTTTTCGGTGTATTTATCCTGTTCGGTATAAATATCAGCGCCAAGCCTTTCAGTTATGGTTAACCATTTGGTTGCAGTATAATTGAAAGTAGTTACCGGTAAAAACCTGTTTACTGTGGCTGTATTATTGATGTTGTCCAATGTCCATAAAGGCGCGTTTCTGGAGAATCTGTAAAGCCGTTGTGAACCATCGGGGTTAAGTACCGGGTAAGGGTTCCATGATATGGGCTGAACTAAAACAACAAACAAAGGTCCGTTACTTGCACCCTCCGGCAAACGTTCCTGGGCCGAATTTGAATAACCCAGCTGGAAACTTGTAGAAAAGTTTTTTGCAATATTGGTGGTGTATTTAGTAAAAAATGAATGTCTTTTGAAATCGTTGTTAGGTGAAATACCCTGTTGATTTAAATAAGAATAGGAGATAAAGTAAGTAGAATTATCATTACCGCCGCCAATGCTTAAGGTATTGGTGGTAGTATGCCCGGTTCTGAAGAAAGAGAAAGGATCATAGGTTGGCGCTTTTACACCATTGATTTTAAGGGTATCCATTTTAGGTCCCCAGGATGCGCTGGTTTTCTGGGTTTCGCCGTTGTAAAAAACGCCTCCCGTGCCCTGCCCGTAAATATTTTGTTTTTCGGGGAAAAGGCCTTTTTCAAAAGAATAGTCGGACGTAAAGGTTATCGCCGCCTTTTTATTAAGGGCACCGCTTTTGGTGGTAATGAGTACAGCGCCAGATGCTCCTCTTGAACCATACAGGGCGGTGGCTGCCGCGCCTTTTAAAACGTTGATGCTTTCTATATTATTAGGATCGATATCAACAATACGGCTGCTCCCGGCACCGGCCGCGCCGCCGCCTATATTGCCAGTTTCCGTGTTATCTATCGGCACGCCGTCAACAACAAATAAGGCTTCATTATTGCCATTTACAGATACCGCACCGCGCACCACAATACGTGTAGATGCACCGGCTGTACCAGATGAGGATGTAATTTGTACGCCCGACAGCTTGCCATCCATAGCATTGATAAGGTTGGGCTCTTTAGCACGGCTAAGCTCTTCGCTTTTTATTTCTTGTGTGCTATAGGTAAGCATGCGTTTTTCGCGTTTAACGCCTATCGCAGTTACCACAACGTCGCTAAGTTGGGTTACATTTTCAGAAAGTTTGATGTCGATAGTGGTCTGTGAAGAAATCGGGACCTCAAAGTTTTTGTAACCCAATGCGTTGACCGTTAAGGTGCTTGGCTTGGTATAACTTATTGAAAAGTTACCGCTCCCGTCGGTAATTGTCCCGCCGGCGCTCCCTTTTATTTTAACCAGGGCCCCCGGAACGGCTTCCCCTTTTTCTGAACTTACGTGTCCCTTCAGTATAGTCTGAGCGAGAATTGTAAGTATTGAACAACACACAAATACGTGTGTTAGTAGCAATTTTTTTAGTAATGGTTTGATATACATAATTTTACAATTGAAGGTTTCTGAATTCCAAATTGTAAAGTTATTAGCGGCCGTAATCTGTTTTGTTTATAAATTAACCGAAGCTAACTATATCTTAACTTTTAGTATACCGGCTTTAAAATCGCCATGGCAGAAGATGGCATCCAGCGTTGAGTTGAGCTTTTAAACCCCTGAAGTGATGATGATTTATGTGTCAACGTCGTTAATATATAAGAACAAGTTATCAATATCCTCACTTTCCCTGCCGTTTATCATCGTTAATTTTGATTATCGGTAAGGTAACTTACCTAATTCCCTATCCCATTTATTTACCCATAAAAAAGTCCGTATGATACCACGTTATCTGCCTGCATTCTTTTCTCTTTTTTCTGCAACCGGCTTATTTGCCTGCCAACATCCAGCTATAAAAAATGAAGTAAGTCCATTCAAAGTAATATCGCCCGGTAAAAATCAATCAGATACATTGGCAAAAAAAATCTATTACCCCCGCAACGTATGGATGGTGCCCGACAGTAATGATTATTCCAATAATAACAGCGCCTTCAGTAACCAAAGGAAGGTTGAATCGGCAGATATAGCCATGTTTTGGGCAAAGGAATACGGCAACACGCCAATAACTTATTCTGAACCTGCCAGGCGATTTAACCCTATGACAGCAGTAAGCGAACTGGAGCGCTTTTATACTTGTTACAGAGATACCTTAAAGTTTGTTACAAAAGGCAACTCATTAACCGACGGCTATAAAATGCTCACCTACGTTTTTTTTAGCAATACCGACGGCAATGCATATGGCGGCGGCATTGAAGACAAGATTGGCGCTTTGTGGACACCCGCTGTAAGGATAAGTGCTAATCCGTATGGGGCGTTGGCGCATGAACTTGGCCACTCATTTCAATACATGGTACACGCAGATGGTGCATGGGGTTTTACTTCGGCACCTGCCGGCAGCCATGGGCAAAGCATATTTGAAATGACCTCTCAATATATGCTGTTTCAGAATTACCCCAGCTGGATGACATTTGAAAATTACCACCTGGTGAGTTTTATGAAGCAAACACACCTGGCATTTTTACATGAGGATAATCAATATCATTCGCCCTATGTATTGGAATATTGGTCGGGTAAACGGGGGCGTGATTTTGTAGGTAAACTTTGGCGCAGCGCATTGAAGGGAGAAGATCCGGTAATGGCCTATAAACGGTTAACAGGGCTGAGCCAGGCTAAGTTTAACGACGAGATGTTTGATGCTTACAGAAAATTTATAACATGGGATATGGCACGTATAGCAGGGGCCGCAAAACCTTATGCCAATCAGCACATGAGTGCCTTAAACGACATCGGTGATGGTTGGTACCGTATTGCTGAAAGCAATTGCCCTCAAAATTATGGCTATAATGGTATTAAGCTAAATGTACCGGCTGCGGGGACAAAGGTTACCCTGAATTTTAAAGGCATTGCCGGCGCTGCCGGTTATCGCGCAATAAATATTGACAAGGCCGGTTGGCGATATGGCTTTTTGGCTGTAAAAGAGGATGGCAGCAGAGTTTATGGCAATGTTTATTCAAATACCAATGGAGCCGCCAATTTTACCGTGCCAGCAAATACCGCTTATTTATGGCTGATAGTAAGCGGCTCCCCAACTCAACATTGGGAACACGTGAGCGATGGGAATGTAAATAATGACGAAGAATGGCCGTATCAGATCAAACTATCAGGCACTACACTGCATAGTTCTGTTATTAAATAATTAAAATCGCGATATTCTTGTCCAGAAATGGCAAGACATAAAAAAGGCCTGAACTGCGGGGATTAAACCGCGATTCAGGCCTTTTTACTGGCTGGGTACTATAGTTTTTTTATTTCACCGTCCATTCATGAATGCCGGTAGAATTGTCGGCCGGGAGCTGGATCACCATTTTTAAAGCAGTGGTGTTAACCGGTTCAAACGTTACCTTATTGTAACTATCCTTGCTTACAGCATAGGGAGTTGTATTTTTTACAGGTACCCATTCTCCGTCTTTTTTATAAAATAGCTGGTATGAAGCTGGTATACGGCAGCCTCCCCATGGTCCGTCGTCATACCAGTATACTTTCGATTCGCTAACGGTATGTTCGGCATTAAAGTCATACTGCACATATTCGCTGGTATTATGGGCCGGCCACCAGTGCAGGTAAGGATAGTTGGTATCGCCAGAACTGGTTGGCTCGTACTGGTCTTTAATAGCCATGTACATTCTTTTGTTTTTTAATGACGAGGATACTGTACTTGTGCTGGCGATGGTTGGTGCCGGTTTCGGGCTTGCGGCCGATGCTTCATAAGGTATCCATACGGTCATTTCACTTGGCCCGCGGTTGGCCCAGGCATAATAGGGGATGGCTTTTACTTTTTGGTCTGTTTCTATCAGGCTATCGCTGTTTAACTGCCTTTTGGTACTTTTTCCGCCAATACTAATAACGTCCACACCATTTAACAAATCGGCTTTATAATTTGCTTCGGCAATGGCATTTTTATCAATTAATATGTTCTGAACAAGGCTATCTCGGTTATCTGGTCCTTCAAGGCAATAAACAATTGGTCCTCGCTCGAATGCAAAACGGCCTCTGTCGTCTTTTACTTTCTCGTTGGCCAAAACTTTTTCGGTTTCTAAAGGCAATGCCAGGGAAATTTTATCGCCCTTTTTCCAGTTACGGTTTAATACGGCATAACCTTTTTCGGTTACAAACGATGTTGCTTTGCCGTTTACATAGATAACAACAGGCAGCGGAGTTTTATTCATAAATGAATACAGGTTGCCTGGAACGGGTTGCAGTTTGGCCCAGCCCGGTATCCGTATCCTTAAGGTAAAGGCTGTTGTTTTTACTGGATTAACAGTAATATCAACCTGCCCTTTCCACGGATAATCCGTTTGTTGAACAATGTTTACGTTGCCCGAAGTAAGTTTAATATTGCTGGAGTTGCTCATGAACAGGTTTACGTAAAGATCATTTTTGTTTTTGGCGTAAACGTAACCCGGCAACGATGGCAAAAATCGCGTCATGTTACTGATGCAGCAGGCGCAGCTAATCCAGGCACTGCGTTGGTGCTGAAACATGGAAGCTAAGGGGTTGGGGTAAAAGAAACGATCACCGCTTAATGATACACCCGATAGCAGACCATTATAAAGTGTTCTTTCCAGTACGTCAATGTATTTTGAATCGCCATGCAGTAAAAACATACGGTTGTTCCAGTAAACATTACCAATGGCCGCGCAGGTTTCTGCATAAGCCGACATATTGGGCAGCTGGTAAGCATCCCCAAAAGCCTCGCCCGCGCCGGTAGCGCCTATGCCACCTGTGATATATAATTTTTTATTGACCACATCGCCCCAGATATCATCAATGGCGTTTAAATATTTGGTGTCGCCGGTTAACGCTGCAATATCAGCCATCCCCGTGTACATGTAGGCGGCACGTACAGCGTGGCCTTCGGCTTCATGCTGATCAACCACTTTCTTATTGGCCTGGTTATAAGCATCTCCTTTTGGTCCGCGTACATCTAAAAAGAATTTAGCCAGATCAAGGTATTGCTTGTTGCCGGTAACCCTGTACATTTTTGATAAACCAATCTCCACTATCTGGTGACCAGGATATTCTTCGATCTTGCCCGGTCCGAAGGTTTTTACCAGAAGGTCGGCGTTTTTTATGGCGATATTAAGCAGGGTGCGTTTGCCCGTAGCCTGGTAATGGGCAACAGCGGCTTCGTACAAATGCCCGCAATCATACAACTCGTGACTTAATATCTCTTCATTTACCCAGCGTTTATCACCAATCCATTCGTGCGGTTTTTTAGCATGCACAGTACGGAATGTGTACAGGTAGCCATCAGGCTCCTGTGCAGCGCCAATAATATTAATAAGTGTATCTATATACCTGTCAAGCTTTGGGTTCTTTTTATTTTGCATGGAATAAGAAGCACCTTCAATTGCCTTATAAACATCCGTATCATCAAACGGAAACTCGCTTAGCTTATCGCCATCCAGCTGCTTGCCAGCACGCAAAAAGTTATCCATGCGGCCATTTTTTTTGCATTGCGCAAGCACGTAGGGGATGGTTACATTGGCGTTAACCTCCATTTTGGGTTCCCAAAATTTATCGTTCACATGTACGCTGGTGAATGCAACAGGCTGTATAGGGTAATCCTTTTGCTGCCCAAACACCACGCTGCTTATTCCTATCATCGATAATAGCAAACAAGCTGCTTTTCCTTTTCTTATCATCATATAGTTTCTTGAATTGTTTTATTAGTTTTTTACCATGCGGCTGCCATAAACCGGGCCAGCGCTGTTATCCTTTTTGGGTAATAATTTAACGGTTACTTTTTGTTTACCTTTAGTTAGTTCTATAGGGATAACATAGCTGATATCATAAAAGCGGCTTTCCTTATATTGGTTCAAATCTTCGGTAGATAACTTAATGCCGTCTATCATAATATCAAACGTACGGCCCCGATTATCCATACCCCAGTAGGTATTAATGAGCGTGTTTTGACTGTTGGCGTCAACTTTCATTTCATATTGCAGGTAACCCCCGTTTTCGGTTGATCGCCATTTTTTCTGATGATCTTCCCCGGTGATCGCGTTTTCTCCGCCAAAATTGTGGTCGCGTTCGGGTTGCATTTCGCCTATGCGCAAAATGTCTGTGGTGCGCGCTTCCAGTTCCTGTTGTTTCTTCCTTTGCTCATCGTATGCCTTTTGCTGTACAGCCCATGATTCTGGCGTAAACACATCCCAATAAACAGAATAGTATTCGTTTTTGGTTTGATTAAAAGGGATCAGCTTAACCTCGGTTGGTTGGGCAATATTGGAGGCATTAAAGCTTAATTGCTTTTTATCAACCATCTGCAGCCATTTATTGGGGTCGGTTTCGCTGGTTACAAATACAGGTACACCTTTAAGCGGGTCGGGTTCGGTATTGCCTAAAATGCCGGCCAATAAAACCGGTCCGTAAAATACCGCGCGCCTGTTGGCGTTATCCGGCATGGCTTCGGTGTAAACATTCTCCGGCATGGTAAATTCAATTTTATCATTGTTTTTCCATTTGCGGTTTAAAACCAAGTAACCCTGTGCATCTGCAGTAAGCTGTTGTTTTTTACCGTTTATGCTGATACTGGTATTGCCGGCCCATTTAGGTTTACGTACCCGGATAGCCATCTGAACAGGTTTTACAGTTGTCACTGTAAGTGTGGTTCTGTCACTTTCGGGCAGGTTGCTTTCCTGTTTTACTGATAAACCTTTTTCTTTCCAGCTTAATACCGATGGGATAAACAAATTAACATATAAGCTGCCATCTGCTCCTCTGAAATATATGCTTTCGTTATACTTAACATGGTTTTCCATGCCCGAGCCTACGCAGCAGGTAAAGGTGTCAAAGGGGCTGCTATAATCCTTTTTTCCGCCCATGCGAAGGGGGACAAAGTAACACATCATACCTGTTTCATGGTTTTGAGATGCCAGGATGTGGTTATATAAGGCCTTTTCGTAATAGTCCATTAACTTTGCCGATGGCTCAAGCGCAAATAAATGCCGGGTGAGCTTAAGCATATTATAGGTATTACAGGTTTCAGTCGTATTTTCTGTAAGCTTATCGTTTAGTTTGTTGGGCTCACTTAAATATTCATAATTGCTATTACCGCCGGTGGCATAAGAGTGATTATTTACAATGGTTTCCCAAAAGAAATCGGCAATAGCCTTGTCTTTTTTGTCGCCGTTAAGCTCGTAACGCCTGGCGCTGGCAATTATTTTAGGAATCTGCGTGTTGGAATGTTTACCAGGCAAAATATCCTTTTTTTCAGCAAGTGGATCCAGGATACGTTTATCATAAAATTTATAGGATAGGTCAAGATATTTTTTGTCGCCGGTGATGGAATATAGATTAACCAGGGTTTCTGCCATGCCGCCATATTCGCAGAGCAACATTTTCTGTAGCTTTTCATCATCAAGATTTTTGATGGTTTCGCCAGTCCAGTCGGCCATGCCTTTGCATATTTTTAGCGCCTGGGTATTGTTGCAATATAAATAGGCATCTAATAAGCCCGCCATCACCTTATGTACAGTGTACCATGGCGACCAGCCTCCGTTCAAGTCGAAACCGCGTGAACGGATATCGCCTTTTGCCACTTCGGCCCAAACGTTATCTTCTTTCGGGATAGCGCCTACATAACCCGTTTTACGTGCAACCTGGCATTCCCCTAATTCTTTAACTATATAGTTTACCCGTTTTAAAAATTCCGGTTGGCGGGTTGATGCATAGTGCATGGATATGGCCGACAGGTAGTGACCAAGCGTATGGCCTGCTAACCCGGACGACTCCCAGCCTTCATACATTTTTCCTTTTGGTTTCAACCCAGAGTGAGCGCGGAAGCCAGATAATAACCTATCCGGCTCAACAGATAACAGGTATGCTGCATCAACTTGCATAGCCTGTTTAAAAGGGCTGTTTAGTAATTGTACATCTTTTAAATCAAAAGTGTAGGCCTTGATCTCGGTTTGAGGTTTTACTTTTAAACGGGTCTCGTTCCACTCGGGTACGTATGATTGTGCATAAGTTATGTTGGCGGTAAAAAAGCCCGACACAACGACCGCATTTAACATAAACCATTTTTTATTTACCATAGCATTATCGGTTTGTTAGATCATTTTTTGAAAAATCTAAATTACTACGGAGGAACGAGCTATTTTTAATCATTATTTGCTATAAATAGCAGGATTTTAGCTTGTTTATTTTACAGCCTTAAATTAATTCATTGCCCGGCTGATGTATTATGTTAATATATGGTAATGTTGTGTTAAATTAATAAATAAATACCCTGTAAAACGCTGATACTTTTGATAAAAATATTTAAGAATGATAACTTTTGACTGGAAAGGCGTATTCCCTGCGGTAACAACAAAGTTTACCGATAGTGACGAAATTGATTTTGATGCTTTTGACATCAACTTAAATGCACAGCTTGAAGCCGGTGTTGACGGCTTTATTTTAGGCGGATCATTGGGCGAAGCCAGTGTGCTTAGCGATGATGAAAAGTTCGCGTTATTAAAACATACCATTGCTTATGTTGATGGTAAAGTGCCGGTGATTTTAAACATTGCCGAGCAAACAACTAAAGCTGCTGTGGCCTGTGCCCAAAGAGCGTTTGATACCGGTGCCGACGGCCTGATGTTGCTACCGCCAATGCGTTACAACAGCGAAGAGCGTGAAACACTTGCTTATATTGGCGCGGTTGCCAAGAGCACAGCGCTGCCTATCATGATTTACAATAACCCGGTTGATTATAAGGTTGAAGTTACCCTGAATATGTTTGAGCAGCTGGCTGCTTATGATAACATCCAGGCGGTAAAAGAATCCACCCGCGATGTATCCAACATCACCCGGATGTTTAACCGTTTTGGTAATCGTTTTGCTGTGTTTACAGGTGTTGATCCATTGGCTATGGAAAGTTTGGTGATGGGTGCCGATGGCTGGGTTGCTGGTTTGGTTGATGCCTTCCCTAAAGAAACCGTGGCCATTTATCGTTTGGTAAAAGCCGGCAGAATAGCCGAAGCGCTTACCATTTACCGTTGGTTTTTACCTGTACTTGAGTTGGATATCCACCCAAAATTGGTACAATACATTAAACTGGCCGAAGTAGCTACCGGTATAGGTACCGAGAATGTACGTGCCCCGCGTTTGCCACTAATTGGCGATGAGCGTGCCAAAGTACTAAAGATCATTAACGATGCGTTGGCAGTTCGCCCGGAATTACCTGCAGGCAGCTGGGGAAAGCGGACTGAAGTTGAAGCATAGCACTAAGATGAATTTTCATTAATAATAGGTTGGTTAAGCCGAAGGTGTGTGCCTTCGGCTTTTGTTTTAAAATGGCAGCTCAAATAAGGGCAGCCATTTTTTTATATAGAGGCAGATGCACACAGCAGCTATATAACACAGGTGTCGCCCTATGCAACACAGGTTAAGTAAAGCGTAAGAGACTTTGCCCAAATATCTAAAATCTTCCCTCGCTCAAGCAGTTCCAGAAAAGAGAAGTATTAATCATCTTCTTTTTATAGCGGTTTATCTAAAATCGGCTATCCAACAAGCAAAACTTTAAAAAAAACGTGCAATTGAAAAGTTGATTGGAGGGATTGTATATGATTTTTTTGATTAAACAGGTACCCGGTAACTTTTCTCTTTTTTAAAAGTTTATTTGGAGATAAGAGGGGTTTGGTGTTCTGTTATATGATATTGTTGTGTAATTGACAATTATTATATTGAATACTTAAGCTTTGCCAATATCAAGTGTTGTATTTACAATATATTAACATGTTGTGGCTGAAAATTATCTTTTTGGCGTTAATATTTGGATTTTAATATTAAATGATTGTAAATTAAACACTAATTAATCCTGTCATTATGAAAGTTTTACAATTTACTATTCCGGTGCCGCATGATAAAAGCGTAATCGCAGAAAAGGTTTGTCAACCGTATCATTATCCTTATTTACACCGTCATAAAGAAATTCAGCTTACATGGATTAAGAAAGGTGAGGGAACTTTAATTGTAGGAAACAATATGCATGATTATGTGGCAGGTGATGTGTTTTTAATAGGCGCCAACATGCCCCACGTATTTAAAAGCAGCCCAGAGTATTTTTTACCAAATTCTGGTAAAGTGGTGGAGGCGTTAACTGTTTTTTTTAATTCTGATGGAGTGCTGGCTAATGTATTCAATCTTCCGGAGATGAAGCCAAGCGCTATCTTTATACAACAGCACCAACAAGGCTTTAAATTGCCTAACTATATTTTAGATAAAATTTATAGGGCTATGAATCTTTTAGAAGATCAGGGTGGTTTGGATCAGTTTATGGCTTTTTTAAACCTTTTAAAGGAATTTACCTGTATCAGGGCAAAATTGGATCCTTTATCTACCTATGGTAATTTGCCGGGAATAACAGAAAACGAAGGTATCCGTATAGGCAGCATTTATAATTATATCATGCAGCACTTTATGGAGGATATAACTTTAGAGGATGTTGCAAAGGTTGCTTTTATGACTCCAGAGTCTTTTTGCCGGTATTTTAAAAAACATACCGGGCATACATTTGTAACTTTTCTTAACGAAGTAAGGATTAACGAAGCCTGTAAAAAACTGATAGCACACCGCTTTGAAAGCATTAATACAGTTGCTTACAAATGTGGATTTAAGAGCATTACCAATTTTAACCGCGTTTTTAAACTTATCATAGGCAACTCGCCACGCGGGTACCTGGATAATTATCATAATAATATCATTACCCTTGCCCGTGCGGCCAGCTAACCTACATGCTTTCATGATCAAATTTTTTTTGCTGATAACTTTTTTGTTTTCAGTCCAGTTAGTCTACAGCCAAAATAACGGCTACATCAACTTATCTGTTGCAAAGTTTTCTACCGGTGATATTAGTGACTGGAAGAGTCCCGCTTTTAATGATAGTCAATGGAAGGATATTAAGGTTGGCGAGGTATGGCAAAACCAGGGTTATCCAGACTATCATGGATATGCATGGTATAGGATACATGTTACCATCCCATCATCATTAAAACAAAGGGCGGTATGGGGTGATAGTTTACGGGTCTTTTTAGCTCACGTAAACGATGCTGATGAAACTTATCTTAATGGTACATTGATAGGTAAAATAGGGGCATTTCCTAATGACCAAGGCGGTTACGTAAGCAAGTGGCCAGCTATCCGCTATTATTCTGTGGCGGCCGGCAGTGCTGCCATAAAATGGGATGCAGAAAATATTATTGCCATAAAAGTTTTTGATGGGGGAGGTTCCGGTGGCATATTTATGGGGTCGCCATTTATTGATATGCTCGAAAAGTTTGATGGTATCGCATTTAATCTTTCCTCAATAGAATTTTTGCCTGGCCGCAAAGCTGAACGTCAGTTAATAGTAAGCAATAAATTCAATACTACCATATCGGGAGTATTTCATTACCAGGTAATTGACGAGTTAAAGAACATGATTATTGAAGATAAAACGATACCTGCTTCTTTAGCTGCATACTCTGGGAAAGCTTTTACAATCACCTTTCCACACCGCGAGGGTATAAAGCTAATTTATGATTTTAAAGAATCTGCATCAGGAAAAATACAAAGCTATACGGAGATAGCGCCATATATTTTAACACCCGGCGAATCGCTTAAACCGGTTATAAATAGTGCTGCTGTTTTGGGCGTTCATGCAGGTTCGCAAATTATATACAAAATACCTGCAAGCGGGAAAAAACCACTAACGTATAATGTAGGCAAACTGCCTGCTGGCTTAAACTTAGATACAAAGACCGGAATTATTACAGGAAGCATTCCCAAAAATGGCAGTTATCATTTAGGTATTACTGTAATTAATAGTTTAGGTAAGGATAAAAAACTGTTTACCATAAAAGTTGGTAACCAGTTAGCTCTTACTCCGCCTATGGGCTGGAACAGCTGGAATTGCTGGGGATTGAGCGTTAGTGCAGAAAAAGTTAAAAGTTCGGCCCAGGCAATGATTGATCAGGGCCTTACAGATTATGGGTGGAATTACATCAATGTTGATGACGGCTGGCAGGCCGCTAAAAGATTGAGTTCTGGTGAGCTCATTCCAAACGAAAAATTTCCCGATATGGCGGCTCTTGGCAGGCAGCTACATCGTGAAGGGTTAAAATTTGGTATTTACTCATCTCCCGGAGCAAAAACCTGCGGTGGTTTTTTAGGCTCATTGGGTTATGAAGCAATTGATGCAAAAACATACTATAACTGGGGAGTAGATTATTTAAAATATGACCTGTGCAGTTACACGGATAACACTGCCGGCGATACTACTCTTTTTGCCCAGCAAAAACCCTACATGGTTATGCGCGATGAATTGAAAAAGCAACCACGGGATATAATTTACAGTATCTGCCAGTATGGTATTCATGATGTGTGGAAATGGGGCAAACAAATGAACGGGAACCTATGGCGTACAACCGAAGATATTACTGATACCTGGGAAAGCCTTTATAGTATCGGTTTTAGTCAAACCAATAATGCGGCCTACGCTCATCCGGGCGGATGGAATGATCCGGATATGCTTATTGTTGGCATGGTAGGGTGGGGAGAGAGTTTACATCCATCAAACCTTACCCCTTATGAACAATATACGCATATCAGTTTGTGGAGCCTGTTATCTGCTCCTTTGTTAATTGGCTGTGATATGAGTAAGCTGGATAAATTTACCCTTAGTTTGCTTAAAAACCGTGAGGTAATAGCTATTGATCAGGATGAACTGGGGGTACAAGCTAAACGCATACTAAACGATAAAAATATACAGGTATGGCTTAAGCCATTAGCCGATGGCGGTTTGGCTGTTGGTATATTTAATATGAGCGAAAAGTATAAAAGCTACAAGCTGCCGCTCAATACAATTGGAATTGACAAAGCCGTTGCCGTAAGAGACGTTTGGAAACAGGAAAACATAGCCCGGGCAGCACATACTATAGCTTTTAATATACCGCCTCATGGGGTAAGATTAATAAAGATTATTAAAGGCAGATAGCCATAATAGGTAATTGTTGGTTAACAGTTGGTAATTTATTGGCAAAACAAGCTATTTATCCTATGTAATTTTATTACAAACAAAATCCTTATTCCTATGCAATTTTTGCGCTCGCATTTTTCTATTATTTTTTTAACGGTGTTGATTTTGGGGGCAAGAGATGGTTACGCCCAGCAAAAGCAGGTTTCGCCGTATTTACCAACGCATGCCGAAGTTTTGCAGGCATATCAAAACGCGGATATGTTGGATTCTGCATTGAAAAAGATTCCGGTTGTTTATAATGTTAACCCGCATTGGCAGGCAGATAGCAAACTGTTTTGGTATGCCAAAAAAGTAAAAAATAACGTAACCGATTACTTTTTGGTAAATGCGGATCATGGAGATAAGCACAAAGTTTTTGATAGTAAACAAATGGCAGATGCGGTTGGCGCTTTGCTTGGCACTCCTGTGCCGCTTACTAAATTTTACATCAGCGAAATGTTTTTTAGCCCCGACAAAAAGCAGGTTACTTTTAAAGCAAACAACAACTGGGTAAAATGCGACCTTGCCAGTTACCGATGTGAAAAAACTACTGATACCGTATTTAAAATGTATGATGCAAGCCTGCCGCTACAATCACGCAGGTATCGTTGGGAGGGCCTGGTAACTGATTCTATTTCGCCGGATAAACAATGGACCGCTTTTGTTAGAGGGGGCAATGTTTTTATCAAGTCTGCTAAAGATAATTCAACCATTCAGTTTACCAAAGATGGTAGCAAGGATAAACCTTACGGCGAAGTATCATGGGCACCGGATAGCAAACACCTGATTGGCTACCGCATTGATCCCAAGAAAACAAAAGAAGTTTATTACATCTTAAGTTCAGAACCGGGCACAACCCGTGGTGTACTAAAATCGCATGAATATGACCAGCCGGGCGATGAGTTTACTTCCTTTGAACCTTACATATTTTCTGTAGCTGATAAAAACAGTATCAAGGTAGATGCCGAAAAAATTGACTTTTTTGGTGCGCCTGAACTACATTGGAGGGAGGGCGACAATCAATATTATACCTATGAAAAAGTTGATAGGGGCCATCAGCGTTTCAGGGTTATTGAAGTTGATGTTAAAACCGGCAAAACCCGCAATGTTATAGATGAACAAACCAAAACCTTTATTTACGAACAAAGAATTTATACCCGTTACCTTCCTAAAACACATGAAATTGTTTGGGTTACCGAAAAAGACGGCTGGCGCCATGCATACCTGGTGAATGAGCTTACCGGGAATCAAAAACTAATTACCAGTGGTAATTGGGTGGTAAGAGATATTGATAGCGTTGACGTTAAGAAAAGACAGATTTGGTTTAAAGCCAGCGGAATGAACCCCGGTGAAGACCCGTATTTTATTCACTATTGCCGTATTGGTTTTGATGGTAAAAACCTGGTAAATGTAACCCCCGAAAAGGGTAATCACAGTATCGCATTTTCGCCAGATAGAAAGTATTTCATTGATACTTATTCTGAAGTTAATACTACTCCTCAAATTATACTTAAAAATGCCTTGTCTTTAAAAACGGTTGCCGTTCTTGAGCATACGGATATAACCGGGCTATTGGCCACAGGTGTAAAGCTTCCGGAAGTATTTGTTGCCAAAGCGCGCGATGGTGAAACAGATATATGGGGGGTTATTTACCGCCCTGCCAATATGGATCCTACAAAAAGCTATCCTGTAATTGAAAATATTTATGCCGGTCCGCAGGATTCATTTGTGCCAAAAAATTTTTCGGTGGCGAATGAAATGCAAAGTATTGCCCAATTGGGTTTTATTGTGGTGCAGATAGATGGTATGGGTACGGCCAATCGTTCAAAAGCTTTTCATGATGTTTGCTGGCATAACCTGGCCGATGCCGGTTTTGCTGATAGGATTTTATGGATGCAGGCCATGGCCGCGAAATATCCGCAGGCTGATATTAACAGGGTAGGGGTTTATGGCACATCGGCAGGCGGACAAAATTCTGCATGTGCATTATTATTTCACCCTGAATTTTATAAAGCAGGCGTATCTGCCTGCGGTTGCCATGATAACCGTATTGATAAACAATGGTGGAACGAACAATGGATGGGTTATCCGGTTGGTTTGCATTATGATCAGCAATCAAACATAACCAATGCGGGAAAGCTAAAGGGTAGTTTGTTGCTGATTGTAGGTGAAGCTGATAACAATGTCCCTCCGGAGTCTACTTATCGTTTCGCGGATGCACTGATAAAAAATAGCAAGTATTTTGATCTTTTAACCGTTCCGGGAATGGGGCATGGTGACGGTGGCCCTTATGGTCGTAAAAAGAAACGTGATTTTTTTGTAAAACATTTGTTAAACGCTGAACCCCCTGCCCGAAACAGTAACGAACTTAGCGTGGCAGCGCGGGGCGAATAGAGTTATTTTAAAATTATCCGGAGGGGCTTCCCGGGTGTATTCATGAGCAATTAGCCTTCTCAAAAAATGGTTATTATACAGGCGCGATATTCTTTATCGCGCCTTTTGTGGTATTATAGTGTTTTTCACACGTATTCTTATTATCTGTTTGTTTTTTAGTTATTTAAATTGTTTGAATGGGGTAATATATAAGTATTATGTGTTAAAATAACAATTAAAATAGCTTGTCTGGGTACTTAAATTTAGCATAAATAAAATATTTATCGACAATAGATTTAATGTACCGATTTATGAGAAGAACCTTTACTTACTACAGAAAATTTTTAAGTCTCTTTGCCTTTTTATGCTTGCTGATACCCTGGAGGGCGGTGGCACAAAAGGAAGTGCAAAAAACAATTACCGGTATCGTAATTGATAAAACAAACGGTGGGTTAGCCGGCGTAAGTGTGATTCAAAAAGGTACCACAAACGGAACGGTTACGGATAAGGATGGTAATTTTACCATCAGCCTTAAGGGGCAAAACGCCGTGCTGCTGTTTCGCCTGGTGGGGTTCAAAACCAATGAGTTTCCGGTTGGGTCCAGAAGTAATTTGCGGGTATTGCTTGAAGATGACCTGAAATCTTTACAGGAAGTTGTACTGATAGGTTACCAGGGTGTGCAGCGCCGAAAAACAACAGGTGCAATTGCTACGGTAAAAGGCAAGGATATTGAAAATACACCTTACGCCTCTTTTGACCAGGCCTTGCAGGGACGCGTAGCGGGATTGTCAGTATTGAGTACCTCTGGTGAACCTGGCGCGAGCACTTTAGTGAATATTCGCGGGAGCAGCAATATTAACCAGGGCAGCAGTACCGCACCTTTATATGTAATTGATAATATCATTTATGATGTAAATGATAAACAATCCAGTTATGGCAGCAACCCGTTGGCCATTATCAATCCGAATGATATTGAGTCTATCGATGTGTTAAAGGATGCTTCTGCGGCCGCTATTTACGGGTCGCGTGGTTCAAACGGTGTTATCATCGTTAAAACTAAACGACCAAAGCTTGGCATCCCGCAAATCCGGCTCTCCACTTACTATGGAGTATCAGATAAACCTTCTCTTATCCCGGTGGTTACCGGCGCGGCGGAACGCCGGTTAAAGTTGGGGATATTATATGACCAGGGAACTTATACCGGTATCCAAAACGGTCTTAGTCCACTGTTAACAGATAGTTTAAATACCGCCTTTAACAACAATACAGATTGGCAGGGCCTGTTAACACAGAGGGCAACCTTATCCAGTATTGATGCAAGCATCAGCGGGGCCGAAGAAAAATATTCCTATAAGTTTGCCGTGAACAAGTATTATGAGCAGGGGGTATTACGTGGGTACGATTTTAACAGGTTAACCCCAAGCTTGTTTTTCCAGGTAAACCCGGTTAAAGCCATCCAGTTTAGTACCAATGTTATTTATGGTACTACCAAATCAAAACATGGCATCGGTTCCGGAGACCCTTACGCAACCTATCCGTTCAATATTCAAAGTTTCCCTTCTTCTTTTTTCCAGATCAGGCCGGCCGAGCAGGCTTTATACCAGGGACGGTATGATGATTTAAGGGATGATGACCGCAAAACGTCGCTTCTGGCAAATTCTCAATTGATTGCGACACTGGCAAAGGGCTTGATCTTTAATAGCAGCTTTTCATACAATGTGGATAACAATACCAGGAATTACTTTTTGCCTGCCGAACTGAATAACGGCGTAAGCAGTGCTTCAACTACCGTTTTACAGCAACGTATCTGGGAGATCAACAACTATTTGTCATACGAGTGGAAAATAAAAGAAAATCATAATTTCTCCGCGCTGATAGGGCAGGGGGCTTATGGTCTTACACGCGACAATTCATTTTTGCAGGGCTTAAACCTGGCTATAGACGGTGTTAAAACCGTGCAAGGCGTTGCCCCCGGTGCTAACTTAATAGGTAACTCTTATTCGGAAGAAAACAGGAAGTTGTCATATTTCGCTCGTTTTAGCTATGATTATAAGGGTAAGTACCTGTTCCAGGCCAACTATCGTCGTGATGCTTCTTCCAAATACAGCATGGCACATCGCTGGGGTAACTTCCCTTCGGTTTCAGCGGGCTGGATCATTTCTGACGAGCCCTTTTTTAAACCGCTAAGCAATGTCATGTCCTTCGTCAAAATCCGTGGAAGCTTCGGTATTACCGGACAGGACCCTTCCAACTATTACGCGCAATACACTACCCTGATATCTGATGCTTCCTATGAGGGATCGGCACTGGCGAATGGTACCGGGGGAGACAGGGGCCTGGTCAATATCCCTACTTATGGAGGTACGCAGGTAGCATATCCTAATTATTATAGTCCGGCAGCATCGCCGGCCATTAAATGGGAAAGCAGCCCGCAGTTTAACATCGGTGCGGATATCAACTTTTTTAACGACAGGATCAACTTTACGGCAGATTATTATATCAGGAATACCAACAACCAGGTATTTTCTATACCTGTACCCATTGTAACAGGATACACTTCCATCAGCAGTAATTTTGTTGGTACCCGTAACACCGGTGTCGAACTTACCATCAATACCCGTAACATGGGCAGCAAATCGGCATTTCAATGGTCAACCAATTTCAATATCGCGTATAACCAAAATTATGTAACCAAACTGCCAAACGGCAACCGGGATATCACCTACGGCCCTCCTTATTTATCAGAGAACTTAACCGTGGGTAAGCCCTTGTTTTATTATAATTCATGGATAGTGAATGGGGTATACAGAACAAATGCTGATGTACCCGTTGATCCGCTTACTGGCCTCCGTCTGCGCCACGGCAGCGGCTCTGGTCCGTTTTACTCTGCCGGCGATCCTATCAGAAAAGACGTGAACGGCGACTACATCATTGACGACAAGGACCGGGTTGAAAACGGCAGTCCTAATCCAAAATTTACAGGTGGTTTTACCAATACATTCAGTTATAAAAACTTTTCGTTAAGCATCCTCACTACTTTTATGTTCGGCAGGGAAATCAGGAATGGTTACCTGTCAGATCTGCTACAGGTAGCAGGCCCGGGCAATCCCTATAGTTTGTATGGTACCAATGCGGCCGTTGCCTTAAAACTGAACAATGGGCAAACCTTTTGGCAAAAGCCGGGTGACGTAGCTACGTTTCCTGGGTTGATAGGCAATAACGTAGATAAATGGAATATAGCCCAGTCAACCTACGTGCAAAACGGCAGTTTTATCCGGGTAAGAAGTGCTAGGTTGAGTTATTCACTGCCGGCTAAATTGGCCAGCCGTTACAAGCTGCAATCTATCCGGATCTATTCCATCGTTGATAACATCTACCTTAAAAAATATGCCAACATACCCGATCCTGAACTGGTGAATGTAGATGGCTATGCAAACGGTACATCTTATCCGCAACCCAAAAAGATAACCCTGGGACTTGATCTCGTATTTTAACCGGTAGGGGACCGAACATTTTTTACAAAGTAAATTATTATAAAAATAAAAAAATGAAAAGGATATATAGCATAGCGATACTTTTTAGTATAAGCATATTAACTTTTTCCTGCAAGAAATTTCTTGACCTGAAACCGATAAGTACGCCCATCACTACCGAATTTTTTAAAACTGCCAATGAGGCAAACAGCGCCGTTGCAGGATGTTATTCTCTGTTGCGTACGGCGCTGAATAACAAAACGGTAACTTATTATGCCTATGGCGATATCCCGGCAGATGAATACAACGCGTTTGGCGGAGTGGAGGATATGACGGATGTTGGCAATGTGAACTGGTCATTACCTGTGCCGGCTACTGCTGATTACCGTACAATGATTAACCTGCGCAGGTGGGATAATTTTTACAGGGTGATTGATAACGCCAATTTGTGTATCCAAAATATACCTGCGGTTGATTTCTCGACTGATAACTCAGGCAACGATCCGGTGGTTACCAAAAACAATTTGCTGGGCGAGGCTTATTTTATGCGGGCTTTTACTTATTTCTACATATCGCGGGTTTGGGGCGATGTGCCGTTGGTTATTAAAAGCGTAAACGCAGGCGATGCAACCAGCACGGCCAGAACTCCGCAGGCAACAGTTTTATCGCAATGCATTAGTGATTTAAAGAAAGCCATCCCCTTGATGCAGTATGGTTATGTAAACTCAAATAACCGGGCTATCAGGGCCAACCGCGGCAGCGCTTTTGCCTTACTGGCCCATATTTACGCATGGCAGCAGGATTATCAGAATTGTGCCCAGGCGGCAGATTCGGTTATTAAAAGGGGTAACTACCAATTGGTGGATAGGGGAAGCGTTGGTTATTTAAGTATTTATAAAGGTCAGTCTACAGAAGGGATCTTTGAGATCAGCCAAAGTGTCTCAAACGAAGGTTCTACTGCCGGTATTCCTTTCTTTACAACAAAATCGCCTTATAATACGCTCATTAACGGCAACGCGGTATTTACCATCAACGCCGACCATTTGAATAACCTTTTCGCGGATACCGCTGATTTGAGGTTGAAAAACGCATTCGCTTTCAGGGGGACTACTGATCCTATTTGTATCAAATATTCCAACTTCCTGTACACTCAGCAAAGCACCAATAAAATAGCGGTGGCTTATAATAACCTCATCGTTTTCAGGCTTTCTGACATTATTTTACTGCGGGCCGAAGCTTTGGCGGCAACAGGCCAGGCAACGCCGGCTATCAGCTTGTTAAACCAGATTCGCACGGCCGCGGGAATTCAGCCATACAGCTTGAGCGACGGGGACCTGTTTGAAGCGGTAATAGACGAGCGCGGGAGAGAGTTGTTTTTGGAAGGCCATCGTTTTTATGACCTGGTGCGCCTGGCACGCCAGAAAAATATAGCCGAATTTGGTGACGCGAAGATCAGCCTGTCTGAATTTGCCAAGGGCAAGTATTACTGGCCGATAGACCCAATCCTGATCACACTTGATAATAGTTTAAAACAAACGCCTTACTGGTCATCAAAACTGTAATAACATGAAAATCAATAAAATAACTTACTGCTTTTTTACATTGCTGATCGCGGTATCGGTATTAACTACGGGCTGTAAAAAAACATACATCACAGAGGATGGGGTACACAGTGCCAAAACAACATTAAGCACATTTGATTATCTGAAAAATCATCCTAATCATATTTTTGATACACTAACTACGATCATTAAGCATTATAATATGCAGGACGAGGTTAATAAGGCCGGTACTTTTTTCGCGGCTACAGATTATTCTATCAACCGTTATTTGCTATTGCAAAACAGGCGCGTGCAGATGATAGACGAGAACAATAAATTTACGATGGATAGCCTGTACGCCCGGTTAACACCGGATTCGCTCAGGCAATACCTGTTTGCCAAACAAATAAAGATCAGGGATTTTACCGACGATCTGATCCATGTAAATACAAACCTGGCTAAAATTTCCTGTGGTGTTCAGCGAATCAAAAGTACAGATCCTGCTTATTATACCTTTTCATCCGCTCCGGTGTATTTTTTGTATTACGTAAAAATAAGGGGGGCACTTGATGTACCTGGCCAATTGCCTACACCGGCAAATCCGGCCGACGTGACCGTTTCCTGCCAAACACAGGGCATCGAAACCTCGTCGGGCGGAATCCTGCATGTGCTATCCAACACCCATACTTTCGTAACTTTTTAACCTGTATCATGATGAAAAAGAACTTTATATATTTATCATATTTTGCTTTTTTACTTTTAACCGCATTTGGAGGATGTAAAAAGCCGGAGGTAGGTTATATTAGTAATAACCTCAATTATAGTCCGCAACTGTTGATAGTGCCGCAAGGCATTACCATGTATTCCAACGCCATCAATTCTGATCAATCTACGCAACCCTTAACCGTGAAATTACTATCGATACGGAACAGGCTCACCGGGAAGGAAGCAACGGATATGTTAAAATTAGATACAATAAGCACATTCTCCGGGCAAATAACCGATGCCGATTCTACATTGGCATTGTTAAACGCAAAGATC
Organism: Mucilaginibacter sp. P1_A3; assembly: GCF_056406855.1. NCBI lineage: Bacteria > Pseudomonadati > Bacteroidota > Sphingobacteriia > Sphingobacteriales > Sphingobacteriaceae > Mucilaginibacter > Mucilaginibacter sp. P1_A3. Next base: position 175,641 of record NZ_JBFTZJ010000006.1, read on the forward strand.
ACCAAAAGCCTAAAGCCACCTTTTAATGTAAACCCTTTAGGTGGCAGGCTTGAATTTAGCACCGCTACAATCAATGTCGATTCGGGTTTTTATGATATCGATGTGCAGGTAAGTAATCAACGCGGTACTAAAACACTGATCAACGCATGCCAGATACAGCTGGTTGCCAAAATAAACTCATCTATCGGCTCCACATTTTCCTCTTATTCGGATGTTGGATCAGAAACTAACTTTGTATCATTATCCAGCCCTACAGCAGTTGTTACCCGCACTGCTTCCGGGCCCAATAAAGTGATCATTAAGGTGGTTGACCGTAACGGGGTGGCGTTTGATCCTTCGGCTGGCCAGGTTATCAATCGTGGCGACAGGGGAAATTATGCCCAGATGAATCCGTATTATCCAGTTGTAAAAACTTCTACCGGAATGGAATGGGGTTTCCCGGTTTTACCCAATGGTTTCCCCATCAAGTTAGGCGCTAATGGTACATTGTGTTATTATAGGATCCCAGGTGCTTATAACACTTTAAACAAGAATGTGAACTTTACGTTCGATGCTTTTAAAGTGTTTTCGCCCGGTACGTATACGCTTACCATTACCTTGCCTACAATTACAAAAAAATAAATAATAAAATAGTTGATCCTGGTTAATTTAGTTGAAACGAAGATAGCCGTCCTGCAATGTGCAGGCGGCTTCTTTGGCTTGGTTAATATGAACAAACCGAAGGGTTATTTATACTTTACTGCATGAGTTTACAACGGTGTGTTTTGCTGCCTTTTATTCTGTTTACCTGTTTCCTTGCCGTAAAGGTTTCAGGCCAAAGCCAGGCCGTTTTGGCCGGGAATGGCAACCCTATAATCCCCGGCTATTTTGCCGATCCGACGATAAAAAAGTTTGGAGATACATTTTACCTGTATACAACTACCGATGGTAACGGTGGGGGCCTGGGGCCGTCACAGGTATGGACTTCTAAAGATTTTGTGAACTGGACAATGCAGGATATGAACTGGCCTACCACACACAATTACTGGGCGCCGGATGCAACGCAGGGTAACGACGGGAAGTATTACCTGTATTATTGCCAGCCCACGGTTGAAATATATGGAGCATCAGCATCAACACCGGTTGGGCCCTGGACACCTTTGTATGCCGATAATAAACCGGTACTTACCAATCTATACGTCCCCAGTGTAATAACGCTTGACGGGCAAACTTTTAGAGATGACGATGGTGAATTTTATATGACCTGGGGCACCTGGGGTATTTACCCGGGTTATGGTTGTGGTATAGGGCTCTTAAATCCCGATATGAAAACATTTGCTAAAACGGCGCAGATACCCAATACCGATGCTAAGGATTTTTTTGAAGGCTCTTTCCTGTTTAAGCGCAAGGGTATCTATTACCTGATGTACTCATCGGGTTTTTGCGAGAACGAAACCTACCGGGTACAGTATGCCACAAGTAAAACCGGGCCAATGTCTGGCTATGTATACGGAAAAAACAGTCCGATACTTACCACCAATGCCGATGGAACGGTTCATGGGCCGGGTCATAATTCTGTATTACAGATTGGGGATGAGTATTACATTATCTATCATCGCCATAACAATCCACATTCGGGTGGGGGGTATCACCGGCAAATTTGTGCCGATAAGCTTGTTTTTGACGCGGATGGCAATATTGAAAAAGTGATCCCGACGCACACAGGTATCGGCTTACTGGCGAAGACCACGAATCCGTACCCCAACCTGGCCTATCAAAAAAAGGTAACCGCTTCTTCATTTTACAGCGACGATTATAAGCCGGAGTTTGCAGCAGACGATAATAACGGAACCTTGTGGAAATCTAAAGATAACAGTACGGCACCTGCATGGTTACAGGTAGACCTGGGCACTATCACCACCGTGAAAAAGGTGCTGACGCAATTTGAATATGCCACCTGGTATTACCAGTATTTTATTGAATACTCCATAAATGGAAAAGATTGGCAGATTTTTGCCGATAAAAGGGATAACCGGTGGCACGGCAGCCCCGTGATTGACGAGAAGGAGGTACAAGCACGGTACATCAGGCTGACCATCACCGGCACGGAGCAGCCGGGTTTATATAAGGCAGTGTGGAACTTAAAGGTGTTTGCAGACGGGAACCACGAAGCTGTTCCGGCGAATATCAATCTGCCAGTAGCCAGAGCTAGCTTTAAACAACAGGGCTTGCTCATTGATGTTGATGCCGATGGCCTGCAACCGGGAACGATGGTTAAGGAATGGGCCAATAAAGGCGCTTTAGGCGGTTCATTCAAAACACAAGGCCGATCCCCTTATGTAGATTTTGTTGCGGGTAAAAAAGCGGTTGTTTTTAAAGCCGGGCAAACGTTGAGTTCTGGTTTTAATGTGCCAAACTCGCTGGCAGGCAATAATAGCTATACGGTTTGTTTTTGGGCTTATACAGGCCAGCAAAAAGGCGAAAACCCGGTGCTTGACTGGGCCGATGCGGGGGGAGATTTAACCGCTGCCACTTTCGGTTACGGTAGTAACCGCGATATGGGGGCGGCCCGGCATGGGGGATTTTCGGATCTTCCTTATAAAAAGGACATTGACCTTGCCGGCAGGTGGCACTATGTTGCCATCAGTTTCGACGGCACTTTTGAGAAAGTATATGTTGATGGCGAGCTGAATAACCAGGAGAATAAAATGCTTTTTATAAAGCCGGCCGCTAAATTTTTGATCGGTGGTCAGCAAGCCGGCCCTGCCCGTTTTTCAGGGGCGATAGCTTCACTGCAGGTTTATGACATGCCTTTAACTGATACCGCGATTAAAGCGGCTTTTAGCCACGTAAAACAGCCGGATGTGGCAGTTTACCTTGATGCTGCCAAGCTGCCTTATGGCCAATTAAAAAACTGGGATAATGACGGTGAAGCGGGCGGGCATTTTACACCGGTAGGTACGCCGGCCGAAGTGAGGGATGCGGCAGGGCGAATAGCCGTTTATATAGATAGTAAACATCCCCTGGTGTTGGATAAACCTTTATCCATTGGTAAGGGCAATGCAGGTTACAGCATAGCGGCAATGGTATACAGCGAGGCACCACAGCAGGGCAAATTCGTCAGCGGTTTTATGCCTGCCGCGATCAAAAATAATGATGATCTCAAATTTATTGCGGGAGCAGGTAAATGGCACCTGCTCGTTAATACGTATACCAGTAAATTGGTAAAGGAATACCTTGACGGTCATTTAACCTTGACTAAGCGGTCAGCAATATCAGCAAAAAAAGCAGGTACGCTGGCGCTGGGGGCAAGCGGCGTGGATAGTTTTACAGGTTCAATCGCCAGCCTGGTTGTATATAAACATGCGCTTACCGGGGATGAAATCAGCACCCTGGTCGCTACCTGGCGTCAAAATATGCACCAGCCTGCGGGGGCTGAGCTGGTTTATAAAAAAGCACCCAAAGCCTTATCCCCGGAAATGATAGCTATGGAAGCGGGTTCGGCTGATGAGTCTGCCGACCTGCAATATTATTTTTCAGGAGGAAATGAATTAACTCCCCGTAATTGGACAGATAATCCCTATTACATCGATTATGGTCTTTCTCCGGATAAAACTTACCGGTACAGCTATAAGGTAAGGGATAACTTTGGCAATGTTACCGGCCCTTCTGCCGTAGCTACCGCCGGCACCGGGTTATCACAGTTTGTGATAGCCGCCGATGATTTTTCGGCCAACAAGGATTTTATTACGGGCGATGTGGCTGGCTCTGTATGGGACGGGGTGCTGGGTAAGGGTGTTACGCAGACTAATACCAAAATAGTGGCAGCTGATCATGCGCTCCGGATGGCATCCGTTGGTACCAACTGGGATGGAAACACACCCTATGGCCCCTTTTTATACAAAAAAGTCGCAGGCGATTTTGTTGCCGAAGTGGAGATCACTAATGTAAGCGGGCTGGCAGAGAAAAAAGTAGCGGGAAACCATGAGTCAGGCCTAATGGTGCGGTTGCCCCGCGATGAGGCAAGCGGCAATGGCAGCGAGCAGCTTTTACAGAATGGTATTTTTCCTGCCTGGAATGTAGGCAATATGCTCACCAACCTTGTGGATGGTGACCGCCGGCAAACCAATGCCCAATCTGCCTGGAATTTTAACCGTTACCTGCAAATTCAACGTAGCGGGGATCTTTTTTATATCCGCACCAGTACAGATGATATCCACTGGGTGGATCTGCCCGGCAGCCCGGTATTGCGCTTGGATATGAACGGCAAGGCAGTGCAGGTTGGTTTGTATCAATGCACTTATGGTCCTCAACCTGGCTTTGGAAGTTTTGCAAATTTTAAACTGGTGAGCACCAATGGAAAATAACCTTTAAAAGCCGGGTTTCTCTTTTTATAATATTTTATAAAACGCGTTTCGTCAAGCTGAAAAAATTACTGGCCTCCTCAATTTTTGAGGAGGCCGGTTTAATGATAAGCTAAAAGTTTTTTTAATCTCATGCGACATCACAAATGGGCAGTACGGCTGATGCTGAAACAATCGGCGTTTTTGATAGCATAAAGGTTATTTTTGAGCAAAAGAAAGGCCGCAAAACAGGTGTTAAATCTGCTTTGCGGTCTAAGGTGAGGTCCGATCACAGTTCTCGAACACCTTTTATTGATGATTTGAAGAAAAAGTGTCTGTAAATGTTAGTTATAAAATAGTAACCGACTAACCTGAACATACCGTGACCGTTGACCAGCTTGTAACTGAACTCTAAGCCTTCTTTAATTCTGTTTCATACAAAACCTTACCAGCCTGATTGATCGCTTTTACATTTAAACGGTTTGCATCAACAGAAAAATACATAAAACCATGCTCTGATGCCTGGAAACGGCTATAAGCTTCTCCCTCAGTAACTTTGGTAAGCTCGGAGCCCGCGCCGGAAATAAATTGGTGTGTAAAACCATCAAGCTTTAAGTGTTGCAGGGAATGTTCATGGCCCGACAGGTAAACATCCACCTTATGATCATTCAGGGTTTGATATAAGGCTTTTTTTATGGTAATGGTATCGTAATTATTGATACGCGGCCCAACGGTACAAAATGGATGATGCCCCACAACAATTTTCCATTTTACATCTGCAGATGCTTTCTCCAGCGTTTCGTTAAGCCATTTCATCTGCGTGGCCACATAAACAACCTTATCTTCATGTAAAAAAGGGTCGGTATCCATCATGATAAAAAGCACTTTGTCTTTCTTCTTATCGGCTACTGCGCTTTTTATTTCCTTGTCTTTATCCTTATTCAAGCTTACTTCTTTGGCATAGTAACGGGCAGGCATATTCCACCGCCTACTTATCTTACTGTACCTGATCTGTGCATCAACATCAGAGTGATGATCATGATTACCAAATACCGGGTACCAATCGCACTGTAGTGAGTGAGCAGTGTAAATATTTTCGAATGAGTAATGCCAAAGCGGGTCGGTTTCGCTAACCACACCTTTTGGGTAAAAATTATCACCTACCGAAATAACAAAATTATTTGGATGCGCCGCGCCCCATTCGCCCATTTGTTTGGCAACCTCCAACTGGTCATATTCACCGTTGCGGCCCCAATCACCAAGTGCCATAAAGTGCATGGGAAAATCATCTTTTAAAGATGCGCTTGGGGATAGGTCGTCACTTTCAAAATGGGTAACCTGAGTTTTGGCCAGGCTGGTTAAAGGGCTTATCAGGGTAGCGCTAATGGCACCCATGGTAGTATTTCTTACAAAGTCTCTGCGTTTCATGCAATTGTTAATTTAAACGATAAACCAGTAGTTTAAAGCTATCTGGAACCGGTGTTTTTGTACCTGGCTGAAAATCAACCACTGGCAGATATAGCTTATGGGTTAACAGATCAATAGCCATAGTTTTGGCCCTGTTTTGGGTGGTTATCGTTTGTATCAGTGTATAAGCATCCGGTGTATCCTGTTTAAAAACGGTTGCGGTGCCATCCCCGTTAGAAGCAATTATCAGCTTGTTTTTAGCATCATAAACAACAGCATCTACACCAGCACCAATAGGTAGGGTTTGCACAATTTTGCCGGTTTTGGTGTCAATTACACTCAATCCTTTGTTTTCGCGACATACGGTAAATAAGCGTTCATTTTGTTTATCTAAAGCCAAACCTGTGGGGCCACCACAAGGCGCGAGCGGGTAGTTTTTGATCACCTTTAAGGTTTTTGCATCAATTACATTTAAGCTGCTTTTATCTTCCAGATTGTTGTAAATAATGCCCTTGCCATCGGCAACAGCAAACTCAGGAGCGCCGCCCATATCTATCGTGGCAACTTGCTTTAATTCTTTGGGATCTACCACCACACAGGCGCTGCTATGGCCTTCAAACGCGAAGATCTTTTTTGAATACGGATCATAAATAATACCATCGGCGCCATTACCCGTTACCGGAATTTCTTTAACAACCTTTAAGGTTTTAATATCAAAAGCTATGACTGCGTTGGCTTTACCATCGCTTATAAAGCCAAGGTTAAGCTCATTTACAATGGCAATGCCATGTACGCCTTTCATATCGGCAATGGTGCCAATTACCTTTTCGGTTTTAAGATCCACAACATTTACGGCTGTACCATGAGATGCATATAAAACCTGGTTAATTTGATCAATATATACATAATCGTATCCGCCGTTGCCTGGCAGGGGGATGGTTTTATCGGCCAAATAACTTAGTTTTTGGGCTGAGGCGAAAAAAGGGAGTATGGTAAGTAAAAGGAAGGCCAATAATTTGTAATTGCTGATTTTCATGTTTTAAGTTGTTAAAAGTAAATGAGGACAGGCGCGAACCCATCCTCCAAAATAATTTATTTTAGTGCAAATTGCCTTTGCCATCAGAGGTGTAGGCCCCCAGATCAAGGTTGTATTTGGTATTTCCTGCACTAAAAGCCGGTGAGGTGCTTTGTAAGCGAAAATCGTTAGTATTAGGATAGCCATTTGGTGCAGCAACAGTACCGTCAAACTTCAAAAACAAAGGATCATAATTACCTATTTTTTTCGAAATAAGATCGGTTGGCTGTGGTTTGCCCAAGCCAGAGGCCGGGTAAAAATTATCCCGGATATTGATCTTTTGTGCAGGATCAACAAGATCGGCATAGGTATCAACGGTGGCATAAAACAGGTTGTTGCCATAAGTGGTGTGCACCAGGTCGCCATCGCTAAAAAGTTCAATACCATGGTAATCATTCACGATGATGTTATTGTAAATATGACCAATAGCGTTTACACCCACTGAGATCGCGCGGCCAGGTTCGGCCGAACCTCGTCTCCACCCGTTAGAAACCAGGGTGTTGTTATAAACATTCACTTCGGTTTGCGGGAAGGGGATCTTAGAGCTGGTTTCGAGTTTAATGCCCGAACCGGCTTGGCTAAACACCACGTTGTAGGCCACTGTACCCGTAACGCCGGTTTTAAGGTTAATGCCTTCGCCATCAGTACTACCCGATGAACTGATGGTGTTTCTGAGGATGGTTACCTTAGCCCCATTACTTAATGCCATTAAATCATCCTGCCCATTGGTAAACCACGAATCTTCAATATCAACATTGATAGCTTTTTTTACTTTAAGGGTTCCTCTGGCACTGCCCGAGGCATCTGGCCCACCGGTATTATCAATATGTGTCCATTTTATGGTGATAGCCTGAGCTGTGTCACATTGTAAACCACCCCAGGTTCCCGGCTTGTTACTATCAGAGTTTAAAGAGATAGGCTGGTCTTTGGAGCCTAAAAATTGGAGAACACCCTGTACTGTAATTTGCGCGTTGTTTTTAACAATAACAATGGCACCCGGTTGTGCGGCCAGCGTGTCGCCTTTTTTTACGGTGATATCGGCCGTTATGGTATAAGTTTGGCCGGTTATTAGGGTACCCTTTACAAAGCCACTGATGTTGCCCGGCGTTATAGGACTTGATGCCGGAATTTTTATTTTGGTAAAAGAGGTAATTTCTTTTTTACAGGCACTTATGGTAACTGCAAGCAGCAAACCAGCTGCAAGCATTTGTATATTTTTAAATTTCATTTTTTTAGTTAATTAAAGTGAATAACGGAACCCAACATTGAAACTCACATTATAAACATCCCTTGATTGTACCAGGTTATTGATTTTGATGGTGGTAGGAGTATTGAGCAGATTGTTTGCTTTTACAGTAAGCATAAAGTGCTTGCTTACCTGTTTCTCACCGGATAGCGAGAGAAACGATTGTGGCTGCTGGTAATAATCATACCCGTAATTGGCGTAAACCAATGAAAGGGTTTTGCTGGTATAGGTATAGGCTAACTGCACAAAAGCCTTTTGTTTATCGTTTTTATACAATAGCGATAAGTTAACCACATCGCCGGTTTGGCCTTGCAGCGGCCTGCTCTGTAACCTGGGTACAGATGTACTTACACCCGATGCATCTGTAGAAGTGTAAACTTTGGTGGTGTTAATATTGGAGTAAGTATAGGTGTAATTACCCGATATACCCAGATCGCCAAAGTATCTGCTGTAAACGATCTCGGCACCCGCAACTTTAGCGGTCCCAAAGTTTTGCGGGGTAGTGCTTAGCTGCCCGCCGCTTGAGCCATTTAGGGCAAACTCAATAGGGTTTATTATGTTTTTATAAAAGCCGCCCACAAAAAACTGTTCTTCTTTTTTCGGAAAAAGTTCGTAACGTAAATCGTAGTTATCGGCCTGGGTATGGAGTACTAAAGGGTTACCCGTTACATCGGTGCTTTCGCCAAGGGTTGGTGTAGGTACCAGTTCATATAAAGCCGGACGTGAAATTGATTTAAAGTAAGATGCCCTTAAATTAGATTTATCGGTAAGCTTATATTTTAACTGTAAACTTGGTAACACATCGGTATATGTTTTTTTAGCGCTGCTGCGGATATCCAAAACTACAGGGTGGGTATCATAGCCTTGTTCCGTACCTTCAACACGTACGCCGCCTACAACGTCTAACTTATTGAGTGTTAATTTGAACTCACCATAACCTGCTTTAATGTTTTCATAAGCAGTATAGTTGGCCTTGTCGCTGGCTAATGAACCGGTGACATCATAAACTACCCAGTCTGCCGAGTAAATATCAGTGAACGGACTTTTAACGCCGTTGGCAGTAGCTGTTGGCCTTAATGAATATTCGTTTTGGATATTATAACGGGTTGTATGCCTGTAAATACCGCCGGCCTTTATTTCTAAAAAATTGTTTTGGCCAAGTGCTGTTTTGTAGCCCAGGTTGGCCGCAGCGCTAAGGTCTTTATTGCCGCTTTTTTGCCATATCCGTGATATATTATCAAAATAATCAGGCGTACTGGTAAAATCAGGGTTTACGAGGTGGTTGATAGAAATATCGGCCCTATCCGGTGCTTTTTGAGTAGAGTTTGAGTATACGCCAGCCCAATCAAAGGCAAAGTGCTTTGATAAAATATGCTTTCCCGTTAATTTAAGGTTCTCCACAAACTGATTTTGGATACTGGAGCGGTTATCATTAAATACGGTACCGGTACCAGGGCCTATCCTTCCTCCGTTGCCGCCTAAAATAGAAGTATCAACACTTAACCGGGTTTGGGTGATGTGCGTGTACAGGAAAACGTTATCAACACTGATCTTATTCTGATCGTTAAATTTATAATCAACATGGCCAGATAAGCCATTGTTTAATTGCTGAGTAGAGTAAGTGCGGTTAGCTATATCCGAAATAACCGGCTGAAAACCTTTCCCCGGGCGGGTATCTGCATCGGCGGTGTTAAATTGAGAATTGGTTCCGTAGTATTGGTTCTGGTAGCTATCGCCAATAATAAAACCTAATTTGTTGTTGAAAAAGCGCCTGCCATAGGTAAAACCTAACAAGGAGGTTAGCGGAGCATTGTTTTTAGTAAAATCGAGATTGGGCCTGCTAAAGTTACCGGGTTTGGTAATGTATGAGGCGCCAAATCTATCTGCCGGGCTTTGGCTTTGAACAGCGCCATGACTGAAATTGTCAAACTTGCGGTTAAAAAACAAGGCGCTGTAACCTACAGAACCATTGGCCTTAAAGTACTCATACTCCGGTGCATCTTTAAACACCAGGTTAACGGTACCCCCAATGGCATCGCCTTCCATTTCGGGTGTTAAAGATTTGCTAACCTCAATTTTCTCTAACAGATCTGACGGCACGATGCTAAGAGAAATAAACCTCGATACCGGATCCGGGCTGGTTACTTTAACACCATTGATAAGCGTGTTGTTATAGCGAGGCTCTAAGCCGCGGATAATAGCATACGCTTCATCAGACCCGCTATTGCGCTGGATGGTAACCGCAGAAACCCTTTGCAAGGCATTGGCTGCATTAATGTCAGGTGATCTTTGCATAGCCTGCGCAGATAGGACATTGGTAATATTATCCGCGTTTTTTTCTGTCCTGCGGGAGGAGGTTTCCGATTCTTCGTTGTTTTTCCCGTATACACTTACCTGTTTAAGAGATACCGATTTTTCTGACAAATTAATATTCAAAACAGATATTTGGCCATCCGATAGCCGGATAGTCTCTTCGTATTCTGTATAACCAACATATTTAACCTTTACTTTATAGGTGCCGGGAACTATATTGGTAATGGAATAGTGTCCGAATGCGTCGGTAAGCGCAGCGCGCTTCTGGCCGTCAAAGTGTATGTAGGCCCCACTTAGCGGTTCTTTGGTCTTTTCGTCAACAACCTGCCCTTTTAAAACGGCCTGCTGGGCATAAGTAAATGATGCGGCAAAAATAAAAATAGCAATCAGGTAAAACTTGTTCATTATGGCGTGTTTTTTCCGCAAAACACCCCGTCAAATCTGGAGAAATACTGAATAAATCAGCCGTACACAATAACTTAATCTTTTGATAATCAAATAACAACAAATAGGTCACTCCTGTATGGGTACATTACGTTTATCATGCAATAAGGTAATTTTAATTTAACAGACGATGGGTTAAAATGAGGTGCCATCATTAGTATCTTTTTAGTTATACTCTTAAATGAAACACGGCAGTCTTTTGACTATACTCACTCAATTTAGTCCCCATAACCGGATGTGAGGTGTAACAATACCGTACAGGCAGAGAGTTTTGGTGATGCTTAGGGCCAATCCCCCGATCTTTTAGCGAATAGTTTAATGAACCCATTATAGTCAAATTTCGCAATCTCTCATTAAGCTGTTATTAAACAAACGCACATGGCGATTAATTAATTCCCTATTAACATACACTTTAAAGTGTTGATGGATATTTGACGCGATTTATTGACGGCAGCGGGATATGTCATTCTCAATAAATATCCTCAATTAAGTGATGGTTAATGGCTATGCTATGTGTACTCACATCTTCAATCATTGCCTAACTAACAATTAAAAATTAAAATGAATTCAAGAAGAGACTTTTTAAAAAAAGCGGCTTTATTATCTGGCAGTGCAGCAGCCATAAATATGCTGCCACCGGTAATACAAAAAGCACTGGCTATCAATCCCGAGCCGGGCAGTACTTTTTACGATGCCGAACATATTGTATTCCTGATGCAGGAAAACCGTTCATTTGATCATCAGCTGGGTACCCTCCGGGGAGTCCGCGGCTACAATGATCCCCGCGCTATCAACCTGCCCGATAAAAACAAAGTTTGGCTGCAAACCAATAAAGAGGGTGATACTTACGGTCCGTTTCACCTGGATGTAAAAGATACCAAAATAGCCTGGATGGGCTCACTACCTCATGGTTGGAGCGACCAGACCGATGCCATGAATAACGGCAAATATGACAGATGGCTAGATGTAAAGAAGGCGCGTAACAAAGCTTATGCAGATATGCCGCTAACTATGGGCTATTGCGACCGCTCTGATTTTCCTTTCTACTATTCTTTGGCCGATGCTTTTACCGTATGTGATCAGAATTTTTGTTCGAGCATTACCGGTACGCACCCTAACCGCCATTACTGGATGACCGGTACCGTGCGCGAAAGCAATAAACCCGAAGGCATTGCCCATTTATGGAACGTAAATAATTATGATTTTCCCGAACTGGAGTGGACAACCTATCCCGAAAGATTGGAAGAAAACGACGTTAGCTGGAAAGTATACCAGAATGAGCTAACTATGGGCTACGGCTTAAAATCAGAAGAAAGCGCATGGCTGAGTAATTTTGGCACCAATGTGTTGGAATACTTTAAGCAATACAACGTACGGTTGCACGAAGGTGGCATTGCAAACCTGCAAACCAAAAAACAAAGCATCCAGCAGCAAATTGCCGACCTCGAAAAACAACCTGCCGAAGGCCGTACCATTCAAAGGCTTGCCGCCGCTAAAAAGGTATTGGCTAACATTGAAACCGCACAAGCCAAATACACAAAAGCAAGTTTTGATAGCCTTTCAAAAACTGGCCAGAAATTAAACAGTAAAGCGTTTTCAACCAATATAAACAGTGCCGATTACCATGAGTTAAGTGCCTTAACTTATGATGACAACGGTACCGGGCGTACTTTAAATGTACCCAAAGGCGATGTTTTTTACCAGTTTAGGGAGGATGTTAAAAATGGTACACTGCCAACCGTATCTTGGTTGATGCCGCCGGCCCACTTTTCTGATCATCCCGGCGAGCCCTGGTTTGGCCCATGGTATGTAAGTGAAGCGATGGAGATTTTGCTGCAGAACCCGGAAGTTTGGAAAAAAACCATTTTTGTGATCACCTATGATGAAAACGATGGCTATTTTGATCACGTGCCGCCCTATGTAGTACCAAACCCTTATAAAGAGCATACCGGTAAAGTGTCCGCGGGGATTGATCCTAAACTTGATTTTGTTACTAAAGATCAGCAAACTAATCCATCGGCTACGGATGCGAATATCCGTGAAGGTGCTGTAGGTTTAGGTTACCGTGTGCCGATGATCATAGCGTCACCATGGACACGTGGCGGTTACGTATGTTCGGAAGTATTTGATCATACTTCATCACTGCAATTTGTTGAGGACTTTTTAGAAAAAAAATTCAACAAAAAAGTAAAAGAAGAAAATATTACCCAATGGCGTCGTACCATTTGCGGTAACCTGACATCAGCTTTCCGCCGGTATCATGGCGAAAAAATAGATGGTCCGGTATTTTTAGAAAAGAAACCATTTATTGAAGGCATTCACCAGGCACAGTTTAAACAGGCGCCGGCTAATTTTAAAAAATTATCAGCTGCAGAAATTGAACAGATTAATACAGATCATACTCAATCATCCTATTTTCCAAAGCAGGAAAAAGGCGTAAAACCCGCCTGCGCGCTGCCGTATGAATTATATACCGATGGATATTTCAACAAAGAAAAGAAAGCATACGAAATAGCATTCAAGGCAGGCAATAAGGTGCATGGCAGTAAGTCTACAGGTTCACCGTTTAGGGTGTATGCGGTTAACCCTTATCAGAAAGAACAACTGCGCGCTTGGGATTACAGTGCAGCCGCGGGCGATACCTTAACAGATGAGTGGAAAATCAACGATTTTGAAAACGAAGCTTACCATTTAAAAGTTTACGGCCCTAACGGTTTTTACCGCGAGTTTGCCGGGAACAATAATAATCCGCAGCTTAAAATAAGCTGCGATTATGAGACCAGCCGCTTAAATGCAGCAAAGCTCACCGGTAACCTTGTTATTCATATTGCCAATCACGATAAAAAGGCGCAAACAGCAGTTATAAGTGATAAAAGCTATAAAGCACAGGCACAAACCCTGGTAATACCTGCCGGCGGCAATACAAGAGTGGTTTTAAACTTAGCTAAAAATCACAACTGGTACGATTTCAGCGTAAAACTTAACGGGCATGATACTTTTGAGGAACGATTTGCTGGTCGTGTGGAAACAGGCGCGCCAACTAAAACCGATCCTTTAATGGGCGGTGTTGTTTAACCTGATAGCAGGAGGTTTTGAAATAAATGTTTTTATCCAATCCGATCTATGATACATCAGTCTGACAAAGAACTGTTGCAGGAAATTGCCCTCGGGGATGAACTGGCTTTCCAGATGCTGTTTAACCGGCACTGGAAAGCCTTGTTTTCCTATGTTTACCGCTTGACACGGGATGAAAGCCATACCAAAGATATTTTACAGGATGTATTTATGTACGTATGGAACAACAGGGAAACGCTTTATTCCGCCGAATCTTTTTTGCCGTATTTAAACACCGTGGCGCGCAATAACGTGATGACAGCATTCCGTAAGGATAAGATACGGCTGCAGGGCGCAGATGTTTTATTGGACAACGTTGGGCGCTCGGTAGCTGCCGACGACCAACTGCTTTTAAAAGAGGTAAAACAATCTGTTGATAATGAGCTTTTAAAAATGCCTTTTAATATGCGCTTATGTTTTCAACTAAGCCGGTATGAGGATAAATCGATCCGTGATATTGCCGCTGAGTTGAAACTTTCTGAACAAACCGTTAAGAACAATATTTCTGAAGCGCTACGCAGGCTGCGTATGTCTGTTGAGCAGGGCTCATTAATTTACCTGTCACTTTTGGTAGCTGGGCTTATGTTGTAAATATTAATGTAAGCTTAACTATTTATTAAAGTACTTTTTTGCTTCCCGGGCGCTAATGCTTTGAATGAAGATCAATAAGTACCCAGGTTTAAAGCAGCTGTTCCAACGCTATCAGGATGGCTCCATTCATCAGCATGAAAAAGAATTGGTTGATGAATGGTTTGAAAAATACACAGATGAGGATGCAGCAGATATACTGAAGGATCCGAATACCGAACAGCGGATTTACCAGGAGCTTACCTCGCGCATCGCTAATGCGCAAAAGGCTTCACCGGTGCGTAAAATGTGGCAGCGTCAAAATTGGCTCAAAGCAGCATGCATTGTATTTGCAGTTTCTTTGCTTGCCGCCCTGTACTTTAATAAACGCAATAGTGAAACGCCATTGACCGCCGCTGTTTTTAATACGTTTGCTACGGGCAACGCCCAGGTGAAAAAAATAACTCTTGATGATGGCACCAGCATCTGGCTCAACGCAGCTACCACCATGAGGGTTTCTACTTTATTTAACAATACAAAGGAACGTGTGGTTTATTTGGATAAAGGCGAGGCCTTTTTTGAAGTAAAACATGACGCGTCCCATCCATTTAGCGTTATTTCCGGCAAATTGATAACCAGGGATATTGGTACCACTTTCTGCATCCGGGCGTATGATCTTAAAAACGAATACCGGGTAGCCGTAACTGAGGGCAAGGTTGATGTTGAACAGCTGGATAGTTTGGGTAAACCCCATATTATCAGCGCCGGTATTACCCGCGGGCAGCTATTGGTTTATAAAGCCTCATTAAATACTACTCAAGTTTTAAGGAAGGATACCCGCCTTATAGCCACATGGAGAACCGATGGCTCCATACATACCGATGCCATGACCCTGGAGCAGATTGGCGACGAACTATCGAGACATTTTAATATTAAAGTTACTGTCAGGCATCCCACGCTTGACACCAGGAAATATACGATCAATTTAGGTACCCAAAATATTGGCCAGATGCTTCAACAGCTCACTCTTGCCACAGGTATCAGCTATAAGCTTGATGCCGACAGTTTAATCATTAACCCTTCAGCCAGCAACATGAAATAAACTAAATAATAAAAAAAGCCGGAGGTGATCCCGCACCACCGGCTGCAAGGTAGGCGCTGTAGCAGCGTCTACTCAAAATTAACTCGTCAAAAATTAATTATCGCAAATAAATATGCACCTTTTTATCCAAATAAGAAAAAAAATATTGGAAAGAAATTTCCTTATCCAGATCCCAACATCACTAATGGTGATACTTTTTTTAATAGCAGGCAATACGGCTTACGCCCAGTCAACTGATGCGTCCATTTCCGGCCAGGTAAAGGATGACAAAGGCGCTGGTATGCCTGGCGTAACCATTGCTATTCAAAATAGCTCAAATGGCTTCCGTTCAACAAGTGTTACCAATGGTGAAGGTAAATACAGTTTCCGCCAGTTGCCTTTAGGCAGGCAATATGTGGTTAAAGCATCTTTCATCGGTTATGACCCGCAAATTAAAAACGAAATTTCCCTTAACCAGGGCGATAGGGTTGTTGCAGACTTTTTAATGTCAAACAACACACTCGGGCTAAAAGAAATTGTGGTTAAAGCCAACGCCTTAAGCAGCCGCAATGATCGTTTAGGAGGCAGCACCTCCATTAATGCGCGTACCATTCAGCAGATTCCGGCATTGAATCGTAATTTTACCAACTTGCTTTCGCTTGCCCCAACATCAAACGGTGGCTCGGTAAGCGGCCAGTTGCCTTCATCAACCAATTATTTGATTGATGGTACCAGCGCCCGCAGTAACTTAACATCAGGCGCGGTAGGTAGTGGTCCTTACTCACTGTCGCTGGAGGCTATTCGCGAGTTTGAGGTATCAACCAATATTTACGATGTATCACAGGGCCGTGCAGGTGGCGGTACAGTTAGCGCGGTTACCAAATCAGGTACCAATACGCTTACCGGTTCGGCTTTTGATTATTACCGTTCAGATGCTTTAGCCAGCCCTTATGATATCCGCGGTAATAAACGCCAACAAAATTTTACTACAAATCAATATGGTTTTAGTTTAGGTGGCGCCATCGTTAAAGATAGATTATTCTTCTTTACCGCGCTTGATCGCCAGGAGCAGTCTGCACCGTTTTATATTGCTGATATCAAGTCAGATGCTGATGCTATATCCCTGCGCATTAGTAAAGGTATGCTTGATAGCGTAATCAATATCGGCCGTGCAAAATATGGTTTGGGTAGCGGCCCGCAAGTTGGTGAGTTTCCAAGAAAAACTACTGCCAATACTTTTTTTGCTCGTATTGACTGGCAGATCAATGATAAAAACCGTTTAACTATCAGGAACAATTACAGCGACTGGAATAACCCTAACAGTACGGATGATAACTCCAATATTAACCTGTTTGAAACATACGGTAACTTCAAATCGCGCGAAAACACCACGCTGGCATCATTGCGTACCCAGTTTAGCTCCAGTTTTTTGAATGAGCTGAAATTGCAATGGCAAAGCGCCAAGCGTGATTATACGCCAAACAATCAGCTTCCTTCGGCTAATATTCCCCGTGCTATTGTTACGGTACGTTCTACCTTACCAAACGGAACTGTCGGCAGTACTTCGGTACAATTAGGCGGTCAGCGTTTTACGCCGGAGAGCGATTTGGAAAACCAATTGCAATTGGTGAATACCAGTTATCTTACAAAAGGTAAATACAACTTTACATTTGGTACCGATAATACACTTACCTACCTCAATACCTATATTTCCAACGAACAAAACGGAAGGTTCATTTTTAATAACATTAAAGAGTTTGATGATCTGAACCCTACACGTTTTGTGCGTGAGGTGCCAATTGCGGGTATCCCATCGGTACAGCAATATGTTTTAAACCTTTCTGCATTTGGCCAGGTTCAGTTTGAGCCTGTAAAAAATGTAAGCGCCACTTTTGGCCTGCGCTGGGACCTTACCAGTTATTTAACTAAGGGCGAATATAACCCGATAGTTGATAAAGCTTTAGGATTAAGGACCGATGCAAACCCAACAGATTGGAATAACTTTCAGCCAAGGGTTCAGTTTTCATGGGATGTAAAAGGTGAAAAGACCGACATCATCCGTTTAGGCGGCGGTATCTTTTCTGCCAATCCAATTAACTACGCGCAGGTAAACAATATTCAAAACAGCGGTACCAAAGTGGCCTCTATTGATATTACAAGATCAAATACAGGCCCGAATTTGGTTCCTAAACCAAACTTCCCGGCTTATCGTAATGATCCGTCTACGGCTCCAGGTTTAATCGCCGGCGCGCCAACGGTATCAACTATCAACCTTAACGATCCGAATTTACAGATCCCTACCATCTACAAAGCCAACTTAAGCTATAACCACATGTTTGGCGAGTATCTTCGTTTAGGTGTAAACCTCCTGGTGAGCCGCACCAATAACAATTATGTTTACCTGGACCGCAACCTGGCTGATCAGCCTTATTTTACGCTTTCAAACGAAGCTAACCGTGGCGTGTTTGTACCTGCCAATACCATATCGTCATCAGGTGTTACCGATAACGTTCAGGGTCGTAAAACACAGTTGGTTGGCCGCACGCTTGAATTAACCAATGGCGCTAAGCTAAACCAGCAGGCCTTTGTTTTTGATGGAGATTTCAGGTACTACAAAGACGGTTTCCTGTCATTTAGCTATACCTGGAATAATACAAAGGATAATACATCTTATAACGGTAACGTAGCTAATACATCTACCTTCCGCCCAATTAAATCAGATCCGCGTGATTTGAGTGAGATGGACTATTCAGATAACCAGTTCAGCAACAAAATCGTTCTATACGGTTCTACACCAACCTGGAAAGGGTTTTCATTTAGCGGCAGGTTTACCGGCAGCGGCGGCACACGTTATTCTTTAACGGTTGATTCAGATATCAACGGGGATTTCGTTGGCGGTCCGGGTACTGATAATGATCTGGCTTTCGTTTTTGATCCTAATAATCCTAACACCCCGGCAGCTGTAAAAGCCTCGATGGAAAAAGTGCTGAACAACCCGGATAACCGTGCTAAAGATTATATCAAAAAAAGCATCGGTAAAATAGCCAACAGAAACGGCGGCAGCAATCCTTTCTCGGGTACGTTCGATGTTCGGTTAGCTAAAAGTTTCCATACTTTTAAAACCCAGCAACTAACCATTACCGCAGATGTATTCAACTTTGCCAACCTGCTTAACAAGAATAAAGGGGTTAATTATAACCTTGGTCAGCAAACGTTGTATACGGTTACAGGCTTTAACCAGGCAACCAAACAATACAATTATCGTGTAAACGAAAACGTAGGCGTAACAACTGCAAATGGTACACCATACCAGATCCAATTGGGCGCGCGGTATTCATTTTAATAAAATGTAAACAAACAATAAAAACAATTATCAAAAGCGGGCGGGTTTTACCTGTCCGTTTTTGATGTTTAAATCAAAGCTTATGAAAAAAAACTTACCTGCTTATTATTCTGCTCAAAACATATTGCCCTGTAATGCCCGGTAACAATAAATAGCATGTTTAAATTAAAGTGTTTTTTATTTTGGGCCATGCTCCTGTTTCCTTGTTTGCTTTTTGGGCAAACAACCAAAAGCAGTTTGTCAGGGATTATTTGCGACCAGAATAAAGTGGTAATAGAAGGTGCCGTAGTTCATATTACTTATCTACCGGCCTCAACCCAATATGGCTGTTCAAGCAATAAAACAGGCCGGTTTTACCTGCCCGATCTGAAACCCGGCGGCCCTTATCAAATTGAAGTTTCATGCACTGGTTACGAATCCTTTAAACAACAAAATTTTTACCTCGGCTTGGATGAACCGGAAGTGTTGAATGTAATTTTAAAAGGTAAGCAAACCCAGCTCTCCGAAGTGCGGGTGAGTGCATCGCCTTTAAACAAACCGGTTTTGACAACGGCCGAAACAGGGCCATCTACAAAAAGCAGCCGGCAAAGCATCAGCAGCCTGCCTACCATCAAAAGAAGCATCAATGATTATATCCGGCTCACGCCGCAGTCTTTCGGGCCTGCAATAGCGGGTGGAAATTACCGGCAAAATTTCATCACTATTGATGGCTCGGAGTTTAATAACAATTTTGGTGTAGGCGATAATTTGCCGGGAAATGGCGCCCAGCCGGTATCATTGGATGCAATTGATCGGCTTTCGGTAAACGTTGCGCCCTTTAACGCCATTTGGGAATCGGGCTTTATCGGCAGCACTATCAATATCACAACCCGGACGGGCAGCAACCAAACTGAGGCATCGGTTTACCGCTTTTACCGCAATCAAAACAGTTACGGATATCATGCCGGCGATGCATCGTTTGATAAAAAAAGCCTTTCATACCACCAGGATGGTGTTAGAATTGGCGGCCCGCTCATCGTTAACAAATTATTTTATTTTATAAGCGCCGAAACCGAAAGCGAAAAGTATAACCCGCAACAACTGATCCCTGCTACTAATGATTTGCCCTATGGCAGTGGGCCTAACACCGCCCGCCCAACTGTAACCGAACTGAATGAGATAGGTAATTACCTGCGCAATACTTATAGCTATGATCCCGGTGGTTACGGTAATTATAATTTTGAAAACAAAAGTTTAAAGATCCTCGGGCGGATAGATTGGAATATAGCGGATAATAACACTTTCAGCATCAGGTATAATCAACTGAATAGCGTAAGGCCTGAGTTAGTTAACGGTTCACGCAGCCCTTTAACAGCATTTCCGGCGGGGGCAGGCCGCCGCAATATCAATGCTTTGCCTTTTAGTAATTCCAACTTCAGTACCAAATCTAATTTTTATTCATTGGCCGCTGAGTGGAATGTGAAACTAACTACAGGTGTTTACAACACTTTACGGGCTTCTTACACCCGGCAATACGAACCTCGCCAGTCGGACAGTAAGCCGTTTCCTTTTGTTGATATTTTAAAAGACGGAATCCCGTTCACATCGTTTGGTTATGAACCTTTTACTTATAGCAACAGCCGCAATGTAACGTTGGCTTCGCTAATTGATTACATTAACTGGAACCACAATAAGAGCAACTGGCTGGCGGGTGCGCAGATTGATTATAGCCGCACCAGTAATACCTACATCCCTTTTGGCACAGGCTATTATACGTTTGCTTCATGGGATGATTTTGTTTCGGGAAAGTCGCCGGTTGATTATGCCATCACTTATTCAACCGTTCCCGGTAAAATGCAGCCATCTTATCATTTTAAATATGCTAACCTGGCTTTATTTGCACAAAATACCATAATACTTGGCAAACGTTCCAGCATCACGGCCGGGTTCAGGTTTGATATCCCGTGGTTTCCGGGAGGCCTTGCCGAAAATAACAACATTGCGGCGCTTACATTTGCCAACGGCCTGCATTTACATACCTCTCAACTACCGCTGTTATCGCTATTGCTATCGCCACGAATTGGCTTTTCAACTTACCTTGACCAGGAAGAAAAACTGCGCCTTCGTGGTGGCAGCGGCGTATTTACAGGGCGCATCCCTTTTGTATGGATTATAAGCCAAGCCCGGTATTCCGGCTTGCAACAGGTAACGCAAACCTGGCAGGGCAGGCAAAATACCCCAGGCCCCTTCAGTTCCGATCCACAACGATATGTGCCGGATATATCTGTGCAGCAACCTGGTTTGCCCGCTATAACCAGTGTTTTATCAAAGGATTTTAAAATGCCGCAAACCTGGAAAAGCAGTATCGGACTTGACGCGCATCTGCCTGTCGGCATCACCGGTACAGTCGAAGTGCTTTACAATAAGGATATTAATGCCATTGTCTTTAACGATGCCAATCTCGTTGTTCCCAAACCATTAAATATTGCGGGTTATCCTGATAACCGTTTGGTTTATCCCGCGGCAAATAGTCAGCGTTTTATTAATCCTTTAAATGCCGATGGTATGCCTGATGTTAATGGTAACTCACCGTTTAACGCGGTTGTGGTGGGCAATTCATCAAGAGGATATTACTGGTCGACAACTTTCCAGTTGGAACGGAAATTTTCTAACAGCTTTTCTATGTCGGCGGCCTATATCAAAAGTATTGCAAAAAATTTGAACGATGGTGATGGCGACCAAACCCTATCGGCCCTATACGCCAAACCAACTGTTAATGGTATCAATACACCCGAACTGGGCTACGCAGGCTATGTGAGCCCGAATCGGGTGGTAGCGTCGCTCATTTACCGTAAACGCTATCTCAAAAAGTTTGAAATAAGCGCGGGACTGGTTTACCAGGGGGCTGTTGATGGCCGTTTTTCCTATACTTATGCCCAGGATTTTAACCATGATGGCACCAACAAGTCATTAATTTACGTGCCCCGCAATCCGTCAGAAATTACTTTTGTTCCCTTAACGGTAAACCAGCCGGGCAGGGTTACCTATACCGCAGCCCAGCAGAGCAACGCGTTTTTTAACTATGTAGATCAGGATAAATACCTGCGGACACGTAAAAGTAGCTATGCGGAAAGAAACGGTGCTACGCTGCCCTGGCGTAATCAGTGGGACTTTAAACTTACGCATGATTTTATACTCAGTAATAAAGTGGTTAAGCATACTATCCAGCTTTCCTGGGATGTTTTTAATGTGGGAAACCTGCTCAACAGAAATTGGGGGTTGAAAAAATTAGTTAACGCCAGTTCCATATTGGTACCTGCTAACCTCCCGGATGTAAAACCCGGCGGTAATACCAAACCGGTATTTCAACTGGCTACGGTAGGGGGGCGGCTGATAACCGACACATTTAAAAATGACGTAAGCTTAAATTCCACCTATTCGATGCAGGTAGGGGTGCGGTATTTGTTTAATTAAGCCGTTTTTACCCGTACCTGATTGTTGCGATGAATAAAGCCGGTTTATGCCGCTTATTTTAATCGATGAGGAAAAAACAGATCTGGAAAATCTATCGGGGATAGAAAAATAACTAAAAACGCAAAATGAGTTTAGAAAAATATGGTCGTGATGTTTTTGAAATGAGCGATGGGCTGGCTTATGCGCTGGGGTAACGAAAGCCGCTGGGTAAGGGTGCGGTTCTTTTATTGTTTCCATAAGATACACATGATTAACTATTCCAAACCCGGCCTTTCAACAGCTTGCCGTTTTTGATATTGAGGTGCATGAAAATGCTTGTTGCAATCATACAGAATATTATCGCCTGGATCGTGCCTTCAGGCCCGAATTTTCCACCGGTTATGAGTTCAGGCCCCGTTATGTTAGTTGTTATCAGGCTGTTAGTTTTTTCATTGCCGGAGGTGATGGCCCCGAATATGCCCGATTGGATGAAATTCCAGGCAAAATGGATAGCTATCGGCAGCCACAGACTGCGGGAGTAGATATAAGCTGCACCTAATAAAAGACCGGCTTCGATGGCTATGCAAGCGGCAGAAACAATATTGGCGTTGGGGTTAAATAAGTGTAAAGCCCCGAAGATAATTGCCGAAACGATAAGCGCGACATAACTGCCAAGCCTTTCTTCGATGATCCTAAAAACAATACCGCGGATCATGATCTCTTCAAAAATGGCAACGCTAAAAGCAACACTCAGCGGGATAATGACAAAGGAAAATGGGTTAACCGAAACGATATGGAACCCGTGGTTCCAATAGATAACCAGTATGGTTAGGCATTGAATGGTTACACCGATAACAACGCCTGTCGCTAAATTTTTGATGATATTTTTCGAGAGCTCGGTGATTTCCCTTTTTTCGATCCAACGAAAGAACAGGCGGTAAATGCCAATGACCGCACTTGAAGCCAGGATGCCTTTAACCAGGTTGCGCAGGTCTTTGCCGGTGTCTTTGAGTAGCCGTGCGCTGATATTTTGAGTCGCGACAAACACGGTAAGGCAGACCAACAGGCCCAGTACGATCCGGATGACCGGATGGTTTAATATTTTTTTCATAGGTTGTTTGGTTTAAATCCTTTAATAATGAGGTAAAGCCCCAGCGAAAACTCCCAGGCTGCAATAGGGAGTGTCATTAGCGCTGAAGCCGCGGACACCCTGCCGATAAGGCCGAATAGTGTGCCGCCCCAGGAAGCGAGCAGTAAGGCCGCTCCAATAAAGCCCAACACGGGCAATACCCGCGGCACGAGGCGCGATTGATAAAGCAAGGTGCCGAGCAGGAGGCCATTAATAGCAGGTATCAAACTTTGGCCGATGAGAAACATCCGGTCATACAAAACAACCAGGGTACCCGTTTGCCGCAACGTAACCGCTGTGAGCATCAAAGCGACACCTGCGAAGATTGTGCCCGCTTCAAGGGTGCGTGCGGCAACGAAACCAAGCGCAAGCCCTTCGTTTTGCTTTTTGAGAACCGGGTACAAAGCGACGGCGGTGCCGATGCCGGCCAGCGCGACGATGATCTCCAGTATTACGCCGATCAATACCTGGGTAGCAGCGCCTTTAAAATTTGGATCATGTATCGGGCCATAGAGTGCGATAGTTGGGATCGAAACAAAGGTGAGCAGGTAGCAAATGCCCGCCACCAGTGCGGTTTTCCGTAGTGAACTCATTGGTGCGTGCGACGGCGCCGTAGCCATTGCGGAAGAGAAGTTAGCGTTTGCGCTCATTTTTTTAATGTTTTATATGTCGTTTTTCCGAAGCCAGCACTTAGCTTGTTAGCGAGTCCTTTGGGCAAGGCGTCTTTATGCACCATGACAGAAATGGTTTTCAAAAGCAGGTAATCTTTTGACATATAAACATATCCGCCACAGTCAAAGCCTGCGGATGAGTTTTTTGCGATATAAAACCTTTTACCCTGGCCGTCCTCTGCGATACCGATGATATGCATATTGTGATCGTCCTGCGTTGTGTAATCGTCAAATGCGGTTTGCCTGGCCTGCTGCGTTATTTTTTCCTCCTTTGTCAGCTTGCAGAAACCGTTTTGATACCCTTCATGAATATCACCATCCCAGCAAACCGAATAATTATTTAGAAGCGCGTGGTCTATTATGGCGGTAAAATCATTCAATGGTACGTTTAGGTAAGCATTGTTATTCCAGTTTGACCCGATCTCTAAAGGAAATTTTGTATAGAAAGGATGATGTGTATAGGAAGTAATTTCTATATAATCGTCAGGGTTTATCCCTATTTTTTCATCTGCAAACGATTTAGCCGTATATGCTTTGCCGTCATAATCAAAGGTAGCAGGGGCTTTCGCCATCGTCTTATAAATAATAGCGGATACCGATTTTCGGTATATTTCAGGTGTCATCTCCCCTCGGCCGGCATCTACATAATGCTTCAGTTTGTCTTTTATAGCCAACTCCATCTTCAGGTGTTCGTGTATTGATGTACTGTCAATTTTACCTGAATAAATCGCTTCCGGGATCGCCCCATAGGATTTGTATGCTTTCAAAGCGCTGAAGGTCAAATCGCCTTCATTGAACGCTACATTGCCCTGCATCCTAATAAAGCGCTCTGCTTTTTCCATCAGGGTTGGTACCACATAGAACATCGGGGAAAGCACAACAGGTTTTTTCCCGAGGCGAATAGCTTCCGTTTCGATGAAAGAAGTTGTTGCATGGCTCCAGCACGTTCCTGTATTCTGTTGGTCTTTTGTAGGAGTGCTTGCGATCAGCTTCAAAATTTTATACCCGTCAAATTTGGGATTCAGTTTGCTTTTAAGTGTAAACACATAGCTGGTCGGGCTTAAATTTAATGGAAAAGAAGCTCCCTGGATCCAGTTCCCTGTGATCACCGAATCACCGGATAAAAATGTTCCTTTGTACATGGCGCCTTTACCGAGCCTGGTGCTGAAATCAGCGAAGACACTATCTTTTACCATCCAAACAGAATCTATAAATCCGTCTTTACTCAATTGCTCTGGCACATCAAAAGTGGATATTTTGCCGTTTTCCTTAAAATTCATGATAATAGTCAGGATGGGTCCGTTTGGTATGACCAGTTTGCCGGACCATGACCCTTTTAGACGGTGTTGAGCATTATTTTGACCGTATAGTAAAGTACTGCTAAGAATAAGGATGACTGATAGAAAAATAAATGCTTTCATACTAAAATTGATAATTGTTAATTTTTATGTTTTGAAAATGGATTAGTTTTCCAGGCTTTGGAAACGTGGATGCTGACGATAAAACTGCGGTTGTACATTTCCTGCCCGTTAGAAATATTTGTAAGGCCGTAATTGTAACGCAGGTCCAGGGTGATCCTTTTTGTTTTGGTATGAAAAGTATAACCACCGCCGGCCTGAAGGCCCGCATCAAATCGTTTAAAGCCGTTTGTCGACGAGTCAAATGACAGGTCGCTGGTCTTGTCATTGATATTCCGGGTACCATAAAAATTATAGGCAATAGATGGCCCGGCGTTAATATGGAACTCGCTAAAGTGAAAACGCGCCAGCAATGGTACTTCAATGGCGTACAAGCGTATTGTGGATTCGTTGATTGTTAACGGGTTGTTTGTCTTCAATTTTCCACCCTTCATTGAGAAATACAATTCGGATACCAAGGAGAACGCCGGGGTGATACCCGCCTGAAAAGATACGCCGACCTGGGCGCCAAGTACAGACTTTTTATAATCGCTTAGGGCGCTGTTCGCAGACCCGTAGTTAAGGTTCGTACTTACCAGGTTTATCACCGGGTCTAAATACGTTTTGGCGGTTTTAACGGTATCAGTAGTTTGGCCAAAAGCCGAAGAAGCAAGGATGATCATACCAAGTAGGAACCCGGTGCGTAAGGTTTTTTTCATTTTCTTTTGTTTTTTTTTCTTAAACAAAAGTATATGAATGACTTAGGTAACTAAATTCTGTTATGCCAAGTGCCCCCGGATGTCTGCATATGACCGGTTCCCATCTGCAAAGGAGGCTTGATTTAAGCCCTGCTATTGATGAGTTGGAAGAAAGTATCTTTGTAAGTATCCGAAACCGGGATCAGTTGATCGGCTATCTTAATCCGGCTGCGTTCAATGGATTCGATCTTGCTCACCGCGACCATAAACGACTTATGTACACGGCATACCAGGCTGGCCGGAATCAGCCGTTCAAATTCGCTGAAATTCTGCAAGGTCATTACTTTTTTGGTGGTCGTGTGTACCCTGCGATAATCCCGCATACCTTCAATATAGATGATCTCGTTGATCATGATCTTTTCTAAGCGGTTTTCGGTTTTGACGAAAATGAAATCAGGCGGGTTATCTGAGGTGCGCTGATTTAAATTATCCTGCGCTTTATTGACAGCTTGCAGGAAACGGGTGAAAGTGAACGGTTTTAACAGGTAATCCGTGATCTGTAATTCGTAACCCTTTAAGGCATATTCCTGATAGGCGGTGGTGATGATCACCTGGCTGTTGATCCTGGAACTTTCCAGCAGGTCTATCCCGGATAATTCATCCATATTAATATCCAAAAAAAGCAGGTCAACTTTGTTGTTATTGAGGTAATTCAGCCCGGTTAGCGCGTTGTCAAACGTAGCGCTTAAATGCAAAAAAGGGACCTTTTCTACGAAGTCCTTTGTCTTTTCCAGCGCCAGTGGCTCATCTTCAATTATAATGCAACTAAGCTTATCCATTGGGTATCATTAAGTCGATCGTGTACAATTCATTGGTTTTTTCCACCCGAAGATGATGTTTGCCTTTATAAAGTAGTTCGAGCCGTTTTTTGATCAGCTCATTACCCAAACCGCTGTCAGGCTGCTGTGTTTTTGTACCCGGTTCAAACTTATTAGCGCACACTAATCTGATATTATCATCATTGATAAAGATATCAATAGTGATGGCGTTTTCAATTTTTTTATTGTTGGTATGTTTAAACGCATTTTCAATAAATGGGATAAAGACCATAGGAGCGATTAGTTTATTACCCATCACCCCGGTTACCGAAAACTTGACGTAATTGGGGTTGGCGGTTCTTATTTTTTGTAAAGCGATATATTTTTCCAGGTATTCCACTTCTTTGTGCAATAAGATCTGTTCAGATTTGGTTTCATAAAGGATGAAACGCATGATACCCGATAACTTATTCAAATAATCGGACGCTTTGACCGCATCCTTTAAGATCAGCGCATCAATGTTATTGATCGTGTTAAATAGCAGGTGCGGGTCAAGCTGCGACTTGACCAGGGCCATTTCCATTTCATAATTCTTTTCCCTTAACTGCTCCTTTAGCCGGATCTCATATAGCCAGGTAATAAAGCCCTTAATGCCCAAAGCCACAATGCCAGCAACCAGATCAATGAATGTCATCACCATAATTACGCTGAAGGCAGTAGAACGCCCCTTTTTACCGGCATCATCCATGTCAAGTACGCGTCCGGTTTCGATCAGGTAACGATGCAGAACATAGCACAGCAAGGCTGTTCCAACGGCTATCAGCAACCCCCAAAACAGCGCCAGTAAAAATTTCCTTTGCTGCAGATATTTGGGAAACAACACGAAATAATAAGAAATATAGGTGATTGCCGAAGGCAGAATGGCAAAAAGAAAGAGGTTTTTAAAAGCATTGATCACTCTTGCCACATGATCGCCTGCAGGCGGGCTACTTTTGTTATATAGCCCTAAAAGAATACCGATCAGGATGAAATAACAAGCCCAGAAGCCAATATTTAATAATAGCGCGAATGATTTTTTCATAATCTATATAAATGTGTCGCTTTATTATGGTTTTACCGCGCTTTTCAAAAGTGAATTCAGTTTAACCCTTGTTTCTGGTATCTCTTTGATAGATAGCGCTTTTTTAAAACAAATTATTGCGTTTTTCTTGTCACCTTTGGCCAGGTAATAATCCCCGTAAGAATCCAGAGGGTTTGCATCCTTAGGGTAATTGCGCACATTTAATACGAATAATTCCCCGGCCATATTATATTGCTTTGACCTTAAAGCGTAATATCCCAGGTTATTGACCAATGATTCATCAGGGAGTACCTGGTAACCCAGTTCCTCAGTAATCCTTCTGTAATGATTTGTGATTACCAAAGGTAAATTTGGATTGGTTATTTGATACTCAGAATACCTGGGGAAGGTGTAATAGTCAAAAACAAAACGCAGTGCATCATAAGCTGCTATTAAAGGAACTGTTTGATGATTGTCATACTGGTAATACACTTCCTTAAACCGCAGCTAATTTTCGGGGTGCTTGTGCACGTGATGTATCAAATCCAGATTATACCTTGTCAGCTCCGTTTGGTCTGATGTATCTGCCTGTACGGCTGTGGTATCCACCCCTCTTTCCATATGATTGGCGATGGCCAGAAACAATGTTTTATTGGCATAGGAATCTTTTTCAATAGCAGTATTAGCTTCGTTCAAAATTTTGTGACTATCCCACCAAATTGATGGTTCTATAGCGATATAGCCGTTGAACAGGTCCTTGTGATGAACCATTGTATGTACTACCATTAACCCGCCCAGGGAATGGCCCATAAAAAGTTTATAGGGTGCAGTAAGATAATTGGAATCGATGTATGGAATTAACTCCTTTTCTATAAAGGAAAGAAATCGCTCGCCCCCTCCGGAATTTTTTACGCCGTCTGTATTGTTTGCAACAGTTGTTGGAGTGAGATCCCTGCTTCTATCGGTATTAGGGATGCCCACCACGATCATGTGCGGACAAAGGCCCATATCGGCCAAACGTTCAACGGTTATGGCAACGGAGCGGAAATTATTTTCTCCATCTAACACGTAAATGACAGGGTAATTGTCTTTAGTTGCAGCACGGGATTTTTTGCCTTGATATGGCGTGTATATTAGCAATTGCCGCTGCTCTTTTAATATGTTAGACTTGACACTATCTGCAAAGCCTAAGCTAAAATTATTTTGCGGCTGAGCTGTAGCATCAAAAAATGAAATAATGAAGAAGGAAAGAAAAAAAAGATACTTCATTAACGTTAATGTGATTTTCTTCATAATATCGTAAATGTATACAAAAGAAACCCGGTGGGAGATTGCGTTATGCGAAGTGCGCTTAGATGTCTGCGTTCGCCTTTGTTTCGTCTGCAAACGCCAACTGGCTGTTGGAAGCTGTGATACGGGGGCAACGTCATATCGTCCAAAACGCGGTAGCGCAAAATGCGGGCTGAACGTGTTCTTTGCTGTTCTTCAGATAAGAAGTAATCCTGGCTCTCAGTTGGAGGTTGCGATCTATTATAAAATCTCCTGCATTTAGCGAGCAGAAAACTGCTGATGGTGAAGCAGCGCAACACCGAATCTTATAGTTTTTCGATTCGATTTGGATTCCATACTGCGTTTCTTTGCACGGGCGGTAACTGGAAAAGATTGAAATTAGAAGATTTGCTATCGGTGAACCATCTGATGTAAGTAATAAGGGGTTGGGGGATGACTATACCGATCCTCCCAAAAATATAGCCCTTATTGTCATAATTGCCTATCCGCCTATGTTAACATTAAAAGCGCCTAACATTATTTCACCCCCGTGGGCAGTTTGGTCGCCCATCCTTGCCGCCGGTACGCCACCTATAATTACCGTTGTTGATCCCTTTACAATGGAATCAGGCGGCCCTACGCAAAACAGCATGTCGCCGACCCTTGCAGCAGGTAGTCCGCCAATTAATACGGTGGGGTCCCCCGGGCCTATTACCGGGCCCCCTATATGTGGTATTGGCGGTACGCCCTGGCTCATCATCGGGCATTGGTGAAAATCTGTTAACCTGGCTGCTGGACTATTTTTGAGCAAAAAAAGACCGCAAAACAGGTGCTAAATCTGATTTGCGGTCTGCTTTTTTTGGGTGTTTGAATACGTCAGTTGCTACCGTGGCAATTAAAATTGATCATATTGCTTGTTCGCAAAGTAGGGGCAATACGCTCTCGTGGTGGTAGCCTGGCGAAAATTGCTGATACTTTAATAAGTTTGAGCATTTGCGGTAAGGTTATATACAGTTAACCTTATAAAAAAGCGCCCTGATTTGCACCAACAGATCTTCGGCCATGTGAATATCCGGTCTATCAGGTAACGCCGATCTTTGATAAACTGATTTTATCCCCTCCATCTTTACTTCAACCATGCGCATCAGTTCATCAAATTCAAATTCTCCGTTGCGGATCTTTAACAGGAAATCGCGATCCTCACGTTTGACAATTACCCGCTGATATAGGGCGATCTCTTCAGCCATGCTCAAAAGTCGAAAGGTGTGCATCATATTCTTCGCGTCATAACTTTTGCCATGTGATAACGTACTTTGATAACGATGCTCATTCCGTTTTTCTTCCCATTCTAAATACTCTTTGTGTTCCCGGCAATAGATGGAGTAACTATCCTTATTGAAGTTCATTACAGCTATGTTTTCTATACCTTTAGGTACAGAACTTAATTGAACATCATCAGCATCAGGTCCCGATGATATTCCTTTAAATCGCCCCTCTGTTAACTGTTTTTGATGATAAAGTAAGTAAATATTTCTGAAATGATCCAGGTTCACTAAGCCACATTGTTCCTGACTAAAATTATGTTCCTTCAGCCATTCCTTTAGTGAAATGCTACCATTGTTATAGATCACAAAGCAGAAATCCAGTACAGATTTACGTTCGGCATCTAATGGTTTATTGATCTTTTTATTTAACCCTCTGGCTTTCTTGATTTGTGTTTGTGCATATCCTGCGAATGTATCCAGGCAAAGTTTAGATAGGAAATCCTCCGGTTTGATTAAATCCATTAATGGGTGACGAAATAACACATGCTCTTTTGGTGTACTTAACAGTTCCAGTATGTTAGGGTTGTTTTTCGTTAGTAGCTCAAGGAAACGGCCTATCTCAAAATAAACTTCATCGTTGGTCGCATTAGCAATCTGGTCTTGTCGCTCAAAACCATAAAGCTGCTTTTGAGGCATGATGAAGATTCCTTTCTTATCCACGTCAGAACCGGCAACATTCAGGTTATAAGCCGTACTGCCACTGATACAATCCAACAGGATCAGTTCTTTTTGCTGTTTTAGCTGTGCATAAGTCATGGCTGTATGTATTTTCTAAAAACTTCATTCAATTTATCTGCGTCTTTCTTCTCCGATGGCATTAGCGGCATTTGTTCCCTGCAATAATTTAGTGTATCAGTTAACCACTCGTTAAGCGATGAAACTGGTGCTATAAAAGCCTTTTCATCAGCGGTCTTTTTTTGTTCCAGTAAATCATCTATATTTTTTTGAACTTTTTCATCGCTTATTAACATCCGCAGCTGATAAAATTCCATTGGCGGTACGGTTTGTTTCTCAACTATCCATTGGCAAGCCAATGCCGGTCGCAGCGCATAAAAGTAACGCTTCAGCTTTACCTGGTCGGTTTGCAGATCATCCCTAAGTGTATTGTTAGCCATTGATAAATAGTGATTCCCACCCGAACGTAAGGAAAAATAAGCAGGCATTAAATTCCGCATTTCATCAGCGAAAGCATTGTCCTGACGATATATGACAGGTGATTGTAACCACTCATATAAGGGGCCGTTAGATTTGAGGAATAGCTTTAAAGCTTTCCTCAAATCCCAGCCGCCGATATCCAATACTTCATTAACCGGCAGGCCAACCACATCCGGCATTTCTGCAATGCTTAAATAATGATTAACATTCCGGGTGTAGAGAAAGCGAACATCAAAGTCACTATCCGGCGAAGCGAAGCCCCAGGCCCGGCTGCCAGACTCGCAGGCATATAGAATTTTTATATTTTCCGATTGCTCAAGCTCAGATAACTTTTGCAGTATGATTTGTTTCATGTTCGTAATTATTATTTCATTTTATAATCTTGGATCCACCGGCTCACTTTCCATAGCCAGCACACCAAATACACATTGATGCACGCGCCTTAACGGTTCTTTATCGGTGAAACGTTGTAAACCTTCTATTCCCAATGCAAACTCGCGCATAGCTAATCCTCTTTTTGCATTTAAACCACGTGACTTTAAGCGGACGATATTTTCCGGGGCAGTATATTCAGGGCCATAGATGATCCGTAAATATTCTTTTCCCCTGATCTTGATAGCCGGTTGTATTAGTCCTTTACCGTCTTTTTCAATAAAGTTATAAGGTTTCACTACCATGCCTTCTCCGCCCTTGTCGGTTAAGGCTAACCACCATTCTGTAGCTTCATTGATGCTGGCTTCGTTATTTAGTTCCACTATTTTGTAAGGGGTAGCTAACAATATAGCAGGATCGCCCGCGCAGATTTTTTTTATCTGCTCCATGTGCCATTCGTGGTTCTCGCTTGTCCAAAGTTTTCCTTCGGATGCTAGGATATGGAACGGTGCCAGCTTGTAATCGTCCAGGCTGTTTACCGGCCAGCAATACTGCTGATAGGCCGTAGTGAATTGCTTAGCTTCCTTTTGCCTTTCACTGTATTCCGCTAACAATTCTTCACCGGCTGCATCCCTTTGAGTCAATTGTTTTAGTGCATCCATCACATCGCCTAAAGCATGCGTTGCAGCAGCGCCAACCGCCGCATATTGTGTTTGGAGTAAAGCCTGCGCTTTAGCGCTCCAAGGCATTAATTCGGTATCCAAACAAACCCAATCGGTATTAAAAGCATCATAAAATCCTGAAGTAATCAACGCCTCATTCAATCGTGTTAATAAGGCCTGCTCGGTTACTTTGTCATTGAAGAATGCGCGACCTGTACGGGTATAAATTGTACCAATGCCTTCTCCCGTAATTCCGAATGCTTTGCTGATCGCTTCTTCATTTTTACCGACGATAACCACTGCCCTTGAACCCATATGCTTTTCCTGACATACTACTTTACTGATCCCGGCTGCTTTGTAATAATCAAAAGCTTCAGTCGGAAATTCCAGGTAGTCATCCAGTATGCTGGTTTTGGATGGACTCATGGTAGGTGGTAAATAGATAAGCCATTTTGGATTGATAGCAAACCTGCTCATTACCTCTAGCGCAGCTATAGCGTTTTCTTCCCTTATAGTGATGTTATTCCCCAGGCGTGTTTCTACAATCTGCTTTCCTGTAAATTCGGCTATATCCAACACATTGTCGTTTTCCTGTTGCATGGTTAAGTTTGGCACATTGGCCTTACCATGATCCAGGGGCCTTACTGGCTCGCAGTAAACCTGAGCAGCTTTTACAGCTACCAATTCCCGTTCAGGATAACGCAAAGCGGTTAATGATCCGCCAAATACACAACCAGTGTCAATGTCAATAGTATTATTGAGCCATTGTGCTTCAGGCACAGGCGTGTGTCCATAAACAACCATAGCCCTGCCTTTATATTCTGCAGCCCAGTTAAGCCTAACCGGTAAACCAAATTCATCTATCTCACCTGTGGTTTCCCCGTATAAGCAAAATTCGCGTACAGCACCTGAACCGCGCCCCTGCATACTTTCTTTTAAACCAGCATGGGCAACAACTAATTTGCCATTATCGAATACATAATGGCTGATCAAGCTATCCAAAAACTTTTTAACCTGATCCCTAAATTCCTGTGTTTCCGGGCTTAACTGATCAATAGATTCCTGCAGGCCATGTTTGGCCTGCACGTTTTTACCGCTCAACCAGCGCATCAATTTAATATCATGATTACCGGGCACACAATAAGCGTTGCCGGCAGCAGTCATGCTCATTACCAACTTTAATACCTCGGGTGTTTTAGGCCCGCGGTCAACCAGGTCACCGGCAAATACAGCTTTCCGGCCTTCGGGATGAACCCACGTTTCACCATTGTTGATGTATCTTAAATCTGCTAAAAGTTGTGTTAATTCATCGTAGCAGCCGTGTATGTCTCCTATGATATCTAATGGGCCTGTTTCTCCCTTTTTATTGTTGTATAAAGGATCGCGTACAATACCGGTTATTGCCTCAACTTCTTCAGGCGTGCGTAATTCGATAATATGGCGAAAACCTTCATATTTCAACTTTTTAAAGCTTCGTTTTAATTGCGAGATATGCTGCGGTATTACATGCGCACCGAAGTTTCGGTCGGGTCGCAATGCATTTCGTTGCGCACAAACCTTTTCGGGCATATTCAATATGATGGCGACTGGCAGGCAATGGTATTCCTTAGCCAGTTTTATCCAGTCTTTACGCGCTTCTTCCTGCACATTGGTAGCATCAATTACGGTTACTAGTCCGTTCTTTAAGCGCAAACCGGTAATATACCTGGCCAATGCAAAAGCATCGGCAGAAGCCGCCTGGTTGTTTTCGTCATCACTTACCATGCCACGGCAGATATCAGAGGATACGATCTCCGTTCCCTTGAAGTGTTTCCGGGCAAATGAAGATTTTCCTGACCCGGTAGCACCTATGAGTACAACCAACGATAATTCAGGTATTTGTATAGTTTTATTTGTTAACATTCTTTTCTTTTTAATTGTGATTACACCATTTGTTCCGCTATCTCGTCACGACGGCTAAATACCGCCATCTGGCTTAATGCCCCAACTTCAGCATCAACCTCTCCAATAGGTTTAAAGATCACATTGTAGTTATATTTTACAGCCAGATTGGTACTCCAGCTTTCAAATTCTTTTCTTGTCCATTCAAAGCGGTGGTCATTATGTCGCATTTTGCCTTCCTGGTAATCTGCAAAATGTACGTTGTATTCGGCATTAGGGGTGGTAATGATTACTGTTCCAGGTTTAGCATATTCAAATACTGATCTTTCCAGTGCCGCTAACCGCGGCTCATCCAAATGTTCTATTACTTCTACCAATGCTGCACCATCAAAGCCTTTCAACCGTTTGTCCCTGTATGTTAATGACCCTTGAATTAATTGTATTCTTTGCAATTGCTTTTCAGACATGCGTTCCAGCTTCAACCTTTCTTTAGCGATCTCCAATGACCGATAACTCACATCCATTCCCAAAACAAATTCAAATTGCTTCTCGGTCAGTAAAAGTTTGATGAGTTTGCCCTCGCCGCAACCCAAATCTGCTACCCGTTTAGCGCCGGCCAACAATAACTCGTCTTTAGCTGCTTGTAAGCGCAATTCGTGTATGCGTAATTGCGGCTCTTCAATATCGGTCGCTGCTTCTACAATTATCTCGTTTTCCAAAGCTTCTTCAATTTCATCCTTGCTTAACAATACACCCAAAGCCTGATTAGCCAGCGACCGCTGATTTTTCAGATACCTGCGAACGATCATTTCTTTAGCCGGATGTGCTTCCAGCCAATCCTTGCCTTTGGCCAATAATTTTTCAACTTCTTCCTCGTTTACCCAATAGTGCTTGTCATTATCGCACACAGGTATCAGCACATACAAGTGCGAAAGCAGTTGCTGTAAGGTAAGCTTGTTACTTAACTCCACTGTAAAATATCGGCTGTAGCCCCATTCAGGAAAAGCGGGATTAAGCGGATGTTGTATGGTATTTACCAGGTAGCCCAGTGGCTCAAACAAGGATCGCAATATACCTTCGCCGCCCTTTACCGGCAACACCGACAGCTTAACTGTAAAAGGCATAGCTACATCTACCAGTTCCGGTTTGTCCTTACATCTGCCATTAAGGGCGGATGAATAAGCTTTGGCAATAGCTGCGCTCATAAATGAACTGGACACATATGGCCTGTCGTTTACATATTGCTCTAACGCAAAGTCGTTGCCTTTAGGCCCCGCATTTCTTACCAATCCCACCGGGTCAATATCCAGCAATAAGGCAGCTGTACATTTCTGATCACTTACTTCCGGATAAAAAATATGTGCTTTTCCTGCCGAGAGATCAACAGACTGTATTTTACCCGGATGTTTGTGCAATAAATAGCTCAGGTCATCTGCCGGGAAATGTGTGGTGGTTATAGTTAGTAACATCAGGTAATAGATTGTACGGTTAATATAGTTATTCTCCTCAATGTGGCGTGCATTGCCATCTTTATCCAGCAATGCACGCTTTCAACACTACAAAGGTGAATGGCAAGTGCGCAGTCTTTTTGCGCAGTAAAAAAATAATTGCCATATTTATAAAATATATTCGCCTATGCCTGTTAACCGCAATGCCCTTATCCGCTACCGCACTATTGACAATTGCCTTCAAAACCGTTATAAAAAATGGACGTTAGATGATTTAATCGAAGCCTGTTCTGATGCCTTATATGAATTTGAAGGTATTGATAAGGGTGTAAGCCGGAGGTCTGTACAAGCCGATATTGAAATGATGCGCAGTAATAAGTTGGGCTACGAGGCACCTATTGTTGTGGTTGACCGGAAATATTATACCTACGCTGACAAAAATTATAGTATAACCAACAGCCCGATCAGCCAACAGGATATGCAGGTTTTAAGTGAAGTATCCAGTTTACTGAAACAATTTAAAGGCTTCAACCATTTTACCGATCTGAACGAAATGGTGAGTAAGCTGGAGGATAAGATCTATTCGCAAAAAACTCATAGTCCGCCGGTTATCGACTTTGAAAAAAATGATAACCTGAAAGGACTAGAATATATTGAAGGTATCCGTAAAGCGATTGTTGCTAAAAAAACGCTTTGCCTAACGTATCAATCATTCAAAGCTCGCGAAGCCAGTACATTTTGCTTTAGCGCCTATTTATTAAAAGAATACCGCAACCGCTGGTTTGTTTTGGGAGTACAGCATAAAAACAGGGGACAATTTTTGAATCTGGCCCTCGACAGGATACAATCTGTAGAAGAACAGGATGAAAAATATAGGGAGAACAGAATAATCGATCTTGCTACTTACTATAATGACGTAATAGGCGTTACCAAATCCCCAGGGCAGCGCGATTGTGAAGTGGTGTTCTGGATTAATAATGCCAACGCGCCCTATGTGATAACCAAGCCGCTGCATCATACGCAAAAACTGTTGGGTGAAGAAAACGATGGTAAAGTTTTCAGTATAAAAGTGATCCTTAACTTCGAACTGGAGCGGGAATTATTAGGGTTTGGTTCAAAGATGAAAGTGCTTCGACCAAGGATATTAGTCAAACAAATGAAATCGCAATTGCAAAAAACACTTGATCTCTATAACTTAAGGGCTATAGAAACTGAAAGTGCTATAGAAACTGAGAAAAATTAACTTGTTAAAAATCATTTTGATATATTTAAATCGATATCACAATTATTAATGGCCTATTTTTTAATCAAGATAAAGTTAATCTATCTGCAATTTCTGCTGGTGGCCATCGGCTTTATTATATCGTATTCGTTTTTGATTTGGCTGATTGTATACCAATTTTCTTTATTGGCCTTAAACGAGGATTTAATTAATTTTTGGCTGCCATTTTGCCTGCCTGTGATACCTGTTTATATCTGGCTAAGGCCAAGGATTAAATTACTGGTATTAAAAGATAAGAAGGGTAATTTGCCATTTCTCTATTTTTTTGCGGCTTGCCTGGCTATTTCGGTGCCAACAATGGTGTTACAGGAATATTTACTAACAGCCACAGGTAAACTAACAACGGTTGAAAATATTAGCGAAATAAGTAAAAAGCCTATCACAAGATATTACACAATTGCAAACCATTATATAGATAAACAACACGCAACGGTACATCGTAGAACAGAGGTAAGTGGCAGAAATAACGAATATTTAACTTTTCATCTGTATGTTGCCTGCCCTATTTTAGACAAGGCCCCGCAAATAGATACTGGTAATAATAGTAGTTTTATTATGCCCGCGGCATGGCTGGGGACCGAATACACAAAGGGCATTAGTAATCGCAGCAGTGACGTTGAAAAAGAACAGGCATTTAAAGAATTAGGAATAGAAACTTATAATAAACTCAAAGAACAAAACCTCGATCAGTTTATTTACTTAGACCATATTGGCAACAATGATCGCCATAAGGGTTATTACGCCGCAATTAAATCAATTCCTCAATATAATGGTGCAGAGCCCTTAATTCTGGAAGCCAAAAATGAGCCGTTCGAAACAAGAAACGGAGATAAATTTGGATGGATATTTAAATCATTCGGGATTGGCGCAGGAGTTTGGTTGCTCATGTTGATTTTTCCTAAGTTTAACAATGCGCAATTAAAAAAGCTTCCAGAATACAGCCTTGAGCGTCAGCGGGAGTCGTTCAATAAATTTGCCTCATCAATAAAAATTACCAGTAAATCGTCCGTTTCAATAATCATTATTGCATTAAACATTTTGGTTTTTATCATTATGGGTTTTGCAGGATTAGGTTTTATCTCATTTGACGGACAAGACTTATATGCCTGGGGTGCTAATTACCGGCCGGCAGTGGTTAACGGGCAGTGGTGGCGACTGTTAACTAATATCTTTTTGCATGGAGGATTAATGCACTTGATATTTAATATGTATGGACTACTTTTCGTATCTATTTTCCTTGAACCTATTTTAGGGAGAGCGAAATTTATAATTGCATATATTTTATGTGGGTTGTTAGCAAGTCTTGCCAGTATATGGTGGCATCCGGCAACCTTAAGCGTTGGTGCATCTGGGGCGATCTTTGGGTTATACGGTGTGCTAACCGCTTTATTAACAACCAACAAAGCCGACGCAAATTCCAAAAAGGGGTTGTTAATAAATAACGCAATATTTATAGGGATTAATTTAATAATCGGGTTTACCGGAGGTATTGACAATGCTGCTCATATTGGCGGTTTGTTAACAGGATTTATTATGGGTTATATAATGTATTTTTTTATCGACAAACCTAAACCCAAGAGGGTCTATAAGAAAAGGATAAAAGTTATCGAGAACAAGGAAAATATATTAGAAAAGTAGAACTGAATAAACCATCTATGCGCCTGAAACAAAAATTACCTGTAACCTATCTGCTATTTACCGTTAATGGTCGTTTATCAAAAGGGGCTTTTTTGCTGGCTTCCCTGTTTTACTGGTAAGCCAGCCAAAATTCAGATTTGAAACCTTTGATCATTGGTAATTGCTATTTTATCGGCAATGACTTTCATTTTGAACGATCTGAATAGATTGATCTTTTTCGTTTTTTAGCCAGATTAATATAAATTGAGATCGAACTGTTTTAAATTAAACTAGTAATTGTCCCATTGCGATTGCTTTGGGTTTACGATAGCGTAATTATTTTCATTAATAGATTATAAATTAGTTTCTTACATTTGCGTCAACAAAAACGCTATAAGTCTTGAGCCATGTAATCGCCCGCGCATAAATCATTTATGATCTTTCCCATCCCAGGGAAGGAAGCGATTTTTATTTTCTTATTTTAATCTTGAAAACATGGCTATATCACAAAAATATGGTCGTACCTATCATTATCCGTTTTCGCCGGGCACAACCAGCGATGATCGTATAGCGCACGACTACTGGGACCACTTACAGCGTATCCCAAACTTAATACATACCGAAAAATTGGATGGCGAAAATAATTGCCTTTCCAAATCTGGCATTTTTGCCCGTTCGCATGCGGCACCAACTACCTCATTGTGGACGGAAAGCCTCCGGCGTTTCTGGCAATTGGTGAAATATGATCTGGGCGATCTGGAGATTTTCGGAGAGAACCTGTATGCGATACATTCCATTGAATATCGCAAACTGGAGCACCATTTTTATGTGTTCGGTATTCGTGAGCACGACCGGTGGCTTAGCTGGGAGGAAACTCAGTTCTACGCCAATATGCTTGATCTGCCTACGGTTCCGGTAGTTAAAGCGGAAGGTATGCCAGATGAGCGACAACAGTTTGAAACGGAAATACTGACACTGGTAAAGGGGCCAGGCGCGTTTGATTCTTATGATGTGTATGATCAGAAAGCAACTACCATGGAAGGTATTGTTAGTCGTAATGCCGATAGTTACGCCGTGGACGCTTTTGCGCAAAATGTATTTAAATATGTACGAAAGGGGCACGTTAAAACCGATGAACACTGGACCCGCAACTGGAAACGTGCACCATTGATAAATGAAGGAGGTAGACGTGTGGACGTTTAGTGAAAATAAAGATTGGACATATCTTGAAGGAAAATTTGACTGGATAAAACGCATGGACAACGTTGAGCAAGACCCGCGCTATCATGCTGAGGGCAACGTGGCTACCCATACGCAAATGGTACTGGTTGCCTTGGAAAATGAACCAGTTTTTCAAGGTTTATCTAAACAGGAACAGG
This sequence comes from Mucilaginibacter sp. P1_A3, assembly GCF_056406855.1. NCBI lineage: Bacteria > Pseudomonadati > Bacteroidota > Sphingobacteriia > Sphingobacteriales > Sphingobacteriaceae > Mucilaginibacter > Mucilaginibacter sp. P1_A3. The sequence goes on from NZ_JBFTZJ010000006.1 coordinate 216,148, forward strand.
AAATGCTATGGGCTGCCGCTTTATTGCACGATGTTGAAAAATACAACACTACGGTTTTTGAGGCCGATGGCAGCATTACCTCTAAAGGGCATGCCCGTAAAGGCGCGCAATTTGCAAGGCAATTGCTTTATGTAAATGAACCTGCGCCTTACATGATCCGCGAACAGATTGTGGGCTTGGTGCGTCATCATGGTTTACCGATATGGTTGTTTGAAAAGCCAGACCCGTTAAAAACGTTGGCGAAAGCCAGTATGGAAGTAAATACCCAATGGCTGGCTTTGCTGGCTCGTGCCGATATGTTAGGTCGTATTTGTGACGATCAGGAGGAGATGCTCTATCGTATCGACTGCTTTGAAGCATTTTGTCAGGAAAATGATTGCTGGGGAAAAGCCCGTAAGTTTAACTCGGGCCAGGCACAAATGTATTATATGCAACATAATGATGCCTACCTGGACTATATTCCTTTTGAAGAACCTGCGTTTGAGGTGATTTTAATGAGTGGTTTACCAGGTGCAGGTAAGGACACATTTATTAAGAAGCGTTACTTGGGGTGGCCTGTGATCTCTTTAGATCATATACGTATGGAACGCGGTATATCCCCAACAGATAAAAGGGGTAATGGCCAGGTGATACAGGAAGCAAAAGAACGGGCACGCGTTTACCTGCGCAAACAGAAATCCTTTGTCTGGAATGCTACCAATACCACCAGCCAAATGCGGATGCAGCTGATCGAACTATTCGACACCTATAAGGCAAAGGTGGTTATCGCCTATGTCGAGGTACCTTATCAGCATTTACACGGTCAAAATAAAAACCGCGATGCTGTTGTTCCCGTCGCGGTTTTAGATAAGCTGACATATAAACTGGAGGTGCCCGCACTGTGGGAAGCGCATGAGGTAACTTATCACGTTGGTTAAACAAAACAGACCACCTCTTGAATTTTATGAGGTGGTTTTAAATAAATAATTCTGACTGTACATTTTTAATTTTTATCCTATTTTTAAGGCAAAACAACACAAACCTTATTTCACAATAAAGTAAATTACTTTGCAGCTAACAGAAGACCAGATATACGCCCTTGCGCCTGATGAAGCTTCAAAAAAAGCCGGGCGCGATTTGGCTGCACCCGCCAAATGGGTTACCAAAGGAATAAACGAACAAGCGCTTTGGGGCGAATGCCAGGGAAGCGGAAGCAAGCCATACCAAACTCAGGTCGATCTTACCGCTATCGCTTTCAAATGCTCATGCCCAAGCCGTAAATTTCCGTGTAAACACGGGCTTGGTTTGTTATTATTATGTGCCCGACAGCCTGGTTTATTTGCTAATTCGGATATGCCTGCATGGGTAGGCGACTGGATCAGCAAGCGATCTGAAAAAGAAGAAAAGAAAACCGAAAAAGCGGAAAAATCAGTTGATGAAGCGGCGCAGGCTAAACGCCAGCAATCACGCGAGCAAAAAGTGAGCGGCGGTATTAGCGAGCTGCTGATGTGGATAAAAGATATTATTCGTAACGGCATTTTAACCGTCCCCGAAAAAGGTGGAGTTTATTGGGATAATATGGCCCGCCGTATGATTGATGCCCAGGCATCGGGGTTAGCCGCTATGGTTAAAAACCTTGGCGCCACAAATTTCTGGAATGAAGGCTGGCAAAGCAGTTTTATGGATAAGCTATTGCAGTTATACCTTGTGGCTGAAAGCTATCAGCATTTACCTGCCATTAATCCCTTATTACAACAGGATATACGCTCGGCCATTGGTTTTACGGTTAACCAGGAGGAACTTAAAAAGCAGAACGGCATTACCGACACCTGGTTGGTGATAGGAAAAGAAAGCCGCGAGGAACAACAGATCACTGTTGATGAAAACTGGTTATACGGCATAAAAAGTAATCAATATGCGCTTGTTTTGCAATTTATTGCCCGCGGGCAGGTTGGGCAATTGTCTTTGAGCGCGGGTATGTGCCTGGATGCAGAACTGAATTATTTTCCATCTGCCATACCATATAGGGCTATCATTAAAAATTATACTATCGCCGGGGCTAACGCAACGCAAAATATACAAAGTTTTACGGGGTGGAATCAGGTAGTTGAGTACGAAACCGTGCTTAACAGTAAGCTGCCTTTCAAAAATGAGCTGCCATTTGTGGTAGCAGCCTTAAAACCGGTACAATACCAAAAACAATGGTGGCTGCAGGACCAGGATGGTTTTTTGTGCCGTATTGCTTCTGATTTTAAAAATATATGGCAGCTAATGTCTTTAAGCGGGGGACAGCCATTGATGATGAGCGTTATCGGCAAAGAAAACGAATACCGCCCATTGGGTGTTTGGCATAAAAATAAATATAAAGCTATTTGATGAAAGCCTGGGAATATGTGATTAATACCGCTATGCTGGGCACGGATAAACCGATGCCTGGCAGCGCCGACTTGCCCGATGAGGTAGCCGAAATAGCAGTTATGATCGATGCTGCGGAATCTTCAGATAAAGAAGCGAAGTTTTTGCAAAAGGCCGCTGTAATTTACAACTATCGTCAATGTGGATTTACACCTGAGCAAAAGGAGCTGCCGGTAACCGTAGCGCCCGAAGAAATAAAATCCTACTGTTCTGAAGAGGCTGCGAATGTTTTAAGTGATATCCTTAACGAGGATAACACTGCGTTGCTGGAATTATGGATGGTTCTGTGTAATACGAAGCAACAACTGTTTTGGCCTGATGTTTTACCGGCCGTTATGGATATAGCCTTAAAGGATAAATCGTTACAACCCCTGGTTAATGCATGCAGTGGTAACCGTGGATGGTGGTTAAGTACGTTAAACCCTGCATGGGATTATTTTACAATCCTTACGAATGAAGAAATCTGGCAAACCGGCAAGCCCGAAGAACGGGTCAATGTACTTAAAAAGTTAAGGCAAATTAATCCGGAGCAAGCAAGGGAATGGCTACAGCAAACCTGGGTGCAGGAAAATGCTGCAAGTAAAGTTGATTTGTTGAAAGCGCTTCGTATTAATGCCTGTGTTGCCGATTTGGAATGGCTGGAAAGTTTGTTGAATGAAAAAGGGCAAAAGGTAAAAGATGAAGCCCTGGCTTTACTTAAATTGATACCTGGCTCTGCCATCGTAAATATTTACCAGGATTTATTGAGGGAATCCGTCATCCTTAAAAAAGAGAAAGCTTTATTGGGGATGATGACTAAGGTTTCCATTCAGCAAAAATTGCCAGATACAGTTGATGAGAACATCTTTAGATCGGGGATAGAAAAGTTAGCCGGGCAAAAAAGTGGCATTTCTGATGAAAGTTTTATTATATACCAATTGATGGCTGCTGTTCCGCCTTCATTTTGGGAAAAGCAATTTGATGCCACAGCTGAGCAGGTGGTGAGCTACTTCGAAAAGTATGCCTTGTCGCAAATGGGCGCATTGATTAAAGCTGTAGTAACATTTAAAGCCGATAGCTGGATTCCCTTTTTGCTAAACCAGGCTGGTTTGTATGCCGATTTTGTCAATAAGCTACCATCACAGCAGCGGGACAAATATATGTTAAGGTTCTTTGCAAACGATCCGCAAAATACCATCAATATAGCACTTAATTGTGAGCAGGAATGGGGTGCGGAATTTGTCATATCTGTATTACCCTATATGGCTAATAATCCTTATATATATAACCGCGCTTTCTTTAATAAACGTATTAAACTCATCCCGACAGCTATTATCAATCAGCTTGAAAAAATAGAGTGTAAAGATGCCAGCCAGCAAAATGCCTGGGAAAAAAGCAGAGATCACTTAATTAAATTACTAGACTTAAAGCAACAAACCCTTAAAGCCTTTAACGTATAAATACCTTAACATGTCACAGCTATTACGTCAACATGCAGAGCAATTATTTGCACACGAACTGGAAGAACTTAAAAAACAGGATAACGATAAACGACCGGCCAACTGGGTGCTTTCGCCACAATCTGTAGTTACTTATCTAATAGGCGGTAAACTCAAAAACGGGTTTGAGGTATCACCCAAATATATCGGTAACCGCCGCCTGATGGAAATAGCTGTTGCTACGCTCACCACGGATCGGGCTTTGCTGTTATACGGTTTACCGGGTACAGCCAAAAGTTGGGTAAGCGAACATTTGGCAGCTGGGGTAAGTGGTGATTCAACCCTAATCATCCAGGGAACGGCAGGTACCAGCGAGGAATCAGTACGTTACGGGTGGAATTACGCCCGTTTGATAGCGGAAGGTCCTTCGGCGGGGGCATTGGTTGAAACCCCGGTAATGCGGGCAATGAAAGATGGCAAGATTGTTCGGTTGGAAGAGTTAACCAGGATAGGTGCAGATGTGCAGGATACGCTGATTACCATCCTATCTGAAAAAACGTTACCGGTGCCTGAACTAAATACGGAAGTACAAGCCATTAAAGGCTTCAATGTAATTGCTACAGCCAATAACCGCGATAAGGGCGTAAATGAATTATCCAGCGCGCTAAAACGCCGGTTTAATACCGTGATATTGCCACTGCCTGATTCGATAGAGGAGGAGATTGATATTGTACGCCGCCGGGTAGAAAGCTTTGAGAAAGTGATGGAGTTACCGGCCGAGCCGCCAGCTTTGCAGGAAATACGCCGGATAGTAACCATTTTTCGTGAGCTGCGTAGCGGCGTTACAATGGATGGCAAAACCAAGGTGAAAATACCTACGGGTACGCTAAGCACAGCCGAGGCTATTTCGGTAGTGAACAGTGGCTTATCAATGGCTGCCTACTTTGGCGATGGAACTTTGAAGGCGGCAGACCTGGCAGCAAGCATAATAGGCTCGGTAATAAAAGATCCCGTGCAGGATAAACTGGTATGGCAGGAATACCTGGAAACCGTTGTGAAAACACGCGGTGATTGGAGTGATATTTACCGTGCCTGCCGCGATTTATAATAAAAAGCAGATCAGTAAATGGCTATAAACATATTAGGTATAAGGCACCACGGCCCCGGTTCGGCCAGGAATGTGAAAGCATTTCTGGAATCGGTTAAGCCGGATATTGTATTGGTGGAAGGTCCGCCGGAGGCCGATGCTATGCTGCAATGGGTAGGGCATGCCGATCTAAGGCCTCCGGTGGCTTTGCTTTGTTACCAGCCGGATGATCCGCAAAGGTCCGTATTTTATCCCTTTGCAGATTTTTCGCCTGAATGGCAGGCTATTCTTTATGCCCGTAAGCAAAACATTCATGTGCGTTTTATGGATCTGCCTGCAGGCAACCAAATGCTGATAGAGAAGGAACAGCGTGAAAAAGATGATGCTCCTATTAATCCTGATCATATCAATCTGGAAGCGCAATCTTATGAGCAGTTACATAAATCCCCCATTAGCTACCTATCAGACGCGGCCGGTTTTGCCGACGATGAAAAATGGTGGGAACACACTTTTGAATATCGCTTAAATAACGATGAAGTATTTGATGCTGTAGCCGAAGCCATGCAGGCTTTGCGTGAAGACCTTCCGAAAAAAGATAAAAAACTGGAGGAACTGCGGGAAGCCTACATGCGCCGTTGCATCCGGCAAGCCGAAAAGGAAATGTTCCACACCATCGCGGTGATTTGCGGGGCATGGCATGTACCAGCCTTGAAAAATAAGACCTCACAAAAAGATGATAACGAATTACTCAAAGGCCTGCCTAAAGTAAAAACCGAGTGCACCTGGATCCCCTGGACGTTTAGCCGATTAAGCTTTTACAGCGGTTACGGTGCCGGCATTAATTCGCCGGGATGGTATAACCATGTTTGGCACCATCCGCACGATGATGGCACTTTGTGGATGGCCCATGTTGCCCAATTGTTCCGCAAGCAGCAAATGGACACTTCGGTTGCGCATATTATAGAGGCAGTGCGCTTAGCAGAATCGCTTGCTTCCCTGCGTGGCCTTCCAAAGGTGGGTTTGGAGGAATTAAATGAAGCGACACTAAGCGTATTATGCAATGGAGAAGCTATCCTGCTGAAACTGGTGCATGATGAGCTAATTGTCGGTCACCAGATAGGCGAGGTACCCGTAGAAATACCTAAGCCACCACTGCAGCTGGATATTGAAAAACTGCAAAAGAAATTAAGACTGCCAGCTACAGCCGATTTTAAAGACTATACGCTCGATCTGCGCAAAGATACGGATCTGGAACGGAGTGTTTTTCTGCACCGGCTTACCTTGCTGGGTATTCAATGGGGCAGGCAGCAATATGTTGCAAGTAAAGGGACTTTTAAAGAGCAATGGCGTCTGCAATGGGATCCTGGTTACTCTGTTGAAATCATCGAACGCGGTAATTTAGGGAATACGGTTTTAGAGGCTGCTGCCAACAGTGTATTAAACCAGGCAAAAGAAGCTACAGATCTGAAAGTGATCAGCGATTTGCTTGAAAAAAGCATCCCGGCTGAATTACCTCAGGCTATCCAAATTTTAATTCACCGGTTGAACAATTTAGCGGCAGCATCGGCAGATGTGATTGAGTTAATGGAAGTTGTGCCCGGCTTAATTACCGTTGCCCGTTATGGCAATGTGCGTAAAACGGATGCCACGGTTGTCTTAAGTATCATTAGCAGTATCATAACCCGTATTTGCATTAGCTTGCCTAATGCCTGCGTGGCTATTGATGATGATGCCGCGCAACAATTGCTTGGTTTATTTTATAAGTTAAATGATGGTATTAATTTATTGCAGGAACCTGAAACTACCGCAAGCTGGCAACAAACTTTGCAGGTAATTGCAGCTAACAAAAATACATCGCCTGTAATTGGAGGCTATGGTACACGCTTGCTAAATGATAGTAAACTGTTAACGGCCGATCAGTTGATGCAATACTTTGGCTATGCCATGTCGGCCGCCACTGCTCCTGTGATTTCGGCCGCCTGGTTGGAAGGTTTTTTAAAGGGTAGCGGGACTTTATTACTGCTCGATCAGGATTTATGGCAGGTGATCGATGCCTGGGTATCAGGCCTAAACAACGAAATCTTTATGCAGGTACTGCCATTACTGCGCCGTACTTTTGCTAATTTCTCCAATCCGGAACGGCGAAAGTTAGGAGAAAAAGTGCGTAAAGGAGGGACTGCCGGGCAACAACACACCACAGCTATTGCAAACTTTGATACTGAACGGGCCAAAAAAGGACTCCCGGTAATAATGGAACTATTGGGCTTAACCATTAACAACAGCGAATTAAATGGAAATTGAACCACAGCACCTTCGTAAATGGCGGTTGATCCTGGGTGGTCACCAACAGGAAGGGACACAGTTTGATCTGGATGAAGCCGACCTGAAGGTTGACCGTACGCTTGAAGCTTTATATGATAGTGATAAAAGCGGCGGCTTGGGTGCATCATCACCAAACGTGAGCCGGTGGCTGGGCGATATTCGCACATTTTTCCCGGCAAGTGTAGTACAGGTAATGCAGCAGGATGCATTGAAACGCCTCAATTTAACCCAGATGCTTTTTGAAAAGGAAATGCTGGAGAACATTGAACCCGATGTGCATCTGGTAGCCACTTTAATGACTTTAAGCCGGGTGATCCCCGATAAAACCAAAGATACCGCCCGGCAGGTAATACGTAAAGTAGTTGACGAACTCATGAAAAAACTGACCGAGCCAACACGACAAGCCATTACCGGCAGTTTGAACAGAAGTATCAGAAACACCCGGCCACGCCATAATGAAATTAACTGGGGTGCTACCATACTTAAAAATCTGAAGCATTACCAGCCTGAATATCAAACAATCATTCCAGAAAGTAGGGTGGGTTACGGTCGTAGGCGATCGTCATTAAAAGATGTGATTCTTTGTCTGGATCAAAGCGGCTCAATGGGCTCATCTGTGGTTTACTCAGGCATATTTGGCAGTGTGATGGCATCCATCCCGGCTATAAAAACAAAAATGGTTGTGTTTGATACTGCCGTTGCCGATTTGACCGAAGAGCTGACCGATCCTGTTGAACTCCTGTTTGGCGTACAGCTTGGTGGCGGTACAGACATTAACGCGGCCTTAACTTATTGCCAGCAAATAGTAACCAAACCCTTAGATACCGTACTGGTGCTGATCACCGACCTGTACGAGGGCGGAAATGTGAACGAAATGCGCCGCCGCGCTGTGGAGCTGGTTATTGCCGGTGTGCAGCTTGTGGTGCTTTTAGCCCTGAACGACGATGGAGCGCCCTCATATGATCATCGAAATGCCCAGTTTCTGGCCGATTTGGGCGTGCCTGTTTTTGCCTGTACGCCCGATAAATTTCCGGAATTGATGGCCGCCGCATTAACTAAACAGGATATTGGTTTGTGGGCTGCTAAAGAGGAGTTGATCGTTAAAACCTAATGATGGCTTATTTAGGCCATTTATTGAAATAAACATGGTAGAGTAAGTGTTCTGTTGTAAGTCCTTCGAGCGCTGTTCCCTTTTCTGAAATAACAAGTTTAAGTTCCAGGAAATCTGTAACGGAAACCTGGTTTTTAGGTTTCACCAGCGTGATCTTCCTATTCTTGCCAAAGTCAAATTTATTTGGGTTGGCCAATAGGTCCGGGTGATTTAGGTGTCCTTCAAAATCTCGTCAATTTTTGAGCGGCAATGTATTTGACTGCATATAGAATTTTAATTATTTCTTTGTTTTTCAGGACCTGAGAATGTATAGTTAAAAAAGTCGACATCTACATATCCTTTTTCCTGTTTGTTATTGTAAGAATATATTCCCAAACGATCACCTCTATAAGCCTCCCACACTAACTTGTAGGCAGGCCCCAAATTTTTGAAATTCGTACCATCGGTACTGTATGAATACTGACTAACACCATCAAGCCCCCAAACAGACCGCAGCCAAAGAACGTTCTGATTTATTTGATCTCCCTCTGTTATCTGGCCTTTTAAGTTGTATTCCAATCTTTTTATCTTTCCGTCAAAACGTACGCCTATGGCCGAATAAACTGGATGCCCGAAATGAGTGAACCCGGCTTTTTGGCCGTCGGCCATTCCACTCAGATCCAGTTTAACAATTACTTCGTTAGCCTTAGTAGACATAGACCGCTGAGTTAGGATATTACCCACCATTGTAAGGTTATCATTTTTTTCAAGTGAACCGAACGCATAAAGCCTAAGCCAACCCTTTCTTTCCTTCAAAGACCACTTATCAGCCCTCGGCTGGTAGTTCCACTCCCATTGTTCGCTCAATCGGGCTCCAGAAAAATAATCACTTGTTTGGGGAGTAATGATTTTTGTTCCAGCAACAGGCTTCCTGCCATTCCAAACCATGGTACCAATTCCATCTTCGCCCACTTTTCCTAAAATTGGCCAGCCATCTACCCAGTTCACGGGGATCAAACTCATGATCCTGCCAAACCAATCTCCGTCTCCATGATGGGTAAGAAAATACCAATCGCCCTTCTGTGTTTGCACAATACCGCCCTGGTTGGGTGATTTTATACAGCTTTGTGCGTGGCTCAACTGCTTTACTTCTGTATAAGGCCCCCAAATATTCTTTGAACGCTCCATCATTACAGTCCGGCCGTCTGCCTTCACTTCACTGAATAAATGGTAGTAGATTCCGTTTATCTTATAAAGTTTGTTAGCCTCACTTCCCTTTGATTGGTAAATAACCTTATCAGTACCCTTAATGATATCTTTACCATCAGCAGTGAGTTTAAAGAGATGTATTTTATAATTATCCTTGAAATTTGTACCAATGAAATACCCCTGGCCGTCATCATCCCAGAAAGGACAGCAGTCATCCCAACCGGCTTCCCCCATGATTTTATGTAACGGAGTCCATGGTCCCTTTATATTTTTAGCGGTTGTCATAAAATATCCCTCGTCAGGCGTTCCGAAATAAATCCAGAATCTACCCTGATGATAACGTATTGCTCCGGCCCAAATGCCATTACCATACCGGTTCATTCGATCCCAGTTCATTTCAGGAGATATTTGTGTAATATCAGGCACTGCGTGGCTTTTTATTGTCCAGTTTACCAGATCTTTTGAATGAAGGATGATTATTCCCGGAGAATATTGAAAAGTAGAAGATATGGCGTAATAATCGTCGCCTACACGGATACAATCAAGATCGCTGTAGTCTGCAGGCAATATTGGGTTCCGATAAGTGCCATCATTCTGATCCCCCCAGGTGGCCCAGGTGTTCCATTTTGGATTTTGATTATCCTGCCCTCTTACAGATTTAAGAGCAGCGATAAGGATGATTACAATAAGAAATGGCTTATACATAATTTAAGATGCTTTGGTGATTACCTCGTTTTAATTGCCGGGAAATCGCTGTTAACATTTTGGATAAGGTAATATCTTTCAACGGGCAGAATAGGTAGCCGCTATGCGGCATTTTTTCTGATTCTTTTCTTTCTACAAACAAGTAGCCGCTATGCGGCATTCTTTCATAATATTAAATATTGGTGCCGCATAGCGGCTACCTATTTGTAGAACAAGTGTCTTTATGTTTTTTTGCTCCATAGGAGCTACCTTTTTGTATGAAAATCTTTAAAAGCGATTTCCCTTGTTTTAATTGCACCTGGCTATTATTTCTTTATTTCCTTTTGTTGATTGCTTGTTGATCCAATATTTGGGGCCGCTATTTGCCTTTTGTTTTTAACACCAGGGTGGTTACCAGCGAATCTAATTGCACTGTAGCCAGATCAAGTGTGATGCCCGCCATATCTTGATTGAATTTAACTTTTTTACCGTTTAGTACCTTACAAGCTGTAATAATCTGCCTGGTTGGCGGTAATTTAACAACCGCAGCTCCGGCCGGAATTTTCAGCAGGTGGATATATATATTATTACCTCGGTAGGTAGCTCCATAATAATCATCGATGGGTTGAAAAGGCCCTGGACGCGTTTGATATATACCTTCGCCATTTTTAGCTAACCACTTGCCCACTTCTTTCAGGCGCTCCACATGAGTAGGAGGAATGACACCATCCGGGTCTGGTCCAACATTTAATAACATATTTCCCCCGCGGTCAACAGTATTGATGAGCATATCTATAATTGTTTTCAAGGGCATCAATTGCTGGGCTCTATTATATCCCCAGCTTGTTGTATTAAGGTTCAGGCATTTTTCCCAGGGGAAAGGAATAATAGGCCCTTTAACATCCGCTCCGCCTTCATCAGTCTGGAAATCTCCAACCATTCCTGACCTTGGGTTAATGACCACATCCGGGTTATAGCTACGCACCATCGCGTTAAGTTTTAGCGGCTCCCAAAACCAAGCAGCATCAGCATCGGTGCCTTTATGCGCTAACCAGCCGCCATCGTACCATAAAATATCTATTTTGCCATAATTTTTCATTAGCTCTTCTACCTGCCCATAGGTCTGTTTCTTGAGCAGCGCGGCATTGTCAGGAAGTCCCTTGGGGTCGAAATAACCGGGGAAGCGCCAATCCAGCGGAGAGTAATAAATGCCTACAGAGAGGCCCGCCTTACGGCATGCATCGGTGTACTCTTTTACAAAATCGCGATGAGCGGCAGTTTCCCAACTATCAAAATGTTTATAACTTGAGGGGCTGTTCCAAAGGGCAAAACCATCATGGTGCCTGGCAACCATTACCATATATTTCATTCCGGCTTCTTTCGCTACCCTGGCCCATTCCGCAGCGCTAAAATGCTTCGGATTAAATTGATCGGCGAGTTTTGCATATTCCTCAGGCGGTATTTTTTGATTAAGCATGGTCCATTCGCCTGAAGCCGGGATTGCATATAAACCCCAATGTATGAACATCCCCAATTTCTGATCTTCCCAGCCTTGCATCTTCTCGGGCGGAAGATTGGAGCCCGGACCCGACACACCTTGTCCTGCACCCTTCAATGAAGTATAGATCATGCCTTTCTCCATTGATTTTCTTTCTGCGTCGCCCATCGGCTGGCTCATTACGGCAAAAGAATGGCTCATGAGAGCTAATACAAGCCCGGTTGCCGTAATTTTTATTTTTTGTTTGAACATAGTTTGAGTTTCATTGCCGCAACTGAAGCTGCCAGATGCTTTAAAAGTTGTCTGCGTTTCATGATATTTCTTATTTAAGTGTGTTTGAGCCCTTCTCGCTGATTACTGCTGCAAAACCGCCTCTTGGCAGACATTGGATTTGCAGCGTATTTGATTTTTTGATGCTTCTGGTTTCGCTTGCAATAGATTTTGCATCTATTCCGTCCTTGAATATTTGGAAAGAATAGTTTGAGTTGCCTAAAAAGTTAAACGTAAGATTGAGTGTTTGCGCTGTATCTTTTCCATTAAGCCCGGCAACATACCAAAGTTTACCTTTTCTTCGAGCTATAACAACCATTTCGCCCGGATAACCATTTATCAGCTTTGTTTCATCCCAGGTTGTAGGAAAGTTCTTTAGAAATTCCCGGGGGGCTTCAGGTAAGTCATAATAGGCAGAAGGCCTGTCTGCAAAATGCTGTAATCCGGATTCAAATGCCACTGCCAAAGCCAACTCATGAGCAAAAGAAGTTTTATGTTCATGTTGCGAATTGGAAAAAGTTACCGGCGTGTAGTCCATAGAACCTACTATATTCCGCGTAAATGGAAGAGTGGTATTATGCGAAGCAGCTTTATCGGTTAAAATGCCGTTGTTATTATACCATTCTGCACCATACACCGCTTCGGTACTCATCAAATTAGGATAAGTACGTGCCCAGCCACGGGGTACAGTAGCTCCGTGAAAGTTTACCAGCAGATTGTGTTTTGCCGCATCTTCCAGAATATCAATATAATATTGCATCATAGCCTGTTGGTCTCCCGCAAAAAAATCGACCTTGATCCCTGATACTCCAATCTCTCTCAGCCATGAAAATTCTTTTTCTCTTTTCTCGTGTGTTAAGAGCCTGTCAGCAGGTGTCGCGCCAAGCCACTCCGTACCCGAGTTATACCACAAAAGCGTTTTGATGCCTTTGCTCCTGGCATAATTCAACGCGTCTTTTAAAGTTCCCCCGTTTGTCATTGTATCCCATTCCCAGTCAATAAGTACATAGGGCCATTTCATTTTTACTGCCAGGTCAATGTATTCAATCACCCTTTGATAATCCTTTGAACCATGATTGTATGCCCAATACACCCAAGCTGCACTTCCGGGTTCAATCCATTTTGTGTCTTTAAAGGCGGCAGGTTCGCTCACATCAGTAATTAGTGTACTTTCTACCAAGTCGGCCAGCTTTCCTACTATCATAACATGCCATTGCGATTTCCACGGTAAACCGGAAACGGCTCCGCCGTGCATGTCTTTTTTTGCCAGAGGATAACTCACTTTGTACAGGTTTGTATTTTGTTTATTATTAAGTTTTGCAGCGCAATTTTGCCTGGTTATACCTGCCTCAGAAATGAGCACCCATAATGACTGGTTATTAACCTTATACAAGGCCGGATATCCCCATTCGCCGCTGTTTTTCTCATTAGTTCCAGTGGTACTAAGCGGATAAAAATTTTCATAAGATTGATCAAATGGCTGCATCCACCTTGCCGTACCTTCAGGGATAACATAAGCTGTCGCTTCGTCTTTAATAGATAAACTGGAGTCTGAGCGATTGGGAAAAGTATATCTGAAAGCAACCCCATCGTTATAAACCCTGAAAGTGATATTCAGGGACTGTTTTGAGTCATTCTGATAATTAAATGTTTTTTCGGTACCAAAGTTTTCGCAAAGCTTCCGCTTTCCTGTCAGCATTTCGTATTTGTCATGAACCAATACAGGCTTGCTTTCACCAATGAGTTTGAGATTTGATATGAATTGCTGATCCTCCCTTGAAATGCCTAACGGCGAAGCTGGCAACACTTCAATATAAGCCTCCTTGCTTTTATACAGCACTTTAAAATAGGCTTGACCTAACCCTTTCTGGCCTGCTGGCTGCATTTCCACAACCAACTTAATTTTTTTATTAGGAGATAAAATTTGTTGGGCATAACCAACTGACCCTAAAAAAAAGCTCAGAATAAAAAAAATGCTTTTCATCTTAAATTTTTATAAAAGTTTAATCCTGTAGTTGAAATATTTTATCCATTATCACCCATTTCTCACCGTTTGTAGCCCGGGGAGGGGGAGATGCTGAAATTTTATAACGGTTTGGCTCTATATAGAGTGAGGTAAATTATTCATTGGCTTATAAAAGGTTCGATAATAATTTACTGGTACACGCTGTATCCAATAAAGCTATTTGGCGAAAACAAAATAAGATAAAGCCGCCGTCGCAGAATTGCGTCAATCAGACTTTACTTGCATGTTTTTATAGCTGAAAAATTTGTTCCATGATCACCCATTTTTCCCCATCCTTTGCCCAGGGGAGGGGTTGTTGAAATAGCCACATTAACTGTTCCCATTCCTGTACTTTTGGATTGAGCGCATCCATTTGCTCTTTTTTTTTAGCCTCATACAGATCGCTTGTTTCCATGATCATAAACAAGCGGTTGCCCGTACGGTAGATCTGCATATCCAAAATTTCCGCATCCAATATGCTTTTGCGTATTTCTGGCCAGCTATTTTCAGCCTTATGCCAATTCTCATATTCTGCTATCAATTGCGGATCATCCTTTAAATCAAGGGCCAAACAGTATCTTTTCATAGTGATATTTAATTTTTTACAGATAGGCGGAAGCGTACGATTCGTCAACTAAACCGTATTGTATCATCTCTTTCCAAAATTGTTCTGGAATTTTTAATGAGGCCAACGCAATATTTTGTGAAACCCTATCAGGATTGGTGGTATTTAGGGCAATACTTTTAACGCCAGGCCCATTTAGTCCAAAAGCCACACATGCATCGGCCGGTTTTATATTATAATTTGTACATAAGCCATAAAACAACTCCCGCCAGTTATATAGATGTTTGTCTTTTATAGGGTCAGTCAATCGGTAATTATAATAAGCTGACCCGGTTAAGAAGCCTCCGTTAAAAACCGCGGAATTGATGATCTGGGTACCTTGTTTTTCAAGCTCCCGCATAAATTCTATTAATTCCGGAGGATGGCTATGAATTGTCATGCTATTGGCTATCATTACCC
This sequence comes from Mucilaginibacter sp. P1_A3, assembly GCF_056406855.1. NCBI lineage: Bacteria > Pseudomonadati > Bacteroidota > Sphingobacteriia > Sphingobacteriales > Sphingobacteriaceae > Mucilaginibacter > Mucilaginibacter sp. P1_A3. Next base: position 231,149 of record NZ_JBFTZJ010000006.1, read on the forward strand.
AATCAAGTTTCACGTCATTAGCTATTTTTTTTATGATTCGCCAATCCTTCGAACCTACACCGATGCCCTGCACTTTACCATCCCGTTTCAATTCATTCAGCGCCCGGTAAGCTTCCAGTACATCCGTGTAGCGTTGTGCTTGTTCCTGCTCATCTTTTGCTGCATTCAGATATTCATCGGGGTCATGTACCGACACCAGTTCTGCATGATAATTGCCCAGCAGCTCATTGCCCTGTTCATAGCATTCCAAAATTCCTTCATAACTTATCCGCTGAACGGCATCATATTTCAGATCGCGCCATACACCGGGTTCAAAAGTAGGTTCGGGGGTTTTTAATGCGGTGCGCAGCCAACCCAGTTTATTGCTGATCAATACATCTGAGGGCTTTACATCCAATTGTGTCAAAGCGTTTCCCAGCGATTCAAGCGCGAGCCCGGCACCGTATTTACCAGCAGAATCAAATACGGCTGGTTTAGGGGAACACCGGACGCTTTCGGCAACAATAGCACATTTAGCTTCATCTGAAAGCGCTACGTATAAGTTCCCTAAGCCACTTGTTCCAAAAATTACTTTGGGTAAACTAATTTCTTTCATGCAAGGATGAATTATTTTAAAAGATAGCTGAAACCGGTAACTCTTGAGGTTGCACTTTTACGCGGTAGCCTTTAAATCCAAAAAATGCTATCACCACAAAACAGATCAATGGCACCACATAGCCGTATTGAATATTACCGGTTATATCGCTGATGTAACCAAATATTCTCGGCAGAATGGCTCCGCCGACGATGGACATAATGATGAGGCTACTGCCAAACTCCGTATCAGCTTTTAATTCTTTGATACCCAGTGCAAAAATGGTTGGAAACATGATGGACATAAAAAAGCAGATGCCAATAACCGTGTAAACGGTAACCATGCCATGGCCTAAAATGGCGACAACGCAAAGTAAGATATTGATGCCCGCATAAACTGCCAGCAAACTTGCCGCGCTGTAGTATCTCATTAAAAACGTACCGATAAATCTGCCTATCAAAAAAGCAGCGCCGCATAACCCCAAATAGTAGGTAGCCTTTACCTCGGTAAAGCCTGCAGATTTTGGTGCATACAGGATAAACAAACTAAATACACAAACCTGCGCACCCACATAAAAAAACTGCGCGGCTACACCCCAGGCCAAATGGCGGTGCTTTAGGGCATGGAAAATATTTTTACTGGCGGCATGCCCTTCATGCTGCTGAATACGCGGCAGTCGGGTAAAGGCAAAAATGATAGCAATGATTACCAGTATGCTGCCGAGTACAAAGTAGGGCATTTTCACGGAGGAGGCTTCGGCGGCAAGCGCCAGTTTGCGGCCTTGCTCTGTCATTGCGCTTAATTGTGCTGTTGTATAGCCTTTGGTAAGTATAATACGCCCGCCAATTATAGGCGCCAGGGTTGTAGCCAGTCCGTTAAACGATTGCGCAAAATTAAGTCTTTGTGTAGAAGTTGCGGGATCGCCTAATGAGGAAGCATACGGATTGGCGGCTGTTTCTAAAATAGTTAATCCGCAGGCAATAATAAACAAGGCAACCAGGAAAAATGAATATTGCTGCATATTGGCTGCAGGTATAAATAAATAGGAGCCAAACGCAAAAATAAGCAGGCCTGTTATAATGCCTGTTTTATAACCATATTTTTTCATAATAAAGCCCGCTGGCAAGGCCATCAAAAAATAGGCTATGAACACAGCCGAATCCACCAGCGTAGCCTGAACGGTTGTAAGTGTAAAAGACTTTTTTAGGTGAGGTATCAATATAGGGTCGAGGTTATGCGCAAAACCCCATAAAAAGAATAAACTGGTAATTAATATAAATGGGAAAAGACTTTTATTCTTTGTCATGATATTTATTAAATAGCCCCCTCTATTTTAAAAACGAATGCATCTTTACCCGGAGCTTGTTCCGGCAACTTTACTTTAAGGCCGGCCTCTGTCTGTTCAAAACTCAATTTATCGTTTCCAAGCATACTTACGCTGGTTATATTACCTGCTTCGTTACCTTTTGCTAGCTTTTTAATAAGCGCCTCATTCCCAGTGGGCCAACCCAGCATAGTAGCGTAAAGGGTTTTACCTTTTACTGTAAACCTGATATCCTTGGCCCCGAATGGTTTTCCCTTGCCTTCATTAAAGCCCTGTGCATTGATAGGTGCCGCCGAGTCTGTTGCCGGGCCTTCTCCAAATACCTTCCATGGGCGGGTGCCATAAATTGCCTCGCTGTTAACCTGCATCCAGGCTCCTATGCCTTCAACTACCGCACGCTCTTCGCTGTCAATTGTGCCATCACCACGTAATGGGATGTTTAAGAGCAAGTTGCCGTTTTTACTTACAATATCAACCAGGGTATGCACCACCGTTTTGGCGCTTTTGTATCCTTTATTATCAAATATGCGGCGATCATAGTGCCATGCACCAATACAGGTATCCGTTTGCCATGGCAAAGGCTCTATCTGGTTGCTCTGTCCGCGTTCTATATCCCATATCATGCATTTGCGCTGTTGCTCATTCAATACTTTACCAAACAGCGCGGCTTGTAGTTTACCATGTTTTTTAATACTGGTATTGTACATATGCGCCGCTATTTTTAAGCCGGCATCGCTTACCGGCCAAAGAGGCAATGCAGTGTCGTCAAAATAAATCAGCTCGGGGCCATACTTATCAATCAACTCTATGGTGCGGTTCAAAAACTTATCACAATAAGCTTTATTGGGTACACTTGCGCCATTGCCCCAGTCCCAGTGGGCGCCCATACTGTCGTCATTAAGGCTATCCTTGCTTAATGCATGATTTTGCGCATATAATTCCTGCGGGTCATAGCCACTCCACCATTTACCAGCACCATCCGCTTTGGTGAGTTTGCCATCATAGGGCACACCCGCGTACGGTCCGGTTTTATCAGCGCGCTGCGCAACTTCATACCAGGTCCATGGGTGGGAGGCGTGTACCGTTACACCAAAAGGCAGGCCGTGTTCTTTAGCAGCTTTGGCCCAGCCGCCAACCAGGTCTTTTTTGGGGCCCAGTTTGGTGGAGTTCCAGCTTTGGTATTTGCTGTCGTAAAGGTCAAAATTATCATGGTGATTGGCCAGTGCCATAAAATATTTGGCTCCGGCTTGTTTGTATAGGCCAACCAGGTCCTCGGGGTTCCAGTTCTCGGCCTTCCATTCATTAATAACATCCTTAAAACCAAATTTTGAAGGATGCCCATATTTTTGAACATGGTATTTATATTGGTCGCTACCTTCCTGGTACATGCCACGTGCGTACCAGTCGCCGCGTTCGGGCTGGCATTGAGGGCCCCAGTGCGCCCACATTCCGAACTTGGCATCACGAAACCAATCGGGCACCTGGTATTGAGCCAATGAATCCCATTTTGGTTGAAACGGCCCGGCGGCAATGTCAGGATTTGAATGGGTTTGCAATAAATTGTTAGCATAAAGTTTAGACAGGTATAAGGAAGATACCCCCGTGGCTAAACCTTTTATTAATGTTCTTCTGTTCATAATTGGTTCTGGTGATTTAATAAATAGTTATACCTATCTGCAATAAATAAATAGCAGGAACGCTATAAGTCACTCTATATTTATAATTGGTTAATCGGCAATTCGCATTTACAATTGATAAATCAAATTTCTTTGAAAGAATATCTAAATAATTGACCTAATGGGACTTTTTTTTGTAAAAAACCGACTTTTTACACAATGTTACAATAACGGAAATTGGAATTGGTAAAAGGAATTAATTAAGCCACAGGGCTTATATGGATTTAATTATAAAGAGCTTATCCAATGTAAGTTATTATTTTGATGGGGTTGAGCGTTTTTTCGCACCACTGCTTTGTTGATCGTGTAGCGGCCGACCCCGAAAAGGAATTATTAAAACATTTTCTGTGCTTATTTCAGACTATGATGAGCTCAATATTGTATCATAGCTGATGATAAAAGCGTGTACTATTGCCGCATTTGGAGGCTAATGATTAAAACCAACCTGGTACATCTGTTTTTTATATTCGCTGGGCGACATGCCAGTTAGTTTTTTGAAGGTTTTGGAAAAATAAGAAAGGTTGTCAAATCCGGTTTGAGTGCAAATTTCCGAATAAGACATTCTACTTGTCGCCATCAGATATTGCGCACGCTCAACACGTTTTTGATTTATATAATTTAATGGTCTGGTTCCCGTGTGCTGCTTAAACTGTCTTGAAAAGTAATCCACATTTTGATTAGCCCGGGAGGCGAGCAGTTGCACCGAAAGATCTATGTGTAAATTAACAAGGATATAATTTAGGGTTTCGGCAATTTTTACCGGGATAGGTTTATGTTCAGGATGTTTGAATAATTGGGGGTTCAGGAACTTGGCGGTCAGCATCATCAGGATACCCTGGGTTTCGAGGTATGTTGAAGTGTTTTGCTGATTGTTAAGTTCCTGATATTCTTTATAATAAATGTCTTTTTCATACACCTTGGGGTTGTCAGACCTGTTAATTCCTCTTCCCGGGTTAATTTCAAGAAGTCTGTTAAAAAGGCTAATATCCATTTCTGTAGCTTTTGTTTTCAACACAGTCCTGTTATTAGCAAAAAGTGAGGTTCCATCTATCGAATCCTCAAAAAACTGAACAAAAAACTGGCCCAGGTAATTACTGCAGTTTAAATTACATAGGGTGAAGCTCGGAATGATGTACAAATAGCCTGGTTCAAGCTTCAATGAACAGGCCGCATCTGATATATCACCTTCTCCATCATCTATATAATATATACGGTAATATGGGCTGATCACATTGCTATAATTCCATTTTGAGTTAAGCCTTACATGGTCAACATTAAGGAGCGAAAAAGTGTGTTTTAAATTCCTTTTAATCATCTGAATAACAAATATGCAAATTGCTTTGCTATACCAGAGTGTATATGAATACTTTAAATATAATAAAGTCGGGTTTTTACAAAAAAAAGTCTATTTCAATCAAATTTTCAGGTAATGGTTTGCTGTAGGTTTGAATCAACCAATATAAAGAACGAATACCTTAAAACTTTGCATTAATCTGGACATTAATGGGCCTTACTGATGGTGAAAATCATCGGCGGCATATGTGTTATGCTTAAAGTATTCAGAGATGTTACCATACAGATGCGCAGACGGAAAGAAAAACATTGGTCAAAGGCAGTACTTTTGGATTTACACGTTCAAAATTCGATATTTACTAAAGCCATATCCAGAAATTTTGCATTTGTTGCAGATAGCCTAATCTATTAACTGAATGTTATTAATACCCCTACTTTCGAGCTATGAGATATAAATTATCGCTAAGCGCTTTTATTTTACTGTTAATGCTTGATGTTGCTTTTGCCCAAAACGGCAAATACCAATTCTCGCAGCTAAACAGAAGCAATGGTTTGTCTAACAACCAGGTTAACTCCGTTTTTAAAGATTCTGAAGGTTTTATGTGGTTCGGCACGGCAGCGGGCCTTAATCGTTACGATGGCTACACTTTTAAAATATTTAAACATGATGTTTATAACAAAAAATCCCTTATCGATGATTTTGTAACCGGTATTTTTGAAGGACCAGGTAAAAAATTATGGGTGTCAACGCGCAGCGGATATTGTTTTTACGATCCTGAAACAGAACAGTTTGATAGTGATATATCGCTCATGACCGGTTCTTTAAAACTTCCCGGGTATCCTTTTGTCTCTAAGATAATTCGCAGCGGCAAAGGCGAGTTTTGGTTTGTTTGTCCCGATTCCGGCCTTTACAGGTATAATGAATTAAAAAAAACAACCAGGCGGTACTATCATCATCGCTTAGGTGCGTCATTACATTCAAATCTTATTGCAGATATTGCACAGGATGCAACTGGTAATATATGGTTAGCATATCGCGATGGGGTGGTTGAGAGATTTGACATCAACCAGGATAGAATTGGTTATCACACCGATGTTTTTAGTAAAGCTGCCAGCAATAAGGATGGGAATTACTCAATTACCGTAGATAGGGATAAGGATTTATGGTTATATTCTTCTAATTTTAATTCCGGCGCATATTATTATAGTCCTTCTTCCGGGGCATTCCGGCATATTACTGAGGAGTCGACCGGGGCAAAATTAAAGTCCGACATCATCACTAATATTATTCAGGCAGACGATGGCCTGATATGGATAGCCACCGATCATGGCGGTATAAACGTGTTAGATAAAAAAAAATTCACCATAACCTATTTACTGAACCGGGAGGACGATGCCAAATCGCTAAGTCAAAACAGTGTGACCCTTTATAAAGATGATTCAGGTATTATGTGGGCCGGTACATTTAAAGAAGGGGTAAGTTATTATCATAAAAATATTATCCGGTTTCCACTCTACAGGCATTTCGCCTCGGATTCCGAAAGTTTAAGTTTTGAGGATGCTAACAAGTTTGTTGAAGATAAAAATGGCAACCTGTGGATTGGTACCAACGGAGGGGGCCTGATTTACTTTAACCGTAAAACCGGCGGTTTTAAGCAATATAAGAACGAGCAGGGAAATTTAAACAGCCTCAGCAATGATATCATTGTTAGTTTATGTATCGACCATGATCAGAAATTATGGATAGGAACCTATTTCGGCGGGTTGGATTGCTTCGACGGAAAAAAATTCATTCATTATAAACATGATGATAAGGTAGTCGGCAGTATTGCAGATAACCGGGTATGGAGCATTCTTGAAGATTCTTCGAACAGGTTATGGATAGGAACATTTGCCGGGGGGCTTCAAATATTTGACAGAGACAAAAAGATGTTTTACGCCCCTTTTAAGCAATCGGATATCAGGTCCCCATACATAGCCACACTCTTGGAGGACAAGGCGGGTAATATTTGGGTAGGAGGATACTTTGGCGTTGATGTAATATTGAAAAACAAGGGCCGGGTTATTCATTACAGCGCTGATAAAAAAGGCACAAACAGTTTGATCAGTAACAGTATAAATTGTATTACACAGGACAGCCGCGGCCTCATCTGGATAACAACGCGCGAAGGGGTGAGCATAATTAATCCGGAAACCGGGTTTGTCAGTTCATTAACAGAGCAAAACGGATTGCCGGCCACCACCATAATGGATATACTGGAGGATAACCGGGGAACAATCTGGTTAAGTACAGCAAATGGATTGAGCAGGATAAGCTTTACCACCCAAAAAGCGCCTTATACTTTCAGATTTGAAAACTTTGATGAAACAGATGGCCTGCAAGGCCGGGAATTTAATACACGCGCTGCCCTTAAAACCAGTAAAGGCGAATTGATATTTGGAGGTGGGCATGGTTTTAACATTTTCGATCCTTTAACTATACATGCCAATATATATAAGCCAAAATTGACTTTTACTGATTTTTTGCTGTTTAACAAAAGCATAAAGGCTAATGAAGAAATTAACGGACATATAATATTGTCCAAAGCCATTTCGGCAACCCGCGGGCTTACACTGACACATAGCGAAAACGTATTTACAATTGAATTTGCCGCACTCAATTTTTTTAACCCCAATAAAGTAAAGCATCAGTACATGATGGAGGGTTTTGACAAGGATTGGCTTGACGCGGATAATGCCACACGAAAAGCTACATACACAAACCTTGATGGCGGTGATTATATTTTTAAGGTGCGCGCGGTTAGCCAGGAGGGAAAATGGGCGCCTGATTATATATCATTAAAAATTAAAGTATTGCCTCCGTTCTGGAAGTCGACAATAGCCTATTTTATTTATATACTGCTCATAGCAGGAATGCTTTTTTTTATGCGCCGAAGGGGGATTCAAAAAATAAGAAGGCAGTTTGAAATTGAAAAGGAGAAGCGTGAGGCTAAATTATTAATTGAACAGGAGCGCCAGGAGGCGCGGCGTATGCATGAACTTGATATCATGAAAATCAAGTTTTTTACCAATGTAAGCCATGAATTCAGAACCCCCTTATCGTTGATAATGGCCCCGGTTGATAAGATTTTAAAGCATACTGTAGTAGAGGAACAAAGAGATCAGCTGCAAATGATAAACCGGAATGCCAAACGTTTATTAAATATGGTAAACCAGTTGCTTGATTTCAGAAAAATGGAGGTTCAGGAACTTAGGCTGCATGCACGGAACAGGGATATTATAAGTTTTATCAAGGAAATGGTTTACTCCTTCTCGGATGTGGCCGAGAAAAAACACATCACGCTCGTATTCGATTCGGAAATTCAAAGTCTGACAATCAGTTTTGATCACGATAAAATAGAGCGCATCATCTTCAATTTGCTTTCCAATGCATTTAAATTCACGCCGGATGGCGGGCATGTAAGTGTTTTATTGGCAATGATTGAAAAAACTCCTCAAAAACGATTGCTGGAGATAAAGGTTATTGATACAGGCATTGGAATCCCGCTTGATAAGCAAGAGAAGATTTTTGAGCGTTTTTTTCAAAACGAAGTCCCCGGCACTATGGTTAACCAGGGAAGCGGAATAGGTTTGTCAATAACGAAGGAATTTGTAAAGCTGCATAACGGCAAAATATCAGTGGAGAGCGAACCGGGAAAGGGTAGCTATTTTACGATACTGTTACCGGTTGATTTAGCAAGCGAGGAACAAGTATCCGCCAATGAACCTGAATTACCCGTTGTAGCAATAACCGAAGGCCCAGACTGGGTACAGGCAAGAAGCGACAATGCGATTAAAAAACTTACTGTTTTACTGGTTGAAGATAACGAGGATTTTCGTTTTTATTTAAAGGACAACTTAAATGATACCTTTAACATTATTGAGGCTGCTAATGGAAAGGAGGGATGGCAAAAAACCCTCGCTCTGCATCCTAACCTTGTAGTCAGCGATATCAGCATGCCCGAGATGAATGGTATCGACCTATGCCGAAAAATACGCAACGATAAACGAACATCACATATACCTGTGGTATTACTTACCGCAGTTACCGGAGAAGAGCTGCAATTGCAGGGGCTTGAAACCGGCGCTAATGATTATCTGACCAAGCCTTTTAATTTCGAGATCCTGACCTCCAAATTAAAAAATATATTGGCCATACAGCAAGATATGCGCAAAACCTATCAAAAGCAATTGGATGTTAAGCCAACGGAAATAGAGATCGAATCATTTGATGAAGCGTTTATTAAAAAAGCAGTACAGGTTATTGAAAAAAACATTGGCAACAGCGATTTCTCGGTAGAGGAACTGAGCAGTGAATTGTGCGTAAGCAGGGTTACATTATATAAAAGAGCGTTGGCTTTAACCGGGAAGTCGCCGGTAGACCTTATCCGGTCTATCCGCCTAAAACGCGCCGCTCAATTGCTTGAAAGCTCACAATTAACCATATCACAGATATCATATAAAGTTGGCTTTAAAAGCCAGAAGTATTTCGTACGATGCTTTAAGGCCGAATTTAATTGCCTTCCATCTGCATATGCTAGTAATAAAAAGCATATGGCACCTAATTAACAGCCATTCAATCCGATAAGCTCTTTTACAATTTCTATTTTTTAGGTCCATTTTGTTAACCAATTTAGTTGTTGTAGCTCTTTCTATACGCTATAATATTTGATTTTCTTATTTAAATTCTTGTTAATCAGGTGATTGTGTCTGCTTAACATTTGTGCCCCTATTTGTAAACAATCGATTGCGCCGAGCCCTTTAATTTTATCCTCCATAAAGCGGTGTAAGTTCGATGTACTGCCGCATACCTGTTGATCAACAATGGTGCAGGTATAGTAACCAATTTTATAGTAACCTAATTTTAAATTAAGCATTATGCCAAAACGCGTACTTAAATAGGCGCTTGTGTTATTTGCCTGCCAGGCAGTGGACAAAACCTATTCAGCTGCCATGTTTAATACCACCTAAATGAGAAGGTAAGCATGAGTTGCCTGCTACGGTAGCAAGCGATATCTCACTAAACGCCCTTTATGCCATTGTCGATAATGCCATTAGCCGTTGTGTGCAGTTATGAGATTAAAAACGATGCGGGGAAAGTGATACCTGAAAGTTAATCAGCAACCAAATTAACAAACCAATTGGCTGTATCTGAATTTTTTTACTGATTGTCCGGGTATTTATTTCACGTAAATGGCTGAACAGTAAATAGTTTCAAAAGTTATTTCCAGGCATTTGGGTATCTCAAAAGATATGATAACAAACCAATTATGAATAAAAGAAAAACCAATTAATAGTTAACCAAGCAACAATGAACCAATTATCATACATTAAAATCCTATTATCAGATGGATAAAAATTTACAAAAGAGGATGAAATGCCAAATTTCATTAATCATTACGGTCATATTCCTTTATTTTTCGGCCCATGCACAAACCGTAAATATTACCGGCAAAATAACAAGTTCCGATGATGGTCAGCCGATACCAGGAGCAAGTATTAAAATTAAAGGGACCGGCCTCGGAACCATATCCAGCATTGATGGTAGTTATACCATAGCGGCTGAGCCAGGCAAAGTGTTGGTTTTTAATTTTTTGGGTTATGCGCAACAGGAAGTAGCTGTTAAACAAGCTGGCGTAATAAACGTCAGGCTAAATTCAACCTCCAGCAACTTAAATGAAGTGGTGGTTATAGGCTATGCCAAAATACAAAGAAAAGATGCTACCGGGGCCATCAGTTCAATATCTGGAACCGATCTGCGCCAAACGCAACCAACTACTTTTGACCAGGCCTTGCAGGGCAAAGTTGCAGGGGTTGTGGTTCAACAAGTGTCGGGCCAGCCAGGTGGCGGGGTATCTATTCAAATACGTGGCGTGTCGTCAATAAGCGGCTCTAATTCGCCACTGTACGTTATAGATGGTATTATTATCCCTCCGGTTTCCGACCCCGGTAATGGTTCAAATCCATTAAATGCTATCAATCCTGCCGAAATTGAATCAATAGATGTATTGAAAGATGCTTCGGCAACAGCCATATACGGTTCGCAGGCAACCAATGGCGTAGTTGTTATCACTACAAAAAGGGGCAAATCCGGACCACCGCGGATAACTTATGATTTCTATACCGGTTACCAGGAAATACCCAAGCGGCTCCCTACAGTAAATTTGCCACAGCTTGCTACTTTTATTAATGCCCGGGCCGTTGCCTGGGGCTTTGATGCCAGGCCCGAATTTGCCAATCCTCAATATTTAGGTCCCGGTACCGACTGGCAAAAAGAATTATTCCGGAAGGCACCGGAGATGAGTCACACACTTACTGTAAGCGGGGGGGATGCCAGAACCCAATATTTACTATCAACCTCGTATTTTGACCAGGAAGGGATAGCCCTTGGATCTGATTTTAAAAGATACTCCCTAAGGCTGAATTTAGATAACAAAACCACTGATTGGCTAAAAATAGGAACCAGCCTTCAATTGGCGCATATTAATGAAAATGTAAATTCAACCGCCAGTAATGTAATCAGCACCGCGCTAAGCCTTACCCCGGATGTTCCGGTAACTAACGCTGACGGCTCCTGGGGTGGTGTTACCGACCCCAACGGTTGGGTACAACCTGTTGCCAACCCGGTGGCATTGGCGCAAATTGTCAAAGACCTAAAGAGGAGGAATCAAATATTCGGCAATGTGTATGCCGAAGTACAATTTACTAAAGATCTGTCGCTGCGAAATGAATTATCTGGTAACTTCGATTTTAATACGGAAGATAAGTTTTCACCAACTTATAGTTTTGGTAAAGGCACTCCCAGCCCTAACTACGGTTCCTCTGCCGCCGGCCAAAATTTTTATATTGTAATACGCAATTTTTTAACTTATAACCATAATTTCAATAAATTTCATATTAATGCTTTAGCAGGGCATGAATCGCAGGAGAGCACTTTTCAAAATCTTAGCGGTGCGCGAAAGAATTTTCCTTCAAACAATGTGCAGGCCATTAATGCGGGGGATGCTATTACTGCCACAAACTCCGGCGATAATTCAAATTCAAACCCCACTGGCGGCTCTGCGCAGGAATCTTATTTCGGCCGTGTCAATTTTTCATGGGATGATAAATACCTGCTCACCGGCAATGTACGGAACGATGGTTCTTCAAATTTTCCATCCAATAATCGTTGGGTTACTACCTATTCAGGTGGATTTGCCTGGAAAATTAGTAACGAGGCATTTTTGAAAGAGGTGAAAAGTATAAATGAATTGAAGTTGAGACTCGGTTATGGCCTTACCAACAATCAAGGGATACCGGGCAATACCTTTGTAACCCAACTTACATCGGTGGCAAATGGCTTATCAGGTACAGCGCAGTTTCAAAACAATTTGGCAAATCCGTCTGTAAAGTGGGAAAAAACAGATTATTACAGTGCTGGGATTGACGGATCATTTTGGAATGGGCGGTTAGGTTTTTCATTAGACGTTTACGACCGCGAAACACACGGCCTTTTGTTACAGGTGCCGCTTCCAGGATACACTGGTACTGTTGCGGGTTATGGGCCGGGATCCATGCAAGCGCCTTATGCCAATGTAGGCTCGCTAAGCAATAAAGGGTTTGACTTCCAAATCAATTCTACCAATATTATTTCTAAAAATTTCAGTTGGAAAACTGCTTTTACCATATCGCGAAATAACAATAAAGTGACCTACTTAGGTGCAGGGGGAAGTGACGCTAACTTAAGCAAGAAATCTTATGTAATTAACGATATCATTGAAAAGACGACAGTGGGCCAGCCCATTGGCGAATTTTATGGCTATGTATTTGATGGGGTTTTTGCAAGTCCAAAAGATTTTCAAAATCATGCCCGGCCTGCTGACCCAAGCGGTAACCCTTATCCGATTTCTCCATCGGGCGGAGGTATTTGGTACGGTGACCGTATGTTCAAGGATTTGAATGGCGACGGTATTATCGACTCAAAAGATCAAACCTTTTTGGGCTCCCCGATCCCGAAATTCCAGTATGGTATCAATAATACATTTAACTACAAAAATTTTGATCTGAATATTTTCTTCAGTGGTAGCTATGGCAACAAAGTGTTCAATCAAATGGCTATACCGCAAACCGATCCGCAAAATCATACTACCTATTTTACATCGGTATTAAATTATGCAAAATTGGCTATCGTAGATCCTAACGGCTCTTCATCCGATGTAAACAATGTATATGTTACCAACCCGAATACAACCGTTGTAGGCGTGAGAAATGACAATACCAACGGTAATAACCGTCCTAATAGTTTGTTTATCGAGGATGGCTCATTCCTGCGGTGCAAAAATATCACTTTAGGTTACCGGTTGCCAGAAAGTCTTTTATCAAAAATATCTGTGCATTCTGTTAGGATATATGCCAATGTATCCAATGCCTTTATAATTACAAAGTATAAAGGCATGGATCCTGAAATTGGTTCGTGGGACCCGCTTCAGGCAGGTTGGGACAGCGGTTATTATCCGCAGCCAAGAGTATTTACTATTGGTGCAAACATAACCTTGAAATAATAAAACGATCACCGATTAAAAATATATGTTTATGAAATTAATTAACAAAATTATCATCATCCTGCTATGTGCGGCAGCAGTGGCAGGATGTAAAAAGAGCTTTTTGGACCGTCCGTCCAACTCGCAGATAAGTTCTAATAATTTTTACAAAACCACGTCCGATTTACGCCTGGCTACGGCAAGCCTTTACGGCGGTTCGCTGTGGTGGCAATGGAGCAATGGCGCCTTGATACCACTTGGCGACGTATTGAGCGGCACCGGCAGCTTTCAGTACAACGGCGATATAGTACAGCTTTTTACACGTACTATTACTGCGCAAAATGGTCTCGTGACAACTGGTTGGGTTGGGTTGTACAATGTTATAGCGCAATGTAATAGCGTTATCAATGCCATACAGCAACAGGCGTCTCCGTCCATTTCGGCGGCAGACAGAAATGCCGCCTTAGGTGAGGCAAAATTTATTCGTGCAGTAGCTTATTATCATTTGGCGGTGTACTGGGGTGCGGTGCCAATTATTGAAGATAACAGCAAACTGATAAAAGATCCGCTGCTTAATCGCAACATTGCTTCGGATGTCTATAAATTCGCTGCTAAAGACCTGACTTACGCAGCGCAATACCTCCCCAAAACAGATGAAAAAGGCCGGGTAACTACCTGGTCGGCGCAGGGAATGCTGGGCAAGGTATATTTGACGATGGCGGGTTTAGGCAAAAGTGGCAGCCGCGACCAGGCTTTATTGGACAGTGCCAAAAAGTATGCGGGCAATGTGTGTAAAAATGGCGGGTTAAATTTGCTTCCCAGTTATTATGATCTTTTCAAGGCGCAAAACAACGATAACGTTGAATCATTATTTTCCCTTCAATGGGCCGCAGGTGTAGGTTATGGAAACGGCAACAATCTGCAAACTTATTTTTCGCCAACGGCCGCTGTCCTTCCTCAACAACAAGGTGGGTGGGAAGGCTTACAACCAACATATGATTTATACCGGATGTATTCTGCTAAGGATACGGTAAGGCGCAAAGCCACTATTATGCTCAACGGAGATTTTTATCCCGAATTGAATGCTGCCGGCGGTGGTTATAAGGCGACAGGTACGGGCCTGAAAAAACACATTATTGGCAACGAAAAAGATAACAATTCGCCAACAATGGATACATGGTCATCCATCGAACACAATGCAATTCTTAGATTGGCCGATGTGTATTTGGTATATGCCGAAGCTATTTTGGGCAATAATACTACCACGAGCGATGGTGATGCCTTAACTTATTTTAATAAAGTGCGGGCAAGGGCCGGCGTGGATATTGTGACTGTGATAACCCCTGCTACACTGCGTACTGAAAGAAGGGTTGAGCTTGCTTTTGAAGGACAATATTGGATTGACCTCGTTAGGTATTCTTATTATGATCCGGCTAATGCTGTGAAGTTTCTTAATGATCAGGATGCCACTCACGGCCGGATTTCGTTTACTTATGACCCTGCAACGAAAACAGCAAAAAGGGACACCACTGCGCTGCCATCTACGCTTCCGGCAACTATCAGTTCATTTACGTTGCCAATTCCGTCATCGGAGTTGACCAGTGATCCTAAATTGACACAGCCACCGGTACCATATTATTAATTGAAATATTCAAAATATATTTTTATGAAAAAGAAATCATACCTACGCTTGTATTTTTTGCCGCTTTTCTTCATGATAGTGGCCATATTACCAGCTTGTAAAAAGAATACTGATGGCGGCGGAGGTGCCCCTCCTGTTATCGCGGCTATTAAGAGTTATGTAGCTTCGCCTAATGATACGGTTTTGCATAGCGCAGTGGCAAAAGGCCAGTGGGTGGTAATAACCGGGCAGAATTTGCAAAATGTAACTCAAATTTATTTTGACGGTGTTCCTGCTCCTTTTAACAGTGCTTTATTTGCTCCCAACAGTGCGGTGGTACAAATACCTGCCATACAGTTTTCAACAATTGATACTACCAAACTGTATACGGTAAAGTATGCTACAACGGCAGGCACAACAACGTTCTCTTTTAAATTAGGACCGCCGGCGCCTACTCTTTCGGCTATATCTAATGTATTTGCCGCTCCGGGCGATTCGGTTTATCTGTATGGTACAAATTTAGTGTTAGTTCAACAGTTTATATATGGGGGAACCAAAATTCCATCATTTAACTCAAGCGCTGATGGAACCTCTCTGGGTTTCCGCATGCCGGCAACAACACCCAACAGCCAAATAGTAGTCACCACCAAGTCTGGTACCGTTCGGGATACAATAAATGCCAAACCAACCATTACCGGGGTTTCCTACGAAAATGCCAACCCAGGCGATTCGGTTTATATTTACGGTACCTATTTAAAGAATATTCAATCGCTAACTTTTGCGGGTACTGCAATTACCACTTTTACAACGTCAAAAGATTTAAAGTCTATCGGTTTTGTTGCGCCTCCGCTATCGCAAAGCGGGCCGGTATCTGTTACTACAAAGTTTGGCACAGGTACTACTGTATACAATGTGCGCGATGGATCGACCGGTCTGATAGCTAATATGGAGTGGAGTGGCCCTTTTGGCTTTACATGGAATGGGTCAAACCTGTATAACGGTACCTACGTTCAAGGCGATTGGGAGTCATATGATGCTTCTTTTTCTGGGATCACAACAAATAAATCACAACATGTTGCGAAAAAAACAGATATTCTGAAACCCGGGGAGGGATCGGCTTCCTGGCCGCCCACTTATGAGATACCGTTTGATGATGAACAGTGGATACCAACAGCCAGCCTTGGCGATGCACCAGGTAATTGGGCTTTTAAATTTGACGTGAGTGTTCCTAAAGCCTGGAATGGTGGTACAATTAATTTTGTAACCGGAATAGGCGGCTATATAGCCAGATGGGAACCATGGCAAAAAACCGGAACATCGTTCACTACAAAAGGCTGGATTACTGTAACAATCCCGCTGTCATCGTTCCGCGCAAATGATGCTACACTTGGCGATGGTATGGGAGATTCCGTATCCGACCTTATGAAATTGGTGGGCCCGAAAGGAAAAACCAGCTTCACATTGTATATCCATAACTATAGCGGTTCGGGCACGTCAACAGGATTTTATGCAGCCTTTGACAATTTTAGGGTCGTAAAAATTAAATAAACAGGTTAAAGCTTCATAGCGGCATACTGTTATGGAGCTTTAATTAAAAGATAACATTTTCAATAAAAAAATAAATATGAAAATAACAAGAATAAAGAGGGCCTATAAAATTGCGGGAATATTGTTTGCAGTTTTAGTTGTGGTTTCTTGTAAAAAATCGGGAACCGGGCCTGCACAGCTTACGCTTTCAAATTTAACAGATACTATCCCGGAAGCTGGTGGAACCGTGGCCTTAAAATTTACTACTAATGCCGCGTGGAGTGTTGATACTGCCGGTATCGGATGGCTGCATTTAAATCAAACATCGGGTAACAGCGGCGATGTTGCCATTAATTTAACAGCAGCAGCAAATTCATCGGGCATGAGCCGCTCCGTACTTTTAAATTTGAGCTCAACTAATGGGCAAAGAAGGCGAATTTCCATAATGCAAAATGCCAAAATTTATCCATCATATAATATATCGCCCAAAGCCCCCGATGCAACCGGCATGGGCAGTACTGCCACACAGCTGGCGGCAAATATTAAAATGGGATATAATATTTTTAACACGATGGAAGTTCCGAGTGGAGAAACCGGATGGGGAAACCCGGCAGTTAGCCAGCAGCTGATTGATTTGGTAAAATCATCTGGTATGAATGCAGTACGGATACCCATTCAGTATGATTTGTCGCACATAATCGATAAAAAAACGGCCAAAATTGACCCTGTGTGGCTTGCCCGGGTAAAAGAAGTAGTTCAATATTGCATTAAAGATAATGTGTATGTGATGGTTGACATTCACTGGGACGGTGGCTGGCTTGATTGTACAGCAACTGGTGCTAAACAGGATACTATTAACGCTAAGCAAAAAGCTTATTGGGAGCAAATAGCCACAACGTTGCGGGATTTTGACGAACATTTAATGTTTGCCAGCGCCAATGAACCTAATGCTACAGATGTACCGACATCTAATGTGTTAATGCGTTATCATCAAACGTTTATTAACGCGGTGCGCAGTACCGGCGGTAAAAACAGCTATCGTACTTTAATTATTCAATCTCCTTCAACTTCAATCGATTTGGCTAACCAGTACTTGAAGGCGAGTAACGTGTTTAAAGCTGTGCAATTACCGGTAGACCCAACGCCTAATAAAATGATACTTGAGTTTCATTATTATACCCCGTCAAATTTTTGCATATTATCTGCCGACGCCAGCTGGGGAAAAGAATCGTTTTTCTGGGGAACCAGCCTTCATACAAAAAATCCGCTGTTCCTGGACCGAAACTCTTCGGCCTCGACAGAAGAGCATTATGTAGATTCTATATTTCACACTGCCAAAGTAAACTTTGTAGATAAAGGGATGCCAGTGATAATGGGCGAATACGGTACGGAATATCATGCTGATAAATTAAAAGGGTATTCGGCGGATTCGCTATTGTCGGTAAATTCCCAAATGCATTTCTATCGTTATGTAACACAGCAAGCCAAAGCAAACGGAGTGCTGCCATTTTTATGGGCAAGCGATGTATTTAACCGGCAAACCAACACCATAGGAAACCAGCGTACATTGGATTCGCTGAAAAGAGGAGCGGGCCTTTAGAAAGTACGACAGGCGACGCACAACAATTAAAATGACTATTGGCGATATCAGTTAAATAAAAGAGAGTGTTAGTTGATTATAAGTGGATGTCCGGGGCTTTACTGAGAGGTCCCGGCATTTTTTTACAAAAAAACTTTGCTACAGAAAGCCGCTACTATTATACGTTTACCGCGAAACAGACAACGGAGATTTTTTAGGGAAGGTGTACGTCAATAGTAACTGGCCTGACGGCGCAGCCGGAGAGCCATCAAACGGAGGACTTCCTGATATTGAATATGCAAAGCAATTTTCAGCAATAGCAAAAAATAGCATAAACATCAGCTCACCGGCATATTCTGATCAATACATTTTAATCGACAATGAAAAATAAAATAAGTTACTTATGAAATATACAATTACCTGTGTTATAATGCTTTTTCTATTTAGTGGGGTTTCGGCACAAAACAAAAGGGAGGCGGCACTAAAAGCAAAGATCAACAGCATCATTAAAAAAATGACGCTGGAAGAAAAAATAGGAATGCTTCACGGAAACGCGTTATTTTCTTCGGCAGGCGTAGCCCGTTTAGGCATCCCGGAGTTAACGTGCGACGACGGCCCATTGGGCATACGCGAAGAAATAAAGCGTTTTGATTGGGCGTCGGCTAACTGGACGACGGATTCCGCTACATTTTTACCAAACGGTTCGGCAATAGCAGCCACCTGGAACCCCCTAATGGCAAACAGATATGGTGTAGTTATAGGTGAAGAAGCGAATGCCCGAAAAAAAGACGTGATGCTTGCACCCGCATTCAATATTTGCAGGATGCCGCTTTGCGGTCGCACCTATGAATATTATTCAGAAGATCCGTATTTAAACAGTCAATTGGCTATTCAATCTGTAAAAGGGATTCAAAGTCAGCACGTAGCAGCGTGTATAAAACATTTTGCTGCCAACAATCAAGAACTTGACCGTGATAGTGTAAACACATTAGTTGACGAAAGGACTTTACGCGAAATTTATTTCCCGGCATTTAAAGCCGCAATACAGCAAGGGAATGCTTACACCATTATGTCGGCCTACAATAAGGTGAATGGTTATTGGTGTTTCGAAAATGATTTTTTATTGAATAAAGTGTTAAAAAACGAATGGGGGTTTAAAGGGGCGGTCATGTCAGACTGGGCCGGTACTCATCATACCATTGCGGCAGCCAACAACGGGCTTGATGTTGAAATGGGATCAAGCGGGCCGTATGACAAATGGTATTTTGCCCAACCATTACTTAATGCTGTTAAGGCCGGCCAGGTATCAGTAAAAACGATTGATGATAAAGTGTACAGGGTTTTGTGGGTGATGTACCATACCTCCCTGAGTGTCAATCATCCTAAAGGATCTATTGCTACACCAGCTCATACCAAAGCCGCGTATGATATTGCCTCAGAATCCATCGTGTTGCTAAAAAATGACAGCCATTTATTACCTTTAAAAGCGGGTTCCATTAAAAGTATTGCTGTTATAGGCGATAATGCCGTGCGTACGTTTGCTTTGGGAGGGTATGGTGCGGGTGTAAAGGCTAAGAACGAGGTTACAGCATTAGATGGTATAAAATCCAGGTTTGGCAAAACCACACGTATCAATTTTGCCCAAGGATACAGAGCGAACTACCTGGCAAGTAAAACCGATGAACAAAATCGTGGCTATGATCAACCCGACCAAAACCTGATTGATGAGGCGGTAGCACTTGCAAAAGCCAGCGATGTTGCTATTTTATGTATTGGTTCAAATCGTGAATATGAAAGTGAAGGTCATGATCGTAAAAACCTGACGCTGCCTTTTGGGGAGCAGGCATTGGTTAACGCGGTTAGCGTCGTTAACCCTAATACCATTATTGTAATTATGGCCGGCGCCCCATATGATCTTAATGAAATTAAAAAATCGAACCACACCGTTGTTTGGTCGTGGTTTAACGGTTCAGAAGCCGGTAATGCACTTGCCGATGTATTAAAAGGTGTTATAAACCCTTCGGGCAAATTGCCGTTTACTTTCCCTGTGTCGTTAAAAGACTCCCCCGCTGCCTACTTAAATACTTATCCGGGTAAAGACCATACGGCCGAATATAAAGAAGGCATATTGGTTGGATACCGCTGGTACGACACCAAAAAAATTCAACCTCAATTTCCCTTTGGTTATGGGCTTTCATATACTGATTTTTCCATCAGCAATATTTCGACTGATAAATTAAGCTATGGAAAAAGTGAAACCATCCGTGCAAAATTCACTATCAGAAATACAGGTAGCCGTTACGGAGCCGAAGTCGTGCAGTTATATGTGAGCGATCCCGTTTGTTCTGTATTGCGTCCTGAAAAAGAGCTTAAAGGGTTTAATAAAATCTTTTTGAAGCCCGGCGAAACAAAAACGGTAGAAATGAAGGTGAAAGTTGCCGATTTGGCATTTTATGACGAATCAAAAAAAGCATGGAATGCAGAAGCCGGTGAATACATCCTTCGGTTAGGTAATTCATCCCGTAGCATTACTCAAAAAGTAAAAATTTCAGTTAAGTAACAGTGCGATGATTTCCCTACTAAATGCCCTGTACTATAATTCAAACAGTAGCACTTTTATGAAAGCGATAGTTATAACCATCTTACTTTTAGCCTGCAATAGTTTAAGTTTCGCTCAGGATCAAGGTAATATTGGGCGAAAACAATTATTTGATTACAACTGGAAATTTAATCAGGGCGATGAGGCATCAGCCAAATCAATTGATTTTAACGACAGTGGTTGGCGCAGTCTTGATTTACCGCATGATTGGAGTATTGAAGGGAAAATAAACCCTAAAAATCCAACAGGAGGAGCAGGCGGTTACTTTCCTGCCGGTATAGGTTGGTACAGGAAAACATTCACAGCCCCCAGTGAATGGAAAGGTAAAAACGTTGCTGTATATTTTGAAGGCGTATATATGAACTCCGAAGTTTTCATTAATGGAAAATCGCTTGGCGTTCGGCCATATGGTTATTCTTCATTCAGCTATAACCTTTCGCCTTTTTTGGATTTTAACAAACAAAATGTGATAGCTGTACGTGTAGACAATTCGCAACAAATGAACAGCAGGTGGTATACTGGCTCCGGGATCTATCGCCATGTTTGGATGATGGTTTCCAATCCGGTGCATACAGCCGATTGGGGAATTGCTATTACAAGGCCTAACGTATCTGCAAAAGAGGCATCTGTTCAGGTAAAGACTTTGGTAAAGAACGAGACTGCTTTTTTGCAGCGTATTGTCCTTAGTACCCGGCTATACGCTGTAAATTCTAAAAATGCAGGAAATAATAGCATAAATGTAGAACTGCTGCCTCATCATGAAGAGCAAATTACACAAACTATAAAAGTATCTAATCCTTTATTATGGTCGCCGGAAACTCCCAATTTATATCAGGCACAGATTCAAGTATTAAAAGATAATACCATAATAGACCAAACTAAAACCGGTTTTGGTATTCGTTCCTTAAACTTTAGTGCCGAAAAAGGTTTTCAGCTTAACGGAAAAACGGTAAAAATATCCGGTGGATGTATTCATCACGACAATGGTTGCCTGGGCGCCGCGGCTTTTGACCGGGCCGAGGAACGTAAGGTAGAGCAATTAAAAGCTGCCGGATTTAATGCAGTAAGAACTTCGCATAATCCCCCTTCCGAAGCTTTTTTAAACGCTTGTGATAGATTAGGATTGTTGGTTATTGATGAAGCTTTTGATTGTTGGAGAGGAGGAAAAAACAAATACGATTATTCTATATATTTTGACCAATGGTGGAAACGTGATTTGGAAACTATGGTGCTGCGTGACAGGAACCACCCGTCAATTTTTATGTGGAGTATTGGTAATGAAGTATCCGAGAGAAAAACACCGGAAGCAGTAAAAACTGCTAAAATGCTGGCTGGCGCTGTCAAAAATATAGATACAACCAGGCCTGTTACTTCGGCCATAGTTACCTGGGGCAATGAATGGGAATCTTTTGATCCCCTTATGGCAGCTCATGATGTTGGTGGTTATAATTATCAACTAAATAGTGCCCCGGCTGATCATAAGAGAATCCCTTCCCGCATTATTGTTCAAACAGAATCATATCCGCGGGATGCCTTTGTCAATTGGAAGCTGGTGCAAAACAACAGTTATGTTATAGGTGATTTTGTATGGTCTGCGATTGATTATCTGGGCGAGTCTGGAATAGGCCGTTCTTATTATTCAGGCGATGTTCCCGGAGAGAATTGGGAAAACGATTTTTTTCCCTGGCATGGCGCTTATTGCGGAGATATAGATTTGATAGGATGGAGAAAACCTATATCACATTACCGAAGCCTATTGTATAATAACAAGGAGAAGCTATACATGGCTGTTCGTGAACCCAACCCGGAGCCCTTGGAGATTAAAGAAACAAGGTGGTCTGTGTGGCCAACCTGGGAAAGCTGGACATGGCCTGGCTATGAAGGGAAGAATATTGAGGTAGAAGTATATTCAAAATATTCAAAGGTTAGGCTTTACCTTAACAATAAGCTTATCGGTGAAAAGCCTACAACCGAAGAGCAGGAGTATAAAGCTACTTTTTTAGTGCCCTATACGCCCGGGCTTCTCAAAGCAGTTGGTGTTGAAAATGATAAGGAAACAGAATCATCAGTTTTGCAAACTTCGGGGAATGCTGCAAAGATTAAACTAACTGCCGATCGTAAAGAAATATTGGCCAATGGGCAGGACTTATCATATATAACGATTGAGATAACTGATAACGACGGAACAATTCAACCGAACGCGGCAAATCGCTTGCATTTTAAAATTGATGGGCCGGGTATAATTGCCGGAATAGATAATGCCGATATTAAAGACTATGATCAATATGTAGGCAACTCACGTAAAGCCTGGCACGGACGGGCGATGGTTGTTATCAGAAGCACTCATAGCGCAGGTGATATTAAATTTACGGTTACTTCCCCGTACCTGCCTGAAGCAACTTCAGACATCAAAACACTTAGATATTGATGCTTTAGGTTATATGTTATATGATGCTTATAAACTTTTAAGTGCTTTTTAAAAACAATTTGAAATACAAAAAAACTATTGATAAGGTGAAAAAAACTATACTACTAACCATATTAACAATACTTATTTGGGTATTGAATGTAAAATCGCAGGAGGTCAATCGTTTTTTTCCTGAAAAGGACTTGGTAACTACGGGGATCTATTATTACCCAGAACACTGGAACGAAGCCCAGTGGGAAAGGGATATAAAAAATATATCCGCGATGGGTTTTGAGTTTGTACACCTGGCTGAATTTGCCTGGTTTAAAATGGAACCCGAGGAAGGCCGGTTTGATTTTGCCTGGCTTGATAGGGTGGTGAGCCTTTGCACAAAGTATCACCTTAAAGTATTGCTATGTACGCCTACCGCAACTACCCCAACGTGGATGCGGCTAAATTACCCGGAAACGTTTGTTATGGATTGCCATTATATCCGCGCAGAGAATGGTACACGGGGATTAGAGTCAATGGTAAATCCGAAATATCGAGGCTACGTGCAAAGGATAGTAACGGAAATGGCAAAACGATACGGGCAGAACAGCAATGTGATGGGGTGGCAAATTGATAATGAACCGGGCGCTGTTCCCGATTATAGTCCATCATCGCAGGAGGCATTCCGAACCTGGCTGAAAAATAAATATAAAAACATTGACGCGTTAAATACCGCCTGGGGGGCGGCCTTCTGGAGCCAGTGGTTTAATAATTTTGACCAGGTGATTATACCGAACACCAACCTGGTAGGCTGGTGGGGTAACAATCCCCATGCCTTGCTGGATTTTAAAAGATATTCCGCAGATGCCCAAGCCGAATTTCTTGATTTACAGGCCGGCATTTTACGCAGTTACATTTCAAAGACGCAATTTGTTACCACCAACTATACTGCTGTTTGTACAGGTTCAGACCCTAACCGTACCAGGAAACTGGATTTTGCAGCATACACTGCATATCCAAATGGAGGTAGTGATAACATTGGTGAATCGGGCTTCCGTTTAGGCAACAGCGATGTTGTTCTTTTTGCTTCAGAATATTATAAATCCGTAGGCGGTGTGTCCGGGGTTTTGGAGATTCAGCCCGGCCCTGTTAACTGGGGAAGCTACAATCCCCTGCTTTTGCCGGGTACCGTTCGGTTATGGCTATACCATAGTTTCGCGGCTGGAGGAAAGGTCGCCTGTTCGTACCGCTTTCGTCAGATCTTATATGGTGCAGAACAATACCATGCCGGGGTGATACAAACGGATGGAGTAACACCTTCGCAGGGCGGTAAAGACTATATGCAGTTTATAAAAGAAATAACAGATCTGCGGAGGCAATTTAAGCCAGGCATGAAGATACCCGCAAAGCTGGCCGCACGGTCAACAGCGCTTTTGTGGAATGTGGAGAATTACTGGAGCATTGACAGGCAAAAACAGACAGGACAATGGAATACATGGGATTATCCCCTGAAATTTCTTAAAACTGCAAAGGCATTGGGGGCCCCTGTTGATGTAATTCAGGAAACGGCAGATTTGTCGAAGTATAAGGTAGTAATAGTTCCTGCTTATGAAATGGTTGATTCTGCATTGGTGAAAAAATGGACTAATTATGTAGCAAAAGGAGGCAACCTGGTTATTACATGCCGTACCGCTACCAAAGATCGCAGGGGACATTTTTGGGAAGGGGAGACCGCCATGCCAATTTCAAACCTGATTGGTGCCCATATAAGCCAGACCGATATGCTTTCATCATATGGTAAAGGCGATATACTGATGAATTCGGATCATTATTCATGGCATAGTTGGGCAGATTTGCTGACACCCGATCAAAGCACTGAGGTATTCGCTACTTATGATAATCAGTTTTATAAAGGTAAAGCGGCTGTTGTAAAGCACCGGATAGGCAAAGGCTGCGTAACCTATATTGGCGTAGATACCGATGATTCTAAATTAGAAAAGGATTTGTTGAGGCAGATTTATAAAGACGCAGGCGCTACAACGGAGGAATATCCTCCCGGTGTATTTGTTTATTGGCGCGATGGTTTTTATACGGCATTAAATTATTCATCTGAAAATTACACCGTCAACCTGCCGGGTATTGCAAAAGTTTTAATTGGAGAGAAGACATTGAAACCCGCAGGGGTATTGGTTTGGAGCGAGTGATTAATGATATTAAAAATTGGATCCTTTTAGTATCGAAAAGTGGGATGCTCCGGGAAGACTATAATAAAGAAAAAGGAAGTTTTAATACATCGTTTAAGGTATGCGGTGAAAATCAGTTGGTTCTGTTTGCTAACGCAAAGTATGGCCAGTAGTTATGAAAATTGAAAAAGAAACGCCTGGTCCTCTATCTCATTATTTCAATTACTAAAATAATGGGCCTTTCGTTTATCTTTGCATATAATTCAATACTCCCATACTGTGATTAATGTAAATAATATTTCCGTTTCATTTGGCGGAACCACCTTGTTTAGTGATGTTACCTTCTCGATAAATGAGAATGACAAGATAGCCCTTATGGGTAAAAATGGTGCAGGAAAATCCACCATCCTCAAAATTATTGCTGATGTAGCTAAACCTACTACCGGTAGCGTAACTGGTCCTAAAGACGCGGTAATAGCCTATCTGCCGCAGCATTTACTTACCCAGGATAAGGTTACCGTTTTTGAAGAAACCATGAAAGCATTTGAAGAGGCGAACCAAATGCAAAAGGAGCTTGATGAGGCTAATGAGCAGCTTAACATTCGTACTGATTACGAAAGCGATGACTACATGAAGCTGATTGAGCGCGTATCAGAACTGAGCGAAAAAGTTTATACGATAGAGGGAACCAATTACGATGCTGAGGTAGAGAAAGTACTCAAAGGCCTGGGATTTGAGCGCAAGGACTTTGGTCGGCAAACTTCCGAGTTTTCGGGCGGATGGCGTATGCGTATCGAGCTGGCCAAAATTTTATTAAAAAAGCCCGATCTCATTTTATTGGATGAGCCTACCAATCATATGGATATCGAGAGTATACAGTGGCTGGAAGACTTCCTCATCAATTCGGCAAAGGCGGTAATGGTAATCTCGCACGACCGGGCCTTTGTAGATAACATCACCAATCGCACCATCGAGGTGACTATGGGCAGGATATACGATTACAAAGCTAAATACAGTCATTATTTGCAGTTGCGTGCCGACCGCCGTGTGCATCAATTGAAAGCTTACGAGGAGCAACAGCGTTTTATTGCAGATAACCAGGAATTTATAGACCGCTTTAGAGGTACCTATTCCAAAACCCTGCAGGTGCAATCGCGCGTAAAAATGCTCGAAAAGCTTGAAGTAATTGAGATAGATGAAGTAGACACGTCGGCATTACGATTGAAATTCCCACCTTCACCACGTTCCGGTCAATATCCGGTAATGGTAGAAGACCTGACCAAAACCTACGGCGATCACGTTGTATTCAAAAACGCATCGATGGTAATTGAGCGGGGAGAAAAGGTAGCTTTTGTAGGTAAAAATGGTGAAGGTAAATCGACCATGATCAAAGCCATCATGAACGAGATCGATTTTGAAGGAAGCTTAAAAGTTGGTCACAATTCCAAGATCGGGTACTTTGCCCAGAACCAGGCCGCATTATTGGATGGGAACTTCACCGTATTTGAAACAATTGACCAGATTCCGTTAAGCGATAGCACGTTAAAGATCAAGGATCTGTTGGGCGCGTTTATGTTCAGCGGTGATGACACCACCAAAAAAGTCAAGGTTCTTTCCGGAGGAGAGAAAACCCGTTTGGCCATGATCAAGTTACTGTTAGAGCCCGTGAATTTGTTGATACTGGATGAGCCCACCAACCATTTGGACATGAAGACCAAAGACATTATTAAAGATGCGCTTAAAGATTTTGATGGCACGCTGATCCTGGTATCTCACGATCGGGATTTCTTAGACGGGTTGGTAAAAAAAGTATTTGAGTTTGGTAATAAGCGGGTACGCGAGCACTTTGAAGATATCAAAGGGTTTTTGGCCTACAAAAAAATGGATAGCTTAAAACAGATCGAACAAAGTTAAAAAAGGTGTTTGGTGGATATTGGAGGCATTAGCTTGCTTATTTACTCATATTTTTGCTTTTACGCCTCGCGCTCAGTTCTTTATGGTTGATCCGGAATGTGGTGCTCAGGTTCATCAGAATCTTCACGCAAATAAATGAACCCACTCAAACTTGTATTATGTTCTGAGTGGGTTCCCTGTATTATTCAAAAGCGATTATTATTTTATGTGAAACAGTTCTTTAAAAATGGCAGTATTTCGGTAAAAAAAACACTTCTGTGAAACACAAAAACCGCCTCTATGGTATCGTAGAGGCGGTTTTTTATTAGTGTGGTGACCCTTAGTACACAATTTTCGAACTCTTTCTTAGAGGATTTGAAGAAAATCGCGTCTTTATAATTGCTTTGGTAAATATTCTCTTTAATATCAAAAACCTTTGTACGCAAGAAGTTTCCGAACTTAGAAACTAATTATTATTCGAATAGCAGCAAAGGTGAGTTTGGATATCCTGTAACCTATTGTGAAAGGAATTATCAACATTAGCATTGCTATTATCATTAATACGGAATGACAGCAAAATGGGGCTTTGATGATTACCTTTTAGCAATATCGCGTAGCACCGAGGGTTCGAATCCCTCCCTCACCGCCAGCCTGAGCGTCAAAACACATCAAAAGCCTGTAATTCACTGAATTACGGGCTTTTTTCATTTGCGGGGTTACTCATAATATGTCTCATTTCGCATGGTTTTAGTGCGACATTCAGTGCGTCTTTTTTTTACGCAAAAAGACGCACTGAAAACATTGTAATCATTTGTATTACAACATGTTCGGCTACTAAACATCTTGATTTTTATACGCTGCATTTCGATATTTATTAACTTTTAAATGCTTCGTTATGTTAGAGAAAAGTTTTGGTTTACTGTTTTTTTTAAAGCAGCCAAGAAATTATGAACAAGGTCCTATGTACATCTACCTGAGAATTACGGTCGATGGTGTTTCCAAAGAACTATCTGTAAAGAGGTCCCGGCTCCCTGCTAAATGGAGCGCCAAGGCGAACCGGGCATCGGGGACCAAAGAGGACGCAAAAGAATTAAATTATTACCTCGATATCCTTCAGAGCAAAGCTTATGAGGCCAGGAAACAACTGATCGAATCAGGCAGGGTAGTGACGGCTCTTTCGATCATGGATATTATGAGCGGAGCTGAACAGAGGAAAAGGGATTTAATGGCCCTGTTCAAAAGTCATAATGATGATATGAAAGCTATGATTGGAAAAGGTGTTGCCAAAGGCACCTGGACAAATTTCAACACAAGTTACCGCCACTTGTCCGTATTCCTGTATACCCAATACCATGTGAAAGAGATCAATGTAGTATCACTGGACCTTGAGTTCGTCAAGAAGCTTTACAACTGGTTTAGGGTTATAAAAAAGCTTGGCCATAACAGCGCTCTGAAGAATATCGCCAATATGAAGAAGATCGTGATAGGTTGTATTGATAATGGATGGCTGAAATCCGATCCCTTTGCAAAATTTGACGAAACAAGGGAAGATGTTCAACCGGTATTTCTGGTCAAAGAAGAAATTCAGGCTATTGCCGACAAGGTTATCAGCAATACCAGGCTATGCCAGGTTAGAGATGTATTTATTTTCTGCTGTTTTACCGGACTTGCTTTTGCAGATGTAAAGCAATTGAAGAAATCTGAAATCGACTTAGGCGTGGACGGTGAATTAAGGATTTACAAGGGAAGACAGAAAACAGGCACACCATCAATCATACCTCTGCTGCCGATCACTAAAAGGATCTTAATCAAATATGAGAATGACGAACAATGCATCATTAAAGACCAGCTATTGCCGGTATTGAGCAATCAGAAGTACAATGCCTACTTGAAAGAAATAGGGGATATGTGTGGTATAAATAAAGAGTTAAAGACACATATGGCAAGGCATACTTTCGGAACGACGGTAACCTTGGCCAATAACGTTCCATTAGAGTCGATTAAGGAAATGATGGGACATAAAAGCTTGCGTCAGACAATGCATTACGCCAAGGTCACAGGGATCAAAGTCAATGAAGATATGGCTAAACTTAAGAAGAGGCTGCAGAAAAACAAATTCATATCTGAAGATCAGATCATTGGCGCTGATAAAATAAAGAATTAAAATGCAGATTTTCCCGACCGGTCCATAAATGATGTGGCAGGTCGGGAATTTTATAATTCGGTAGTACCGAAATACTTGTCAATTATAGAAGGCGCTAATCAGCAGTTTTGCCGAAAACTAATACAATGGCAACTGAAATTATTACGAAAGAAGATCTTCAAACCTTTAAGGAAGAATTGTTACAAGAGATTAAACAGATCATAGGAAAGAATGAAAAACCGGACCATGAATGGCTGCGCAGCAGTCAGGTGATGAAGATGCTGAACATCTCACCAAATACACTGCAGGCACTAAGAGTAAGCGGGAAGCTAAATTTTACGAAGGTCGGAAGTATTTTCTTCTACAGGCTTGATCAACTTAGGAAATTGCTTGACGGGGATAAAAGATGATCAAAGTAGGCAGTTTGTCTGATTTAATCAAGCATGGACACGGAGACGTCAGGATCACTCCGATCCATATGAGTTTCTTCCTGGCATTATTCTATTGCTGGGAAGAAAGTGGTTGGCAAATACCGATAAGGGCATCTAGAAGGGTTTTAATGCGGTTGGCTCATATTCATTCAACATCAACTTACCATAAATGTGTAAAGGAATTAATTGCCTTTGGCTATATTGTTTATGAACCATCCTTTGATCCCTCAAAAGGCAGTAATTTTCATTTTACTTTAAGTTAACAGGATCATATCTTATTTATATGTTTGATTTAAAAACTGCGGCTATACCAATTGCTCAATTTTACGTTCAATAAACTTTTAGCTTCGTCGCTGGCGAGTTGATCAAATTTGCTCATTACTTTCCACCAGCTTCTAATCGAGTCCGCTAGATGGTCCTTATTATTCATGTTTGATAGTAAATAGCTATTAGTTACTGCTTGGTTCTTTCGTTAGAAAGGCAGATCATCTTTTTCAAAATCATCGGATTCGTTTGCCTTCGGTTTATCAGGTAAAAGAAACTGATATAACGACCGCATTTTCTCCAGCAGTTCATCAAAGGTCAGGATTTGTACATTTTTAGAATTTCCTCTGAAATATTCGAACGACTTTTGCTCATCAACGTGCAACGGCGTTAAACCGGCAATAAGGATACCCTGTACAAAATAGGACTCAATATCATACAACCTCGAATTGGCTTTTATTCCGTTAATATCCTTTTGGAGCTGATATACCTGATCAAGTACCTGACTGACCGCAGCACTTAACTCTTGGGCGGGGCCATGAACGTTTCTTCGATACGCTTTTAACGACACAAGCTCTGTTGTAGGCGTTTTGATCTCGACTATCGCAGTGTTATTGCTCAGCGAATTCTTGACCAGAAAGTCAGCTATTTTTTCGCCACCTCCGGATAACCGTCGACCACCTACCGAAGCCTGCCCCTGAACATTGACGGCCGGGATACCGAAGACCATGGAAATGATGAATGGATTATCTTGAAAAAGGCGCTGCCATTGAGCTTCGTTAACCTTATTTTTCATCATCTTTTGAAATCTATCAATCAATTGCTCCAAGTTTACGAGTTCCAGGTCGTTTTTTAGTTTAATCAATTCCTGCGGCTTTTGTTCTGTCATTCTTTTAGCATTGTTTCGTATCACAGTGAGCGCGTCTTTCTGTTCTATTTCAGAAGCGCCGCCTTCAGCGAACCGATTAGTTCTGCCAATCAGCTTGACAAAGTCCTCTTTTGAAAGTTTTCCGCTATTTGTCTCGGCTGCTGATGAAGAACCTATTGCTTTGAAAAATTCTTCGCTTATTGCATTTCGTTTCAATTCCGTAGTGAGCTTTTGCGAACGCCTGATGATATTATCGGCTGTCCGCTTGAACTGATCAAGGTCACGCTTATTGATAATCGCTTTGCGATTAGTTGTATCAATGATCGTTTTCTCTTTTTCGGACACGATTAATTGTTCAATATGAATTTTCTCCAGTAAGGACACTATTTGACCATAATGCTTTTTAAAACCAAAACCGTAATTAATATCTTGAGTAAATATCTCGGGAATGCCTGAATTAAGAATGTAATCAACGTCCAGATCGTCTTCAAGGTTTCGAACGATATGCCAGGGCAGATCTATAGTTATTCTCTTCAATTTAAAATAACGCAAAGACATTGGGCGGTCAGTCCATACGCGAAAAGGAATGATTGTTATCTGTTCTTTTAGTTTCTCGATCTCAATAATTCTTTTCCTGTAATTTTGGGGATCTTGGTCAAATGTCGGTAAAGCCGCAACTGGCGGTGTAAAATAAACGTAGACCAAATGTTCTGAAACATATTCGGCTTCGAATGTTCCTTCAGGCTGCAACGACTCGGACGGATAGGGAAGTGCCATAGTATATCTTATATAGATTCTTTTTTTACACCTTTCAGTAAAGTTTCCGGCATAAGATAGAGATTTCCTTTAGTTCTAGTAATCGCTACGTAGAGTTTACTTTTCGTCGTAGGAGGCAGGTTGCCAAGACGGCCTGCTGAATATAACTTCCAGGTATTCTCATTCATGACAACGCAAACGTCGTCATAACAATCTTCGCCTTTAGATTCTCCCCAATTTTTTCCAAAACAATTGTATTTATAGTGTGCCTGATAAAATAATTTCACAATTGCCTGATTTTCGATGATCGGATCAGCGTCTGCCTGCGAGTCGATTGCGACAATACTGCTTCCACCGTTCCGGTGTGATCCGATATCAACGCCTAGTCGCTTAGTGACGAAGTCGCATATTTCCGGGTTGCAGCGGTAGCTTTTATTTAAAGTTTCATTATCAATTGAAAGTTTCAGCCGGTTAAATTGCTCTATGTAGGTTGTTTCATCGGCGTGTAAATTGCCATTAATAATACCATCGCGGCTCGTGTCATATGTGTGCTGGTAATAGTCACCGACAAATAGGCAATTGACAGATGTAGCTGAAAGGCATTTGAGGAAATTAAAATCATGTCCCGCAAAATCTTGCACTTCGTCTATATACAAATCATCAAAATACTTCTCGACCCTTATCTTGATATCAGTAAGCGTTTGCTGCGTTTCTAAAAATGCAGCAATGCGATTGCTGTAAAGGCGGCCATGCTTATCAATAAACCGATCATTACCCTTTGCAAACCGTTGAGGATTAGGTTGCCAGTTCATGCCATTAGCACCAAATTTCCTTGCAAGCAAAGGTCTGTAACAAAATGAGTAAATGAATGTGTAATAGGTGAATAGATGGATGTTTTTGGGATGTGAACCAAACCTCTTGAAAATGGCGTTTTGCAAATTGCAATGGTTGGTTCTAGTGTAGGTGATAATAAGTGCTCTACGTTCGGTAGAGAGCCTATTTATCAGATAGGTTGTTTTTCCTGACCCCGCTACAGCAAGTATCAATTTCTTATCCATTCAATAGCGGATTTGATATAATTTGGTGTTACAATTTGTCCTGGTTTTTGATCAGCAAGAGCATAGGCAGCTTCTGATTTGTGACATAACATATAATCCAACACAGTTTGTTTTTTTCTTTTTGAACCGAAAATATTATCGCATATGGCTTTATTCGATTCGTATACAAGTACTTCGAAGGTCTCTTTGCTGTTATCAGGCTCAGAAAAGATTTTTATGTGCTCGTCTGCATATTCGCTATAATTTTCCACACAGTGATGTTGGTGATCACCGTCATTGTCCCTAATGACCGCCGTCTTAACCTTGAGTATTTTCGCAATATCTAAATAACGCTTGAAACTTATCCCGCCAACGGATATTACATGAATGCGGTCTAGGTCGAGGGTGCTATCCGAAACCTGTCGATAAAATTCTTCCATCAACATGTACTCGGCATTTCCCTCGACTAAAATTACCTTACGAGATAATATGTATTCGATCACATTATTATCTGGGGCCTTGATAAAAAATTCCGCTGTGCCCTTTGGCAAATCCTTTAACAAGAGTGGTTTGTTGGAAGTGTGATGAATTATCACCGATTGCCTGAGATCCAGCCTGGTACTGATCATAGTGTTATGTGTTGTGACAATTAATTGCACTTGCTTTGCATCCGCAATATTACTGATGAGTTGCTTCATGTGATGGTGACTCAAATGATTTTCGGGTTCTTCCAATAATACCACATCCATCTTTTCACTACCTTTACCGAGCGCGAACTGTGTTTTGATAAAACACTGCCTTCCTTTGCCTTTATTGTCAATGGAAATATCGCCCTCCATAAGGGTAAGGTCGCTTTCTAAGTTGTCCTTACTACTGCTCTTTACAGCAAAATGGAATCTGTCCAAGCGTTGGTTTAGCGCACCCAATACATTTTCTTTAAAAGTGTTTTTGTATTTACGATATTCATTCTGATGTTGATGCTTTTCAGGGTTAGTAGAATTGATCCTGTAGACCGACCGGATATACTCTCGCATCGCGTACTCGTTATTTATTTGCGAATTGTCGATCAGGACGTGATTAAAATAGTTGCGATGGCTTGAGTAGGCCTTTTCAGCGAAGGTTTGAAACTTTACATGATAAAATTCGAATGGAAAATTGCCATTGTTCTGTTTTAATATAATTTCTATTTCATCACTGTAAGTAAAATCCGGTTCACATATCATGCTCAAACCGTCACAGTTGATGTTTTTCGAATTACATTTCCCATTAACATTAAAATCATTTTGTTCGGATAGATACAGCTCAATAAACATTGTTGGTAGAAGGTCCTGCGTTTTAGGCCCCTTTAAAAAGGTACCAACGACATCAGTGTTAAGAAGATTTTGTAAGCCATAGTTGTCTAACTTAGTACGGCTTCCGCTTAAAACTAAGTCAATCGCCACAAGTATGGAACTTTTGCCGGTTTCATTATCGCCTACCAGCACATTAATATCGGGCTTGAACTCAACTTCAAAGTTTTCAAAACGCTTGAAATTTTTCAAAATGAGTTTGGTAATTCTTTTCATTGCCGTTCAGGTTTAGTAAAGGTTATCTAAAGATAGTCATTTTCAATGTTGAAGCAATCAGGCAAAAGATACGATTAGATGTTTTTAGCGGGCAACCAATTGCCCTTAACAACCCAAGCATATCCGCCTCGTGACGTTCTGAAAATATAACTAAGCGCATTTGTCCGCGTCTTATTCGGGCGTTTATCAACGCTTACTAAGGATTCATTTTGTTTCTGACAAAGGGCTAACTTTAAGCCAGGAAGAATCAGACTTGGAAAACGAAGTAGACAACGAGGGCTGAAAAGGAGAATGACAATTGATTTTAACTTCAGCCTGGAAGTTTCGTTTCCTCAGAAAGCATAACGGATTGTGCAGTAAGGGATGACTTCGGTACAGAGATCTACCAGTTCGTCTACCAGTTCACGCTTCAGATTGTTTTTATAGCGGACGTTGCGCTGTCCGGTCTGACTATACTTGACCTGTTGTATATCCGGTCTCCACAGCACTTCTTCCGCTTTGGGGTGCCATAATAAATTTACGTTGTGCAAAGGCTCGTTGTGTGTCAGGAATATGATCTCAGTTGCGAGCTGCTGTTTAACTGGGTCGCTTAATACATCATTCATTTCTGTAAAAAATTTACGCCAATCCTCTAACCAGCCATCGTAGTAAATAACCGGTGCAAAACTGACGTTGACTTCGTAGCCTGCTTCGTAAAACTCATTCATTACGGCTATACGGTCGCTGATAGGTGTAGTACGTACATCAACAAGCTTAGACATCTGATGAGGCATGAGGCTGAAACGTATGCGCGTTTTCCGCTGCGGATCATAAGTCAGCATCTCCCGGTTAACAAATTTAGTCGCGAAAGTTAGTTTAGCATTCGGCAAGGTAGCATAAAGACCGATCAGGTCTTTGACATTATCGCAGATAGCTGCGTCGGCGGAGCAGTCGCCGTTTTCGCCGATTTCATAGACCCAGTATTCCGGATCAATAGCGTCCGGAATTAATTTTTTACCCTGCCTTCCTGCATGGCGTGAAAGATAACCCATGATCTGCTCGATATTGACGAACGTAGTGATCGGGTTGGCGTAACCCTTTCTGCGCGGGACGTAACAATAAGAGCATGACATGGTGCAGCCATTACTTTGTGAGGGTGCTACCCAGTGAGAACTGCGGGTATTCGGCCTGGCGCTTAATGCCTTTTTTGTTCCGAGAATAAGCACATTCTTTTTGTTCCAAAGCCAATCGTCAACTGATCCTTCAAACCCGAATAATTCGGGGATCTGGTTATGGGAAGGAACTTCTATTAATTTTGCTTCAGGATATTTTGCGAGTATTTCCTGCCCGCGTTTATAATCCCTTACACCGGGCTCATGATAAATTTCATGGATGGTTAACAGATGATCTATTGTTTTTTCATGCAGCATAATCTGATATAGCATGGATCATACCATAAATTCCTAATTTTATCGCGGATGGAAAAGGAAAATTCAGCAATCATAACTTATTCACCGGCGGCGGTTCTCAACCTCTTCAATAATTCGATTTCCATTAATCAAACCAAGCGGATCGTACAGCTAAAAGGAATTTATGTGCAGGGAAAAGGTAACCAGTACAGCGGGTATTTTTATGACACCTTCCGTGACGAGGCTTCAGATGCTGCTATTACGATCCTGGTTCCGCCACTGATCCGCAATGAATTGCAGCCCAATAAAACGGTCACTGTAAATGGTTTCGTGACTCGCCGTGTCATCAATACCTCCGGCAGCATCCAGATCCAACTTACGGTGACAGACCTGGTTGAACAAACGCAGAACAGGTACAACGACGACGATCTTAAAAAGATCGAGCTGATGCAGCTAAAGGCTGTTGCCGGTTACCGGGACGTCTATAGCTGGCTGAAGGAGCAGATCGTCAGCGATACGCCTTTTAAAATCGGAATTATCATAGGTAAATCCGGCATCATTGACAATGATATTAAGCATCAGCTGCGGGAATCGATCGGCTATTATGATATAAGTTTTCACCGGGTCAACCTAAGCTCCGAAGAAGAGATCGTAACTACCCTTGATCGCCTTAACAACGAAAATTACGGCCTGATAGCCGTTTCAAGAGGTGGTGGCGATAACCTGGACATTTTTAACCGGTATACAATTGCAGAAAAAGCGGTCGGCCTTCGGTCGTTATTTATAACTGCGATCGGCCATAAAGATGATATCACGCTGCTTCAAAAAGTGGCAGATAAGTCATTTATCACACCATCTGAACTTGGCCAGTTTCTTAACGACACGTTTAATCATACGGTCGAAGAACTGGAGAATTCGAAAGCGAAACTGATCGAATCTGTCAAGTCACAGTTAACTGCAAACTACCAGAAGGAAATCGATAACCTAAATGAAAAGCTAAAGGCCAATGAAGAACTTCGCTTGCGGACAGCTAAGGATCTGGAACAGGTCTACAAAGAAAAAATAGGATTGCTGAATGGTCAGCTGGCCGGCGAGCAGAAGTTGCAAGCCGAACGAATAAGTATTTTGAATGATCAGATCGACAACTACAAAGGTCAGCTAACTGACCTGAAAGGAAAGACAACCGTCAATTGGACGGTGGTCGTTATCGCTATTATCGCTGGCCTGATCTTGGGATACCTGTTAAAAGGGCATTAAAGAAAAGATCAAACCTGGTTCACAGTTATGCCCCTCAGTTGTAAAGCTCCTGGGATTCCGTGTAATAAGATGTCCGGCCTCCCATTTTTTCCGTTTTAATTTCTTCACCTTTTGCCGTTTTCTTCAGGTCGGGGGAATGGACCGTCATGAAATCGCGCAGCTCGCCTTTAAGTTCGTCACCGTTGGCCTCTTCGATATCATCAATTGCTTTTGTCAACACGACGCGAATGCTTTCATAAAGCTGATTTACCTTTTTTTCAGGTATGAGGCTGGCGGTCGAAAATGGCGAAATTCCGGCATGGTACAGAATCTCATCAGCATATGAATTTCCGATACCGCGCATCGCTTTTTGATCCATCAGCAACGTCTTGATAAGCGTTTTCTTTTTTGCCAATAATGCTTTAAAGTAACTGCCTTCCAGGCTTAGTGCATCGGGCACTTTTACCGAAGGTGGCTGAAGGGTAGGGGTAGCCTGCTTTTGCATGTCGATGACCGCAAAACCCTCACCGCTTTCGAAGTGAAACCCAATAATTTGAAACCTCGGGATAACTCCTTTTTCAAGATCAATCAATTCACCCCGGAGCATTAAATGAAATCCCAGGATCTGACCGTCGGAAAAGCAGAAGTGCAGCGTCTTTCCTTCGCGTTCGACTTTTATAAGATCGCTGCCCTGCAGCGCTTTCCGCAGCGTCTCTGCGGGAACGTTCAATTTTCTGGATTCTGTGATTTCCAGCTTAATTAACTTTTTGCCGGCGAATCTCCGTGTCAGGATCCGGGCGAATACGGTCAGGTCAGGTAGTTCAGCCATTCTTTATGCACCTTTTTTGACGCTTAAGCTATTCATCAACTGCGCATAAAGATCGTCGCCCTTCTCTTTCTTCGGCTTGAGCTTTTTGATGGTCGGACGTTTTCCTTTTGCTTTTTGTTCAATGATCTTCAGCAGTTCGTTGTGGTACTCGTCTTTATATTTGGAAAGGTCAAGCGGCTCGGCGTACTGGTTGATCAGCGCAAGCCCCATGTCGAGTTCTTTCTTACTGACTTCGATCTTTTCATCAAGCCCAAGTTCTTCCTGGTCGCGGATTTGCTGGGCGAAACGGATCCTCGTCACCACAAGCGCCTGGTCAACCGGGTGCACCACGCATAGACTTTCCGTGCTGCGTAAAACAAACCGGGCCAGGCCGGCCTTGCCTGATTTTTTCAGTGCGGTAAGTAATAATGCGTATGCCTTATTTTTCTTTGTCGCCGGCGCGGTATAGTAGGAGGTTTCATAATACATCGGGCTGACGGACGCGATGTCCACAAAGTTTTCGATCTCGATCACCTTACTTTTTTCCGGAGCTGCCGCTTCAAAATCGGCATCTTCAATGATAACATAGTCATCGTCGTATTTATAACCTTTAACGATCTTATCGTACGGCACTTCCTTCTTAGTGTTTTCATTGACGCGCTGGAACTTAATGTGCGCATGATCGCGGCTGTCCAGCATATCGAGGTCTAGCCTCGTTTCCTGCACCGCCGAGAACAGTTTGATCGGTATGCTTACCAGGCCAAAGCCTATCGAACTTGTCCAGATACTTCTCATAGCTTCAATTTTTTAATGTTATCATTTAGGCCTTGCGGATGATGGGCCTCTATCTTGTCAGCTAACAGGTGGAGGATATCTTCATCGACTTGTCCCGGATTCTGGCAGATATGCAGGAAGTCATGGCTGTCCGGCTCAAAACTCGCGACGTAAACGCCGTTTTCAAATACTTTGTATTTGCACCGT
The DNA here is from genome assembly GCF_056406855.1 of Mucilaginibacter sp. P1_A3. Lineage (NCBI taxonomy): Bacteria > Pseudomonadati > Bacteroidota > Sphingobacteriia > Sphingobacteriales > Sphingobacteriaceae > Mucilaginibacter > Mucilaginibacter sp. P1_A3. The sequence continues at coordinate 269,851 of NZ_JBFTZJ010000006.1, forward strand.
TCTTCATCATGGTGCGGATACTCGCCCACTTCAAAGTGATGCACCGATTTGTCTACGCTGATCGTGATCGGGTAATTTTCCATGATTATACAACCCGCCGGTTCGCGTATTGTTTATAAGGGCCTCTCATTAAAACAAAGGTGTTCTTCGGGTTGTCTTATAAGTAGTTAATCAGATAAAAAGATGATCATCAGCACATCCTCATTTGAACTCAACCGCACTGACGGAACAAAACTTTATATCGAATTAGAGCCGGTCTATTACGAAGAAAACGGTCGGCAAAAACATGCTGCTGTCTACCAGTTGCAGGCCACCCGTCAGGATGATCCCGCTGGGGAATATACGGAGGACAATCCGGGAGACACAACGGAAATTGGCTCTTTCGCCCATAAAGAAGATGATAAATATGAATGGGAATACCTGGGTGAATTTTTAGATGAAAATGAGCAGGCGCAGGTAGCAGCACACATACAGGGGATAGAGGACGATGAAGATGGGAGGCGTGATAATTTCTATGTACAGGCCTATTACCATGGAGGCATGAACAGCTTTGAAATCACCCCGCAGGATGATCGTTACCAAATTGCTTATGACGGAGATATCGTCGCCGAACTGCGGCATAATGAAGATTGGAAACAAATCAGCGGCGAGCCGCTGGACGAAGACGTGTTCGTATCGATCAGGCAAGCCATCGAAGCGAAATTCGATTAACCTTTGAGAAGCTGATGAGTGCAATCGAAAAATCTGAAGAATGGGAATTTCACAGCTCAGTAGTTGACGGTGACAGGCTGGAACTGGACGGTTTGAACATCTGGGATCATGACTGGATAGATATACATCTGCATGTTAACGTAAAGGACCCCATTTATGACGAAGATCATACCATGAATATTTATGAGATCTCAGTCAAAAACACCACGGTCAGGTTTGCCGCAGGCGAATTCTCAAACATGGTCTGGGGCATTTACCTGCCGGCAATCAAAATTAAATAAGGTTTGTTAAGCGTTATAAAGGAGAATAAAGAATGCCATGGTATAACGGCGATTATCCGCCATCCTATAAGAACCAACCCAAAAAGATCAGGGATAAAGCGACCGAGATCGCCAATGAAGTATTGAAGACGACGGGCAATGAAGGCGAAGCTATCGCTACCGGGCTGAAACAGGCGCGCGAGCATTTTGCGAACCTCACAAAGAAGAAAGAAGGGAATGAGTAATTTGAAGCGCTTCCTGGATGCGCAGGCAGGCAACTATGCTGTTGCATTAGCAGAGGTCAGCAGCGGACGTAAACGCAGTCACTGGATGTGGTATATTTTTCCACAGATCGGGGGGTTGGGTTACAGCGATATGGCCAGAAAATATGCGATCAAAGACCTTCCCGAAGCTGCAGAGTACCTGGCCCATCCTGTTCTGGGAGCACGTATAGTCGAGATCAGTCGGGCCTTGCTGGAACTTCCCGGTAGCAATGCGACCGCGGTCATGGGCAGTCCTGACGATATCAAACTGCGTTCATCGATGACGCTGTTCTCGCTCGTGCCCGGCGCAGATCCGGTATTCGAAGCGGTGATCAGGAAGTTTTTCAATGGTGAAACCGACAGGTCGACACTTCAATTGTTATAGCTGTCCAGCCAATGCAGACTACGACCTACTTTTTACTGGACGACCAGGAACATGATGTCATTATACATGGCGAAAGCGGGCTCCGTATCAATGTTTTCAGTCTGGAAACGGACCGGTACCGGCCTTCTGCTGGCGAAATTCATATCTTCGGTGACGCTCATGGAGAATGGCTTGCCTTTGAAACGGACGGATGGACCTTGGAGGAACTCCAAATTATTTCGGGTGCGGTACTTTGGTACGCTCGTTACCTGGACTACCCGGAAATGCTGATCACGGAAGACGACCCAAGGCCGGCGGAAAGATTAAGGCGCGTATGAAGCTATGCCCGGCTTTCAGGGAAACTGATACCGGTGATCTTTGCACACAACTCAAGGAAACGGTTCTGTACATCGTCCTGGTCGGAACTAAGCTGGTATTTAGCCTCGTTCCTGTGATGAAAGTACCGACCGCTAACGGAAGATCCTGCATCATTGCCGACTGCCAGCCAAACCTGCGTCTCAAAACCCTTCTGCAGGTCATCAGGAGCACCTTTACCACCCATTTTCGTCGCTACCCATCCCGGGTCAACCGCATTGGCGGAAACATAGGGCCACTTTCTGGCGACCGCCTTTGCCAGGATAAGATCGTGAAGCTTGGAATCTGAATAGCTTGCCTGCGGCGGATCAGCAGTCAGGCCTTTCAGACCGCTGTCTCCACCGAGGTGCATGCCGGAACTCATATAGATCAAACGTTTTGGCGGATCGATCAGGCAGGTCAGGATATATGGGGCAAGTGTGTTGACTGCAAGTATGTCGGTAGCTGGCACCTGGTATACACCGGCATTATGAATGATCGCATCAAAGCTTCCTAGTGCATTAACTTCCCCAGCGAGCTTTTTGACTTCTGCGATAACAGACAGATCAGCGGCTAATGCGGTTTCTGCTCCCGGCACGTTATTCAGTGCCTCCTTAGCGCGATGCGTATTACGCGCATGAAGCACGACCTTGTGGCCTTGCTCCACCAATTCCTTTGCCGCCAGTTGTCCTAAACCATCAGCCGAGCCGGTTATAAATATTCTTGCCATGCTGGAATAACAATCTTGGATATTTCCTGTTTTGATCAAGCGATTTAAAGGCCTGCTGCAATAGGATCGTTAACCTGTTTTTAGATCACGAGCCTGAACGTCAGATTAACCCTTGCTTTCATGGGCTTAGTAGATTTGGCTATGCGGTGTTCCCAATGTTCCTGCAGGCCGGCTTTCATCAGCAGAAAGGAACCATGCTCCAGCCTTACCGAATATTTCTCCTGATGGTCGTTTTTCCTGCGAATGTCGAAGCTGCGGACCTGTCCTAAGCTGACCGAAGCGATGACGGGCTGGCTGCCCATAATGCTTTCTTTGTCAGAATGCCAGGCAACTGAATCGTTCCCGTCGCGATAATAGTTTAGCAGCACGCTATTGAATTGAATACCCGCTAACGGTTCTACCAGCTGCCGGATGGCCTGTAGCTCATCGGTCCAGGGCAGCGTGCCGGCGATCTTATCCGTTTCACCATACCAGCAGGTAAGGCGTGGGGTTAAATATTCTTTGTCCCACAATTTTTGCGTAGTCTGTTTCCACGGCGTATGTCTGATGAAATGCGAGAGTAAACCATCGCTTTCCACCTGACTGATAATAGAAGATCTATACTCTAATAGATGTTTTGGCAGGCCTTTGCTTTGACCGGATGGTGTGAATAATGCCAGCTGTTCCATGTCTTATTCTGTTTTATAGGCCTGCATTTTCGGGAAAGCACCTGATTCATACCAGGGGGTCTTCGGACGGTCGGGGGGGAAGCCGTGTTCCGCGCGGTAAGCTTTTCGCTCAGCTGTGAAGTTCCACCAGCGTTTGTTATCATCCTTATGCGCGATGTAGTGCACCAAAAGGCGATAAGAATCTTCGACGCAAGGGTCCGCCCAGCAGCCGCAGTGCTTTTCAAATTCGTCGAAGAGTTCCACCGCGGGCTTTCCTTTCAACTCGTTAAGCGAATAATAGCCCTGCGCGATCAGCTCTTTAGCAAAACCGATACCCAAAGACGGGATGCTTTGAAACTCGGCCAGCGCAGCCAGTTCCCTGGCGCGACCCGCTGAAGCGCGCAACGTGGCTGCGATCTCATCGGGGGCAAAGTCCTGCAGCATCTTCTGCGTAACTTTCTGCTGTTTTAAGATCTCCTTTTCGTCTGCGCTCAGATCGTAATCGATTTTCTTTTTCATAAGTCTTTTACTAGTTGATCCATTTCTTTTTGATAGCCGGTAAGCAAACCCGCTATTTCTTCCTGCTCGTTAACGCTTAAAAAAGATCCGTCATAGATCCAATTATCGTCCCGGTCAAATAAGATCCTGCCCATAAACGAATCTCCCAGGGCATCATACAGGCGATATCCTTCACCCTGATCGGGCAAAATTCGAACCCATTTTTCCGTGCTGATCTTAGCAGTTTTCGGCTTCTCCGTGAACAACTTACTCCTCATGAAAACAAATGTGAGGAAAAAAATGTAAAAAAGATAGAGAAAATGCTAAAAATATTAGCATAACTTTATAGTCCTCAAAATTGGCAAACATGGTACCATTTCATTTACTAATCGAACTGCAGGGTAAGCAGACAACGCTGATGATCGAACAGCTGGATCAACTTACTGATACCATAGGGTTTATGCGCTATCAGGTCAGGTCATTCAATCATCGCTCAGTAATTTATGTAAACGTCGGGGAGGAGCCGCTTGAACCAGAAGAGATCATAGGTTTTAGTGAAGAAGAGGTTTTTTCAGCGGATGAAGTAAAAGTCATTGCTGTTGCGATCCGGGAATACAACAGCACCCGCAAATTGAATTTCGACCAGATGCACTTTGATTTTTAGACGACGATTATGAATGCGACAAAAGAAGAGATTATCAGTAAGCTGCGGCAGGATATGATCTGCTGGGAGGGTTTCCGCCCCCCGCAGCCGGGAACCGGCAACGACCTCGGACTTGGTGTGGTCGCTGACGCTTTTGCCGACGGTGTGTTTCCGACCGGCGCTATTCACGAGTTCATCAGCAGCAGTCCCGAGGATACTGCCGCGAGCGGCGGTTTTATCGCAGGCCTGGTACAGCGGCTGCTCGCCGGTGGCGGCGCATGCCTTTGGATCAGCTATACACGACGCATCTATCCACCTGCGCTGAAACTATTCGGTTTGGATCCCGACCGGGTCATTTTCCTGGACGTACCGGCACAGAAAGACGTGCTTTGGGTAACCGAAGAAGCGCTGAAGTGTGAAGGTGTAGCCGCTGTCATCTGCGAAACAAAAGATCTCAGTTTTACCGAATCTCAGCGTTTACAGCTGGCTGTTGAAAAAAGCCACGTTACCGGTTTTGTATTACGGAAAGATGTCAGAAAGATCAATACGACTGCCTGTGTGACCCGCTGGCAGGTACGCCCGGTGCGCAGCCAGTTAAGGGCGGGTATGCCAGGCGTAGGCCATCCCCGCTGGGATGTTCATTTGCTGAAAGTAAGGAACGGCAGGCCGGGAAACTGGACCATAGAATGGAAAAAACAGAATTTTAAAACGGTCATTGCACCGCGGATAATCGAACCGGCCCGACGTTATGCCTAAGCGCTTTGCATCTATATGGTTCCGGCATTTGCTGACAGACTGGAAGGCGATACGTCAGCCTGGTCTGAAAGGGAAGGCGTATGTCTTCGCCGAGCCGGATCACGGACGCATGCTGATCACTGCGGTAACGGACAACGCAAGACAATATGGTGTTACGGAAGGTATGACGGTAGCCGACGCGCGGGTCATAGCGCCAGAACTCCAGGTATTCGACGGAAAGCCCGGCCGGAATACGAAGTTGCTGACCGGGCTTGCTGAATGGTTCCTTCGGTATACACCGTTGGTACAACTTGATCCGCCCGATGGCTTACTGCTGGATGTCACCGGCTGTACGCATTTAAAAGGTGGGGAAAAGGCGTACCTGCAGGAGATCACCCAAAGATTAAAGGCAATCGGCTATGATGTCAGGCCCGCTATAGCGGATACGATCGGTGCAGCCTGGGGAGTCGCCCGGTGTGCGACCGACCGGCTGATCATACCTGAAGGGCAGCAGCGCAATGCGCTGATGCCTTTGCCGCCATCTGCGCTTCGGTTACCGTTCGACCAGTTGGTTAAGCTGCGCAACCTCGGCCTCCATAAGGTGAGCGGCTTTATTTATATGCCGGACAGCGTGCTGCGCAGGCGCTTTGGCAAGACCATGGTGCTGCGTTTACATCAGGCGCTCGGGCAGGAAGCCGAGTACCTTTTTCCCTTAAAGGAACCCGTGCCGTATACAGAACGGCTGGAATGCCTGGAAGCCATTAAGACGAGGCCCGCGATCGAGATTGCCCTGAATGATCTGCTGGAAAAAATGTGCAGGAGGCTGTATGGTGAAGGACTCGGTGTGCGTGCAGCGATGCTGACCTGGTACCGCGTCGATGGAAAAAACGGGAATATTACGATCGGTACTAACCATGCCAGTAACCGGGTACAGCACCTGTTCAAGCTGTTCTTTATCAAGCTGGACAGTGTTGCGCCCGGCTTGGGTATTGAGCTTTTTACGCTGGATGCCCTTAAAACGGAAGCCGTCAGCGATAAGCAAAGCGAACTCTGGTCTGCAAAAGGCGGCGCTGACAGTGAGGAAGTCGCTGAGCTGCTTGACCGTGTGGCCGGCCGGATCGGTACGAAGCACATCAACCGTTACCTGCCCGGCGAACATTACTGGCCGGAACGGACGCCCCACCTTAATACTGATCTTAAAAAGAAACCTGAAAGTGACTGGCGAACGGACAAGCCGCGCCCCATGCAGATCCTGGATCGTCCCGAGCCCATTGAGGCGATGGCGCTTACGCCCGACTATCCGCCGAAACTGTTTGTCTGGAAGGGTGAGCGGCATACGATTGTGGGTGCGGACGGCCCTGAACGCATCGAGCGGGAATGGTGGCTGGAACCCGGCGAGCACCGGGATTATTATATCGCGGAAGATGAGGAAGGACGTCGCTATTGGCTTTTCCGATCGGGTCATTACAATGCAGAAAGTAACCAGCACTGGTATTTACACGGATTCTTCGCTTGATCCGGGGAAAGGACAAATCAATGAGTTACGCAGAATTACAAGTCACCAGCAACTTCAGCTTCCGGCGCGGCGGCAGCCATCCCGAAGAACTCGTCGACCAGGCGGCGGATCTCGGCTATGATGCCATCGGCATCACCGACCGTAACACATTCGCCGGCCTTGTACGGGCTTACGTTGTTGCTAAAGACCGGAATATCCGGCTGATCCCGGGTGTACGGCTCGACCTGCTTGACGGGCCGAGCCTGCTGGCCTATCCGACAGACAAAGCTGCGTACGGCAGGTTATCCGCGCTACTCACGCTTGGTAACCTGCGTGCAGAAAAAGAGAAATGCCATATTTCGAAAAGTGACGTCTATCGTCATGCTGAAGGGTGCTATTTTATCATCATACCGCCGGACAAGATCACCCAGGATTTTGAGTTCGAAATGGTTTTTACAACCCATGTCAAAGATTATAGGGAACATTTGCCCAACCTGTACCTTGCCGCCACCCGGTATTATACCGGTGATGACGAAAAGCGCCTTTTTCTGCTGTCCGAACTTGGTATACCCCTGGTAGCCACGAACGATGTCCATTACCATCATCCTGACCGCAGGGAACTGCAGGATGTGCTGACCTGTATCCGGGAGAAATGCACCATTTTCAACGCGGGGTACAAGCTGCACCAAAATGCCGAGCGGCATCTGAAAGAAAGGGCGGAAATGGAGCGGTTGTTCCGGAATTACCCCGACGCGATCAGCAATGCGCGGGTGATCGCCGACGCGTGCCGGTTCGACCTGAGATCACTGAAGTATAAATACCCGAGTGAGCTAACGACCGAAGGTCGGACGCCTATGGAACAGTTGACTTACCTGGCCTGGAAGGGAGCGAAGGAGTTTTACGGCGGGAATATCCCTGAAAAGGTGGAAAAGGCGATCAGAGATGAACTGGAGATCATCGCTGAACTGGACGTGCCTGATTATTTTCTGACGGTTGAAGATTATGTGACCTGGGCACGGAAGCAGCATATCCTGTGCCAGGGACGCGGATCGGCCGCAAATTCGGCGGTTTGCTTTGTATTGGGTATCACATCGGTGGCACCCGATAAATCGAACCTGCTTTTCGCCCGTTTCCTTTCCAAGGAAAGAAATGAACCGCCTGATATTGATGTGGACTTTGAGCACGAGCGCCGGGAAGAAGTGATGCAGTACGTTTATAATCGCTTTGGCCGTGACCGTGCTGCCATCCTGCCGACCGTATTCATGCTGCACTATAAAGGAGCGGTCAATGACGTTTCCCGCGCTATGGGACTGTCAGTTGACACAACCAAAATGCTGTCGGACGCTTATGGCGATCTTTCCGATGAGGAGATCACTGCCGCAGAGCTCAAAAAACTAGGACTGAATTTTAATGATCCGCATTTGCTGAAGGTCATCGAACTGACCGGACTGTTGATCGGTTTTCCCCGGCAGCTCGGGCAGCATACCGGCGGCTTCGTGATCACGGACGGCAAGCTCAGCGACCTTTGTCCGATCTTTCACGCGCGGATGGAAAACCGCACGAATATCGAATGGAACAAGGATGATATCGATGCACTCGGTTTTATGAAAGTGGATATTTTGTCTTTGGGTATGCTTACCTGTATCCGAAAGGCGTTCGACCTGGTCAGACAGCATTACGGCAAAGACCTTACGCTGGCCAACATTCCCCAGGATGATCCCAAAGTTTACGAGATGATCACCGCGGCCGATACGCTCGGCGTTTTCCAGATCGAGAGCCGCGCGCAGATGTCTATGCTTCCGCGACTGCGCCCCAATTGTTTCTATGACCTGGTGATTGAGGTCGCAATTGTGCGGCCCGGACCGATCCAGGGTGATATGGTGCATCCTTATATCAGGCGGAGAAACGGGGAAGAGGAGATCGACTATCCATCCGACGAGATCAGGTCCATCTTGGAACGAACGCTCGGCGTCCCTTTATTCCAGGAACAGGCGATGGAACTGGCCATCGTTGCCGCCGGCTTTACTCCCGGGGAGGCCGACCTGCTAAGAAGGACGATGGCCACCTTTAAATTCAACGGGATGGTGACCAAGTTCGAGCACAAGCTGATCAATGGGATGACCTCAAGAGGGTATACCGAAGAATATGCCCGGAGGATCTTCAAACAACTGGAAGGTTTTGGCAGCTACGGTTTTCCGGAAAGTCATGCGGCCAGTTTCGCCCTGCTCGTTTATGTTTCCTGCTGGCTGAAATTTTATTATCCCGAAGTATTCTGCGCCGCGCTCCTGAACAGTCAGCCCATGGGCTTCTACCAGCCGGCGCAGATCGTACGCAACGCGCGTGAACATGGCGTGAAAATGCTGCCTATTGATGTAAACCGTTCGCAATGGGACAATACGCTCGAAGCAAAGCAGGGAGCGTATTTCGCGATGCGGTTGGGTTTCCGGGAGATTGATGGCATCAAACAGGCTGAAATGGAAAAACTGCTGGAAGGCCGGGAACGTCAGCCGCAGAAATGCTATACTGCGCCGCACCAGCTCTGTGATGCCGGCGTGAGTGTTGCAACCATGGAAAAATTGGCTAACGCAGATGCTTTTCGATCCATGGACCTTGACCGCAGGAAAGCGCTTTGGGAAGTTGCCGCATTGCATGACCGTCCCGTTCAACTAATGGAAGGCCAGCCTTCTGAAAGCGTGCATGAACCCGAACCCGGTCTTCCGGAGCTGCGGTTGTCCGAACACGTCGTACAGGACTATGCCATCACAGGCCTGTCCATTAAAGGACACCCACTGACCTTCATCCGTCACCAGTTAGAGATGCTGCATATTAAAACAGCCGGAGAAGCGAACCGGACCGAAAACAAAGCGATCATTAAGACCGCTGGCCTGATCCTTATCCGCCAGCGCCCGGGTACAGCCAAAGGCGTGTGTTTTATTACGCTGGAGGATGAGACCGGTACAACAAACCTGGTCGTCTTTCCTAAACTCTTTGATAAATACCGCAAGGAAATTCTGCATGCAAGGCTACTTATGGTTGAGGGCGTGGTCGAACAAACGCAGGTTACCCATATCATTGTCAGACGAATATTTGATATCACTAAACTACTGGGCAATCTGACAGAAATTAAAAACGAGAAGCAGCCTGTGCTGACCCTTTCCCGTGCAGATGAGAAAGCGTCGCCCTTCATACCGATGGATAAACCGCTGAAGTCGCTTGATGCCGAACAGGCAAGCTATCTGCATAAAGGCAGAAATTTTAAATAAGATCAGCTGAACAGGTCGCCCTGGGAATTCATAACCGACGTAAAGGAGTTTCGGTAATGAGTTTCACCTTCGGTCATTGAAGGCCGCGCTCCGCCGGCAAGTACCGGCTCAAGGTCGTCGGGCCAGTGATTGAACGACAATTCTTCTGCAAAGTCCAGGTAGGTTGTATCGATCGGCGCCAGTTCCGGGAAATCACGGGGAGTCGCTTCCTTCGCCGTACGATAATCCGGATCGATGGTGCAGAACTCCAGCAGACGCGACGGTATCTGCGTGCGGGCAATGGTGCTCAAACGTTCTTTGTCCGGCTTTTCCAGTAACCATTCATAAGCCAGGTCTTCTGTTAATATCGTTGGCATGCGCAACTTAGAGTTGTGAACCTGGCGCATCAATGTATTTGCTTCGGTAATGCCGATGGCGACCGTGTTAACGAACTCGCTTGTTTCCGGGTCTAGCCATTCGTTGTACAAGCCCGGCATGAAAAAGTATTCCTGACCTTTCACGGTCACATAGTAAGGATATTTGATGGTTTCCTTGAGCTGCTGACCCTTTTTGCCGATCTTAGGGACATGGCGGCTTTCCACGATGCCGGTAGAAAGAACGAGGCACCGGCGGTTCTTTGCCGCAGATGACCACATCGACGGCTTCCCGTCTTCCTTCACAAAAAGGTTTTCTGATTTAAAGTTGAGGGTAGTGTATTTGGCGCGAAAGATATTGGCTTCCGAGCGTGTTTTAACGAAGCCGGGAACGTAGCCCCATTCAGCCTGTACGATCTCGAAATCTTTCCCGTCTTCGGAAGGGATCAATACTGCGCATGGTGCATAGTTGAAACCGTTGTGAACGCCTACGTTCAGGAACTTATAATTTAAGATAGCTTTTTCTATCCCTTTCAACCGAATAAATTCGGAGCGGGTGACCTTTTGTCCGTTGTAGTAACACATGATAGATTCCTCCTGTATTCACGAATATACGAAGCAATAATCTTGCCTGCAAATTCCGCTTCTTCCTGGCGTCCCTCAGGAAGGGATGTCCAGAATTTCACGCCTTCTGTATTTTCGGCGATGGTAATGTTCAGGTCGGGTTTACGGCCGGGATACACGATATGAAAGACGCGTGCAGATCTGATGGTATGATCGCTCACCCGGACTGTTTGCCCGTTCAGCTCTACCTCAAATTCCTTTGGATCGTCCATAGGTCAAATATACTAATAAATTTAGTAAACAAAAGTAGGCGAATATTTAATTGAATATTTTTCGGGGGTCGAGACCAATCAGTTCCACCAGTTCGGGATAACTTTTCATCCTGTCCTTCAATTTACTTTTCTTTTCATTCGGATCGTTCGGCATCCAGTAGGTGAGCAGGATCTCGTTGCCGGTAATGTGATCGTGGTAGGAGATGACCTTATAATAATGAGAGGGCACCGTGATCGTGATCCCGTTCTTTGTAAAAGTCTGACGGCTGCCAAATGTCCCGCACCAGATCCTGATACTGTCGGTGACGGCTTCTCCTTTAAACCCGGTCAGCTTCCGGCAAAGTTCTTCCGTAGCTATTTCAGTGCCGACATTCTGGCCCTGGAATTCCATTCCGGCATTAAAAGTATAGGTATCGGAAAGAATGGCGGCGTCCGAAGTCCATGCCAATAAGATCCAGGCCTGGCAGTGACCCTTGGCGATCATTTCGGGTGAGTTAGGTTTACCGATCTGACGGTTGGCTTCACGGTAAACCTTAGTCTCATCGGGCTGACCGTATGCTGCATGCCATGCTGCATAAACACCTTTCCTTGGAAGATCGAGCGCTTCCTGTTCGAGCCGGTGAGCTTTCGTATAAATATAAAATGTAAGTACGGGAGTATGTTGCAGGGTATCTGCTATGGATTTAAAATAAGGGTTGACCCATAATTTGCAGGACGGGCAAAGATCCGATTTTTGAGTGGGGTATTTTTTATAAAGTGCTTTGACGTAAGCGGCATCAGGTACCTGGGCACATATAACGAAGGAGGGGGATAAGAATAATAAGGTTAGTAAGTGCTTCATGTTTGAATGCACTAATGTACTGAAAAAATTAAGCGGCAATCGTCGCCTTTATTGATAACAGGTGGGGCTATCTCCTGTAACCCCGCCTGTTACTCTGATTCCTCAGGTTTTCTTCCACAAATTCCGGGAGGAAAGTTTCCGATAACTGTTTTATACCTGCCTTCATGTTCTGCTGGATCGGGTACTCCTGAAGGAACTCTTCGTCGTTGTAACCGACCTGCCGGGCTGCGGCTATCGGATCAAGGATCAAATCGCCGGGCAGTTCTGCGAGAACAACGTTTTCAGGAAGTTCGGTCAGATCATCCGGAAGTTCCCAAGCGGTATGATCTTTTGTATGATAGAAGAAAAGTCGGTCGTCACTTTCAGGCGACGTTTCCAACTCGCTGATGTCTATCCTGTTCCATGGAGAGTCCGTTTCTCTAAGTTCTTTCAGGCGAAGGTCAATAGTGAAGTCAGTTCCGTTAATATCAATATGCGGCAGTTTGCCTGCGAGCCGCCAGGCAATCAGTTCCACCTGGGATAGTTGCTGTTGTTCCATTTGAAGAAATTTAAGGGGTTATGCCGCACGCGGCCGATGAATGAAAGGCCCGTCAAACAAAAATCCCCTGAGCACTCGCTGCCAGGGGATTTTAACCTAAACCTTATCACAATTGCGGACAGGAAGCCCGCGATTACATTAACTGCAAATTATAAAATTTATTTTAGCGGCGAATCGAACTGCGTGTTTTGGAACGCTGGTATTCGCTGAACATACGTTCGTGAAAGCGTTTGGACGCTTCCCTTTTCGACCTTCTGCTGCATCCCCAAAGAAACAACGCCCAGATACCGAAAGCCACTCCGAATAGCGGGAACGGGTTCTTTGCACCGAGCGCGCCGAAAAGGGCGAAGGTGGAAATAAAACAGGTGGCTATAAAAAAGAAGGCGATTTTCATATAATTTCAATACCTAAATATACTAAACTGTTTAGTATTCTCCAAAGGAAATATCAATTAATTTCGTAAATATTATTGGTTTTCCGGGCTTCCTGCACGTAGTCACGGATAGTATCAATGATATCAGAAAGCGGGATGCCGGGCATTTGCAATACCGGATTTTCGATGTCCGTACTTTTCAGGGTTACGTTCATTAGGCGGAATAACTGCATCAGAATTGGGCGGGTAACCACATAATCTTTGATGCGGTACATTTCCAGGTAATCTGTCCGTTTAAAGAAAATGCCCCGGCTCGCCCTGATCTCCGCCGGCGTGATCAGGTAGGAGCAGCTGCGGATATACAACAGGTGGTACCATGACATTCCAAGAGCGGAAAAGGCAGGAGAGAGGAAGAAAGGTGAAAAGGCCCACGCCAGCGCGACGAAGGCAAGCGACAGGAGGAGGAGCGGTAATATTTTCAGGATGGCGAAACTCATCGCGGGCCTGAGTGTGATTTCATTGTCTGGAGTCATTTTGAAGTTGTTCTAAAAATGAATTATGATGTGCCGGTTTCCTGGTACGGATGCCCATCCTGAACCCTGCTGCTTTTTCAAATCTGTTCAGACTGACCTGTTCAGGCGGGATAGGGCAGACCTTATTGTTGAGATGCGCTTCGATTAATCCGTCCCGCCATACCAGCCGGAGCGCTTTGCCCCGGATGCCTGCGGCTACCGCGATATCGGCGAGCCTGCCGAGCAGGTCGTTACCGAATACAAGCGTTATTTTTCTTTTTTGGCAGAAAGCGCCTATCCATCCGAGCTGCCGCGCCTGCGGCAGGTTCCCTAAAGCAATAAACGACAGCACAGCGTTTACCGGGTGACGCCAGCGGTTAACCGTCAGGTAGCAGATCGCTTCCATAGCACTGGACGTAATGATCAGTTCGGTAGCCGGGTAATTGCCCGCCATCCACAGGTCGGTTGTTACCGGTACGAGATGAAAGCCTTTACCAAAGTATTCCCGTTCGTCACCATATTCGAAGTATAGATCTTTGATACTGAAATAAGCCTGGAGTTCCTGCGGAACCCCAAGCTCGGTTAACAAGTGATGCATTAACGGGTAGCGCGGCTTTTTCCCTCGAAGCGCATATGGCCGTTGTCAGAAACGGGACGCTCATTTTCGAGGTCTTCTTTCGCACTGTAGTAACCCGGGCTTAAAAATTCCGCTTCTTTCGGGTCGTGTTTCTCCCCGAATGCTGCATTTAAGCCCTTGTACAGCATGTAGGATAGACCGCCGTCGATCAGGATAGAGGCTACAAGTGCAAGGCGATTGGAGCGGATACCGTTAACATCCGTACCTGAATAGTTAAGCCGGGTTTTATCGGCCAGTTCCACCTCCTTACCTTTCCGGTAATTTTCGGAATATATGGAGGGGACCCTTTGGGGAGCAGGCCGTTTATGCCGTAGTCTTTTGCTCCCGCAATCTGTGCGGACACGAACTTAGCTGTGCTTTTTACCCGTTGGTTAAAAAACAGGTGGTTGACCGGGATGAATAAGGGAGCACTTGCCTTATCGGTGAAGTTTCGATACCCAAAAGTGATCGGGCAAGTGCCTTGCTGCTGCCTGACGGCGTGGAAACTGCCTGTTAAGCATAGCGTACGGTCGGTTTCGGGATGTGCTGCGGGCAGGCAGCAGTGAGGCTCTTGCGGCTGCCCGGATCTTGTGAGCGAAAGAGCGGCAGCGAAATGAACGAACATGATGAAGGGCAAATCGCTCCCGATGAACCCTCATAATGAACTGCATGAGGATATAACAAATGTCAGGTGCGTGCCCGTTGTGAATGCGCGGGATAACGGCCTTGTAGCATAGCGATGGTTTGTACTGTCAGCGAAAAGGGGTTCACAGCGGGAAGGTTCCTGACCAGGTGTGCCGGCTTTCATGAAGCAGCTTCGCGGATGAATGTATAGAGGCACAGGGGCAAAGCATCAGGGGTCGAAGCTGGATCCTTCGCAGAAGATACAGTGAATGAGCCCGGCCGCGCCAGCGGGACGCCGGCGTAAACACGTGCCCGTTAACCAACAACAAAGGATGATTAATATCAAGCCTCTTAAGAAATGCTTCTGTACATCATTGGGCGAGCATTGCGCTTTTCTTATCAATATACCGGAACTTGTTATTGTAAGGATCAGCCCACTGAACCATCAGGAACGAAAATTAATGTAATATCCCCATTTACTGCTTTTTCAGCGAAATATCACTTGTTATTTTGTAAGCAAACGGATGTAACCGATTGATATTTAATTGTTTGCGCCATGGCATGATTTGTACAATAGGTATATGCCGTACAAAAAGAGATTTAAATTCTGCTAAAGGATATCAACTCAAAGGGCCGGTAAAATATCTTAACAAAAACACACATGCAAGCAAATATTGGAATCACAGCAGAAAAATTAGCACAAGCCTCTCATATCCTTAGCGTCATGCTTGCTGATGAATTTGTGCTATTTACCAAGACAAAACATGCGCACTGGAATGTGGAGGGCGCGAACTTCCACAGTTTACACCTATTTTTTGAAGCTCAGTTCCAGGCGCTGGATGGGATTACAGACAGTATAGCTGAACGGATACGTTCCCTTGGCCATTATGCACCCGCGTCGTTAAAAAACTTTTTAAACCTCACTCACTTTTCGGAGCGGTTGCATGAAAATAACGACGGTCCCGGCTTTATCAAAGAGCTATTGAATGACCATGAGAGCCTGATCATACAGTACCGTGAAAGTGTCAAGCTGTTATCCAATGATCTTAAAGACTCGGGCACAGACGATTTTATAACCGGACTGATCGAGCAGCACGAAAAAATGGCCTGGATGCTTAGGGCGCACTTAAGATAGGATCCTTTTACTGTGCAAATAAATAGCACTTATTTAAAAATGACATGGAAAAATATTACACCAAAAAAGATGCGATTGATCACCTGCAACAAATGGGATACAAGCTTGACTTTATCATCGAGAATGAAAATTTGCTGTGTATTCAGAAAAGTGAATTAATCAACCCGGATGATTTCGAGATAACGGAAACTTATCGTTTTGATAGTGATGAATCGCGCGATGGAGGTTATGTTATATATGCGGTTAAATCAGCTCACAAGGGCTTGAAGGGAATCTTAGCCACATCATATACCTCATTTTTTAAGGGACTGTCCATCCATCTCTGGTCAAAGTTATCCTCGGGCCTAAATAACTGATCATTTAAAGCTTACCGTATTCATTTCAGAAAACCGGTAAATCAAAAGCCGGTAGCCTTGTGCAGGTCATTAAATATGGAAAAGTTAAACGAACCCCAAAAAAAAACACAAAAATGAAAGGATTTATCTCTACAGGTTTCCATAGCGCATTTGATTATTTCTTAGCCACCCTATTGGCAGCTTCACCATGGATTTTCGGGTTCAGCGTAACCGGCGGTGCATCACTGTTTATCCCGCTGTTCATTGGTGTAATGCAATGGAATATGATCATTTTTACAAAATACAAATTCGGAATATGGAAAGTATTTCCGCTTCAGCTTCACCTTCTGTTTGATTTTATTTACGGATTCATCCTGTTTAGTGCGGCATTTCTTTACCACTACCAGGGTGGGGTTTTGTGGTCTCAGATAGCTTTTGGAATATTAAATATGGTATTAGGGATATTTACAATCGGATCGCCTTTTGTAAGCGAAAAGGTAGACACATTTGACGAAAGGGGCAGGTAGAAACTTACTCACCTAAACATCCCATTTATTTGATATAATAAAGGTAGGTATGCGCATTGCATACCTACCAAAACACCTTTTACAAAGCGTCAAACGAACTTTTAATTAACGGGGCACTGATTATTTTAAATCATTGGCAATAGCGGTCACCCCTTCTACGAAAATTATAAACGACGTTATCCGCCCGTCCTTCAGCGTAAATATATCCTGCCCGGAAATTTTATCCGGTTGGGTAGCCGGCCCGAATTCCCATAGCAGAATTGCCGTATTGTGATGAACTTCGATTGGCCTGGCGATCCTGAAATTAAATCCGGGATTTTTCGATAAAAGGTCTCCTATAAAATCGCTGACCTCAGCGCATCCTTTTAATATCGTCCCCGGGTCAATGACCTTTATGTCCCTGGAGTAAATTTTTTGCAATAAGGTCAGGCGTGCGTGTGGATCCGGTTCTGCCCAACCCTTTAAATGATCTTCGACTAAATTGATTGCTGTTACTACATTGTTGCGGTCCATAGTTAATTTTATTAAATGTATATTGAATGTTAGCATTAATAGTAAAGGCTGAGGCTTTCTTTGCTGAAATCTTTTAATTCGTCGTACCTTCCTTGCCTCACTTTAGAAATCCAGCGCGGATCCTGCAGTAGGGCTCTGCCAACAGCCACCAGATCAAATTCGTTGCGCTCAAATCTTCGCATCAGCTCAGTTAAGCTGCTCTTTTGGGCTCCTTCTCCATGAAAAAGGGATTGCAGAAATTCGCCTGATAATCCGACAGATCCAACCGTTATAGTTGGTTGCCCGGTAATTTTTTTTGCCCAGCCCGCAAAGCTGAGATCGGATCCTTCAAATTCCGATTGCCAATATCGTCTTTGCGAGCAGTCAAAGATATCTGCTCCCGCTTCGGCAAGCGGTATTAACCAGGATTCCATTTCGTTTGGCGTATTGGCCAGCTTCGCTTCGTAATCCTGGAGTTTCCATTGTGAAAGGCGGATCAGTATGACAAAATCGCTCCCAACTTTTTTTCTTATCGCCCTTAATACTTCAACCGCAAAGCTGGTTCTTTCCTTCAGGGTCTTCCCGCCGTAAGAATCCCGCCTGTGATTAGTATGTTCCCAGAAGAACTGGTCTATCAGATAACCGTGTCCGGCATGTATCTCGACGCAATTAAAACCCAGATTTTTAGCGTTTAAGGCAGCGTCCGCAAAAGCATCGATAGTAGCCTGAATATCGCCACGCGTCATCATACCAGGGCCTTCAAAGTGTCTGGGGGGAAGCCATCCTGACGGGTCTGGATTTGCAATTCCAACGTGCCACAGCTGAGGACCCATTACGCCCTGGTGCAGATGCACCAGATCGATCACTTCTTTCCACCCGTTTAATCCTTCGCTATAAAAGTCCGGTATATTTTTGAAATGCTTGGAAGCGGGCCTGCAAATGGCGGTGCTTTCGGAAAGTATCAGTCCTGCATCCGAGGCGCGCCGGGTATAATAATTAGCCATATCCTCGGATGGCCTGCCATCGGGCGAGTGTTTGCGGGTCATCGGCGGCATAACGATCCGGTTCTTGAGCACCAGGCTTTTGTAGGTGAAGGGGGTGAAAAGGGGGGCAGTGATCATAAAGGCGTTTTCAAAGGTGATGGAAGTATCATTATTGTATGAACAACGGGAATATTCGGGTGCATCTGCTAATCCAGTGCCATTGGCTAAATTATTGAAAATCAATTAACAAGATATGTTCCTAAAAGGTGCAGCCGGCGATATATCGGAGATCTGCCTGCATTTATTGACATTTCAATATTTCCTCATCAAACCATGCAATCTGTAAAAATCACGTTCCTTTTCATTTGAAATAAGCTCAATAATTAGTGGTAATTAATGTGTTTTGTTTTTGTTATTTCATTAACGCCCTGGACAATCAGCGTTATATCGTTCAATACCAAATAGAGATTCTTCATTAATCGATTGTAAATCAATAATATATATAAAGGCATAAGCTTTGGGTTTCACGGTGAAATACATGGTTATGTTTAAACGATCGGTAATCCTATTACTTGCCACCGGAATAAGCACCGTTTACGGGCAGCGGGCAAATAATCCTTCATCAAATGCTGACTACCCTGATAGTACGACGATCAGCGTTCACGCATCCTATAATCGCGTCAGTGGGCTGCACCGGTGGTTGTTTGGCGAAAACTACCGGAAAGAGTGGGCAGCCCCGGTTAAATTACCCCTTATTAATATCAAACAGGTCCGCGGCGGTTTAAAGCCGGTTAAGTTCGGCGGCGGAATGGAGACTATGTCTATCCGAATGATGGACTCTTCCGGCAAGGAATGGGTAATACGGAGTGTAGAGAAAGTGCCGGACAAGCTGATCCCGGAAAACCTAAGGCAAACGTTTGCCGTCGATTGGGTCGATGATGAATACAGCGGACAGCATCCCTATTCTGCGTTAATTGTTCCGCCGCTTGCGGAAGCTGTGAAGGTTCCGCATTCCAACCCCGTGATTGGGGTACTTGAACCTGATCCTTCCATGGGCAAATTCAGTGCTAATTACGCCGGAAGGGTGGTATTGATCGAAGAGCGTGAGCCTGCCGGCCCATCTGAAAATACCTTTAAGACATTTAAAGAGATCTATTCCAACCCCGCGGTGAGGCTGGACAAGAAAGAGGTTTTAATGGCCCGCATGCTGGATCTCTTGATCGGCGATTGGGACAGGCACGAAGACCAGTGGCGATGGGCGGCAACTAAGGATGGACAGGGGAAAAAATACATTGCGGTACCTCGTGACCGTGACCAGGTAATGCATGTTATGCAGGGTTTGTTTCCATCCATCGCCAAGCTACCCTGGGTTGACCCGGTCCTCGGCAATTTTGATGGCAGCATTCCCAATGTAAAATATTCCCTATTAAAAACCCGCTTCCTGCAACCTTATCCGGACGCGCAATTCAGCCATGAAGAATGGATGCAGCTTGTCCATGAATTCGTACGTGCCGAAACTAACGAAGTATTGGAGGCCGGGATCAAACGGCTGCCTCTGGCAGTTTATCAAATCCGGCATACCGAACTTCTGGATAAACTAAAAAAGCGACGGGATGAATTACCGGCAGCTATGGACGAGTACTACCGTTTTATCAATAAGATAGTTGACCTGCGGCTAACCGACAAAGATGAAGAAGTAGTTATCAGTGATGCTGCCGGCAATGGGATGCATATTACGGTAAAATATGGTCCTGATCAAATACCATTGCTGGACATGGAATATGGGTCAGCTGTTACCCACGAGATCCGATTATACCTGATGGGCGGGAACGACCGGGTAAAGGTCAATACGCTTAAGACCAGTATCAAGTTAAGGATAATTGACAGTGCCGGTAACAAATCTTTTGATATTCAACATGCAGCAAAAAAGGTATTGGTGTATGGTAACCGTCCGCCGGCTGAATTGAGGGGAAATGCCGGGCAGGTAGCGATTCATGTTGCCGGCGATACCACAAACACCAGGTTCGTTCCCACCAATCATTATAATGTTTGGATGCCTCTGGCGACAGCCGGTGTAAATTCTGATGACGGTTTTTTATTGGGTTTAGGATTTCGATATACCGGCCATGATGGATTCAGGAAATTGCTTTACAGTAATGTTCAGCAATTAATGTTAACACATTCTTTTGCAACAAATGCTTTTCGGATAGCCTACAGAGGTGAATGGATAAAAGCAATTGGAAACGCAGACTTGCTGCTTAGTGCAACGGCAGATGCACCTGACAATACGGTTAACTTTTTTGGGGAAGGCAACGGGACTGTTTTAAATAAGTCCGGCGATTACAGACGCTATTACAGAACCCGCTTTGATTTTTATGAAGTAGAGTCGGGATTGCGTTGGGCTACAGGCAAAGGTGCTTCGTTCAGTGCCGGACCTGCACTGCAGTTCTATCACTTAAACCCTTCCGAAAATGCCGGACGGTTTATACTCCAAAAGGGTATAATTGACTCCTATGACAGCACTTCGCTAAGCAAAGACAAGCTGCACCTCGGGCTTGTACTCAATTTTAAATCAGATCAGCGGAATAACAGAACGCTGCCATCGGCCGGTTATTTTCTCGATTTGAGGTTGCACGGTTTTGTCGGAATAACGGGTAATACCATGTCCTACATGCAGTTCAGGCCTGAGTTCACCTTTTACCAAAAGCTGGATAGCGCAGGAGTTTTTGTCTTGTCTGACCGAATAGGGGGTAGTATGGACTTCGGTAATCCAGCCTTTTACCAAACCGGATTTCTCGGCGGGCAGGGGAATTTACTTGGTTATCTGGAAAATCGTTTTGCGGGGCCAAGACTGGTATATAACAACCTCCAGGCCAGAGTGCGTCTCGCCAATCTCGGCGGATATATATTACCGGGCCAACTTGGTTTAAGCGGCTTTTGGGATGCCGGGAGGGTATGGGTAAACGGAAAAAATGATGGCCGATGGCACCACGGTACCGGTGGCGGAGTTTATTTTGCCCCGGCCAGCATGACCGTCATTCAGGTTTTAGCTGCACATTCTGTGGAAGGATGGTACCCTTACATTTCACTGAACTTCAGAATTTAACTGCAGGTCAAACAACACCAATAGCAGCGAACCGGCCTGCATTCCAACCGGTAATATCAAACAAGCATAAATAATAATCAATATATGGGTAGAATTCTTCATGTGATATCAAGTCCAAGGGGCTCTGAATCAAACAGTATTAAATTAGGCAGCGCGATTGTAGATAAAATAAGGGAGCAGCACCCTTCTGCCAGTGTCGTTATAAAGGATCTGATTTCACATCCGTTTCCGCACCTGGAAGAAGCGCATTTAAATGCCTTCTTTACACCGATTGAAAAGCACACCCCTGAAAACAGCCAGGCCATTAAATTTTCAGACCAGGCAATCGCCGAGCTGATGGCGGCTGATTTTATTGTGATCGATGCGCCAATGTATAATTTTTCAATATCCTCTACTTTAAAGGCATGGATTGATCATATAGCGCGTGCCGGCATTACTTTTAAGTATACCGACCATGGTCCGGAAGGCCTGATTAAGGGAAAGAAAGTTTATCTGGCTGCAACGAGCGGCGGCGTTTACAGTTCAGGACCTTATCAACCCTATGATTTTGTTATACCGTATCTTAAACATGTATTAGGTTTTTTAGGGTTAACGGATGTAACCGTATTCAGGGCTGAAGGTTTTTCGGTAGATTTATTGAGAGAAAACGCACTTGAAAAAGGTATTGACAGCGTGATAATTTAAAATAACAGGGAGAGGCGGTAACGCCTCTCCCTGTTATTATTTCCTTTTTTTAACAAATCTATAACCTATCGAACGGCATGCCCAACTCAGGCAACATGCATAAAAAAACTTTAAGGTTAAGCGGTATATTATTCACCCCATATAATAAAACAACTGAATTAAGTAAAAACTCGCCTTTCATTCGTATTACCAGCTTGTTACTCCTTGCAATTACGAGATAACTATATTATTTTAGTTAATAATATTTGTAAACAGGAATTGGTATCCTATTTTCCCGTTTCTAAAATTACATGGATCGTGTTGATTTATACGAGTAACTAATGTGACATAATATCATAATTCCAAATACATCGGATAAACAACGCACATTTTTTGCCAAAAATAACCGGTTGATATCATGGGTGCGAAAATCAGGCAGGTGTTATTATTCTTATTTGTACTTCCCACTATGGTTGTCCAAGGGCAGGTATCAAAATTAAGCACCGATAACCAGCGGCTGTATCTCAAACTCGCCTTTAACTACTATACCGTAGTGAAGGAAGGAAGAGTAGATCAGGACAGTAGTTTGCTTTTGGTTAGCATAAAGAACCATGTGAGCCGTTGGCCAGTTATTTCGGAGGGTTTTGGCAGCGCACTAAGCGAGAATAACAACAAATGGATAGACACCAGGCAGACCGGCGTTGCCAAAGCACGGCTTGCTACCCTTAAAGGCATAGATCGTCTTCAACTTTTGGTGCTTTTAGGAGCATATTATGCGTTTCAGCCCGGATATCACCAGACAGACCGGGATAGTGCGCGTCTGTTTTTATCAGAAGCAAAGAAGGAAAGTGTACTACGGCATGCTGATTTTTGGCTTAATCAAAGCCTGATATTGCTCGGTAAAAATTTCTTTAAAGAAAATAAAGTAACTGCCGGAAATGAATGCTTTGAAAAGGTAATCAACTCTTGCCAAAAATCCCATGATTACGAGATGGCAGCCAAAGCCTGGGATTACCAGGGAAGTTACGTTCCTCCGGTAGCAGAAACTTTTGCTCAAAAGATCAAAAGTGTTGCAAACGCAAATCTTAATTACAAGCTGACCGGTCAAACGGCCAGCCAAATTAATACTTTAATGAATCTGGCTTACCTCAAATTCGTCGTAAATGATTCGAAAGGTGGTGAGGCTGACGCATTGGCGGCATTGCGACTCGAACTAAGCTTAAAATTTCCATATTTACATTATACCTACGATATTTTATCACTCTACAAAGCTTTACGAGAAAGTGAGCATAAAAATCTTGAATATGAATTCAATGCTGTAAGATCGGCACTGGCTACAAAAGACAGTTTGGGCTTAGCATACTTTTATATAAGGTTAAGCAAAATTAAAACCGGAAGAAAATTAGCAGGAGATCCATACATGATTTACTGGGTACGAAAATCAGTTGATGAATTCCGAAAAAACCGTGACCCGGATATTTATTTTTCGCTGTTCAGCCTGACCGATATTTTAGTTGAATCAGGTAGGAGCGGTGAGGCGGCTACTTTATTGAAGCAAACGATGAAGGCAATCCCGCCGGTCAATGACAGGGTAAAGATGCTGGCCTATATGTCTTTGGCGGCAAGTTTCGAGGCATTGAAAAATTTTAAAACAGCTGAACGCTACTATATCCTGGCTGATGAACTGCAGCAGCATGACAAGCTAATCACTAAAGAATTCCGCAATTCGATGGTTAAGTACAGAATGGGTCAATTTTACTTTGAGGTCAAAAACTATAGTAAAGCAGAAAAGTACTTAAAGGCGGCAATGAATAATTCCGGCCCTATGGATGATGAGCTTTCTATTTTGTCGGGTTCACATATGCTCCTTTACAAGATTGATTCATTGCGCAGTAATTATAAATCTGCTGCCGAACACCTCCAGCAGTACATCGGCATCAACAACAAATATGTTAAAGCAAACGACGTAAAAAGTGTTGCAGGACTAAAGCTACAGTTCATGATGGCCCAAAAGGTGAAAGATTTGCAGATACTACAGGCGCGAAGTGACTTCCAACTTCAACAGGCTGCAACTACACGCAAGTTTATCTACATAGGCATAGCGGCCTTTTCTTTAATCATCATCCTGTTATACAGCCGGTATTATAAGAATCGACGGCAGCAACGGGAAATGGATAAAAAAAATGCGGAGTTGCTGAAAGTGATCAATGAAAAGAATGATTTAATCATATCCAAGGAGTGGTTATTGAAAGAAGTACATCACCGGGTAAAGAACAACCTGCATACGGTTATATGTCTTTTAGAATCACAGGCAGGGTACCTGCAAAATGATGCGCTGAAAGCTATAGAGAACAGCCAGCATCGAATTTATGCCATGTCGCTTATCCACCAGAAATTATACCAGTCAGAAGATGTTAAAACGGTTAACATGGAAGCTTATCTTCCGGAGTTTGTCGCCTATTTGAAGGATAGCTTCGAAACAGGAATGCGGATACGTTTTGAACTGGATATTGATGCCATAAAACTTGACGTTTCGTATGCAGTACCGTTGTCACTTGTCATTAATGAGGCGGTTACAAATGCCATCAAATATGCTTTCCCGAATGATAACAGAGGGACAATATTTATTTTCCTAAAGAAAGCGGGGGAGGAAATAACGCTGACAATCGCCGACAACGGGGTAGGGATTGATGAAGGTAGTTTGCAGCTGAAATCAGCCTCACTTGGTTTAA
This sequence comes from Mucilaginibacter sp. P1_A3, assembly GCF_056406855.1. Lineage (NCBI taxonomy): Bacteria > Pseudomonadati > Bacteroidota > Sphingobacteriia > Sphingobacteriales > Sphingobacteriaceae > Mucilaginibacter > Mucilaginibacter sp. P1_A3. Next base: position 294,480 of record NZ_JBFTZJ010000006.1, read on the forward strand.
ATTTATTGTTGGGGCTTTCTGAGGATATAAAGGCAGAGACCGTAATTGAAAATAAAAACGGCACCTGTATAACTGTTGCCTTTAAAGTTGAGGAATTATTATTTGCTCCAATTTAATGAGTCTGGTCAACGTTATTTTCAGTCCACCTGATAACAAGTGGTTTCCAAATATTGCCTACTATAATAAAAGCATTCTGTCATTAGATCAGACGGTAAATTAGGTAATAACAGGTCCATGCTTAGCTTGAAGACCTGTTATCAGCCCGATCATATTGAAACATTAAGGAAGCAACGTCGGTTTCATCAACCTCGACGCACAATTATTACAGAAATACCTGTGTTGCAATAACGTAACTTCCCATTGAATATGCCTGGCGGTTATCGATAACGATTGGCCTTGTTTGGTATTTAAAGGATATTTTTGCGTGGTGGCCATCGAGGTAAACGTTGCCGCCAACGCTCCACCAGGTAAATTTAGCGCTTCCGTAGCGATCAAATTGTTGCAGACTGTATTCGGCAAATGGCTGTAGCCTTACCACATCGGTTTTTAACAATGTCTTGGGAAGCAGCAGTCCGGCCTGTGTAAACCAGGACGAACCGGTACCGATGATAGGTGCGAGGTTGCCAAAACCGGCTTGTGAAACCGCACCCGTGTAATTGGCTGCCGGGCCGACATTCTCGTTCATTATAGACCCGTTCCTTAGGTAGTTAGGGCCAAAATCGTCGTGGTAATAGACGCTATATGCTGTAACTGCCCAGTTTTTCCTTTTACCGCCGAAGGGAATGTCTGCAAATACGTCTGCTGCCCAGATGGAGATGTTGTGATTGATCAGCGGAGATGATGCGGTATTGTTAGCCTGCGTAGTAGTGCCGTTGGCTGTATAATAATAACCGGCTCCGATGTTAAATACTTTTTTTGTACCTACATATGTGCCGGTAGTATAAGGTACCAGCGTATTTTCCTTATCAAAAAATTGCCATGCCGCATACCCTGTTGTAGAAAGATTGCCGTTCGCGTTATTGTCTACCGCATAATTCAATTCAGGCGCTCCGGGTTTATAGGCTACAGGAGGATTTAGTACCGTAAAAGGTTTATTAACTGCCCACCGATAGGCGACAGGGCCTATGTTACCCTTTACATAAATTCCCACCTGGCGTCCCAGCTGATCGGAATTATCGATCAGCGGCCAATTATAAATCGGCGCGTCAACGGCAAGAAAATTGAATGAACTTAAGGAAGACATCCGGCTGATCCCCACCCAGTAGTGTAATCCGGTACCGATATAAAGCGATGCGAAATTATGTTTGTGCGTCTTAAAATCATTTTCAGGAACCACAGTGTACTCATTCCATAATTCATGAACGTAAAGTGATGGCTTTTTTCCCAGAGTCCCGTTAAAAGTAGGCCCACCGTTGCCGGTATTGCCTCCGCCTGCCGAACCGCCGCTCGAGAAGCTTTGGTTATCAACGCCGATGGTACCAAGGACAAGATAGCGCTGGCTCAACTGGCTGTATAGCGCTAAACGAAACTGCCTGACGCTAAAGTCGAGCATATCTTTCTTAGGTATGCCATTTACTGCTGTACCCGGGTTAAGTTCCGAATAACGAGCCCTGAAATCAGTCCACACCAAAAATCTGACATACTTTTTACCGGTACTGTCCAATTTTATGGTTAGGCCATCTGTATAAGAAGGAGAACCTCCCTGGCCGTAGGCGATAGTGCTGTAAAGAAAAGAGGAGGCAATTAGGAGCCCTTTGCAATAGTATAAAAGTGATTTCATGATTTTAGATTTAAAGATTTCGGATTAATGATTATTTACAGTATGGCCAGTTTCCTTTATGATAAAGCTGACCAGTAATGCCAGGGTTGTACTGGCAAGCAGAAACTCGATTGCCCCTAAAAAATGTGCCTCATGGTTGAGTGCAGTCAGTAATGTTTTACCGAATAAATGAGCGAAAAGAGGCCCCAGGATTGCGGTAACGCCGAATGTTAAAAAATTAATACCGCCTGTCGCGCTGCCTTTAACGCTATCAGGGTTAGCTTCTTTAATAATAGAGTAAGGGATCATCGCTGCACCTGATGCAATGCCGAATATCAGCATAGTAATGAGAGGAGGTAACAGATCCGGTACAAATGCCAGTTGTAACAGGCAAGCCAGCATGATTAGTATTGCAACATTCAGGATAGGCTTCCTTTTGCCTATACGGTCAGAGATCCAGCCAAGCAGGGGGGCGCCGATCACCCAGCCAAGCGGTACCATGGAGCAGGTGACCACCGCAGCATCATAAGTAAGGCCGCGGTCATGTTGCAGGAAGGTAACGCCCCAGGTCATGGCAAAAATCGTGGTAGGCGCGAACAACAGTCCTGATATGAGGCCGCTCAGGTAAGATTGAATGTTGGTGAAAACTATTTTATAGGGTACCAATACACTCGTTAAAGCCTTTCCGTGTTCATTGACTTTATCTTCTTTGGGGGTGCTGATGAAAAGCAGCAGGCAAACAATACCACAGGCAATTCCGAGCCCTATCCAAAATGTTGTAACCGATATGCTTTTCAATAATGGTCCTGTAACAAATTGACCCACAGATCCGCCAAGCATCCCTATACACTGGGTGATGCCGATAGCTGTAGCAAGAAACCGCGCAGCAAATCCATGTGCGGCAAGATAAACACAACCTGTGAAGGCGAAAGCAGATCCTGCACCCTGTAACAACCGTCCGAAATCACCCATTGCTGCTGTTGGAACCGCAAACAGGATACAACCGATAAACAATACTCCCGTACCTATAGCAATCGGATACCGGGCACCGTAACGGTCAAGCGATACGCCGGCAATCAGGCTGGTTATAGAATAGGTGTAATAGTATGTTCCTAAAATGGTGCTGACGCCTAAAGGGTTAACTTTAAACAAACCGGTCAGCTGGGAAATCATCACAGCAGGAGCGGAGCGGACAACGTATTCGAGGAAATAAAAAAGTAAGCCGAATATCCATGCGATGATAAAAGTGCGGTCCTGAAATATCTTCCTGCCTGCCGCATTATCCTGAATTATGAAATGATTTTTCATACTCTTTTCTTAATTATCCAGGTCCTTTAAATGCTTGTAGTTCGCTCTGACCGTATCGATGACATCTTCAAATTTGCCGCCGAGCATCATTTTTGTCATCCAAAGGGACATTCCTTTTACCATTTTCAGATCTACTTTCGGAGGCATTGCAAGCGCGTTCGGGTCGGTGAAAACGTTGATCAGTACTGGACCTGAATGCTGAAAGGCTTCGGCCATAACAGGTTCGACATCGCCGGGATGGTGAACAGTATAACCTTTGATACCGGTTGCCTCCGCTACCAATGCAAAATCAGGGTTTACCATATCTGTCTGGTTGTCTATCAATCCCGCTACTTCCATTTCCAGTTTCACCATTCCGAGAGAGCGGTTATTGAAGACAATTATCTTGATATTGAGATCATATTGCCTGACAGTAGCCAGGTCGCCAAGCAGCATAGAGATACCGCCGTCACCACACATCGCCACAATCTGGCGATCAGGGAATGCCAGAGCAGCACCGATAGCCTGGGGCATGGCATTGGCCATAGAACCGTGAATAAACGAGCCGATCATTTTTCTTTTCCCGTTGGCGGTTATATAACGGGCACCCCATACGCAGCACATCCCGGTATCGACAGTGAATATCGCATCATCTGAAGCAAGCCTGTCCATGACAGCCGCTACAGATTCGGGGTGTATGGCGTCTTTTCTGCCTTTGTCGTCAATGTAGGTATTAAGATGCTCCTTTACCTTTTGATGTACGTGCAACTGTGCATTCAAAAAAGAGTCATCTGTTTTAACATCTAAGTGAGGCAGCAGTGCATTTATGCTGTTCCCGATATCGCCGAATAATCCCAGGTCTACTTTAGCGCGCCTTCCAAGGCGTTCCGGTTGCAGATCTATTTGAACAATGATTTTATCCTTCGGAATAAACGGAGCGTAAGGAAAATCAGTTCCCAATAATAAGATCAGATCACTTTCATGCATACTGTGATAGGCGGCAGGTAAGCCAAGCAATCCGGTCATTCCAACTTCATTAGGGTTGTTGTGCTCTATACTCATTTTCCCGCGGAAAGAATAGCCTACCGGGGCTTTCAGGCGTTCGGAAAGCGCTACAACCTCATCATGGGCCGCTGAAGCACCGATCCCGCAAAAAATACAAATCTTCCGGTGGCTGTTGATCAAACTTGCCAACTGTTTGATTTCTTCTGCCTGCGGGGTAATATTTGCTTTGGCAAAATAATTCTGATCTGCTGATATGTTGTTTACGGCCTCCAATGCGGCAACGTCTCCCGGCAGACCGAGGATGGCGACACCCTTTTTTTGAATAGCGTGCTGTATTGCAGCCTGGGCCATTCTGGGTAGTTGATGTGCTGTATTGGCAACCTGATTGTAATGGCTGCAATCGTCAAACAACCTGGTCGTATTGGTTTCCTGGAAATATCCGGTACCGAATTCTGCTGTTGCGCAGGTTGCAACGATTGCCAGTACGGAAACACCGGAGCGATGGGCATCATAAAGTCCGTTGATCAAATGAACATGCCCGGGGCCGCTGCTGCCGGCACAGCAGGCTAAACCTGTAAGCTCCGCATCCGCCGCTGCTGCAAATGCCCCCGCTTCTTCATGTCTTACATGTATCCATCGGATGTTGCCATCTTCCCTAACCGCGTTATTGAATTCATTTAAGCTGTCGCCGGTAACCGCATATATGCGTTTAATTCCGGCTTTCACTAATAGTTCGACGAGTTGCTTTGCTACATTCTGTGCCATGCTGTTAAAATTTTAGGTTTTGTTTAAAATGTTTCATCAAGCAGGGCATCGCCTGCTCTTATTTTTAATACCAGTATCAAAAATTGGTGCCACGCTGTAAAGTATTGATGATGAGTATTTTAAAAATTTGAAACCCTCTAATAATTGACGACATGTCGATATTTAAGATTCACAGAAATGAAATGCCAATAATTTTAAATGATTTGAAATTTGAAATATTGCTAGTCTTTATGATGTGCCTCCGTGACGGATGGAAATTGGAGAAGAAAGTTGACGGCATGATAATAATGCCATAGCCCGGGAGGTCAAACTAAGGGTAAGCTTATTGAAACTGTTGAAGCTTTACCCAATGTCGCAGAGGTTTGACTTAAATGTTTTGCTTAAACAAGGTGGTTAGCCGGCATATCCGGTCATAATACTAAATATGATTATCGACAGGACAATGCCGGTGATTGTCGTATATAACCAATCTTTTTCAAACGCGAAACTGAGTGCTGAAAGCAATACCCTCATGATAGGGGTAGTTATAAGAAGAATAATTCCCAGGTAGATCACGGATTCCGCCTGAATAGAAAAAACACCTTTCCATATATGTGAAAAGGATGGTTTAACTGGTTTAAATGAGCTGAAATTACTCATGTTCTGGCCATGGAGCGATAAATAGCCTATTCCTCCAAAAAACATGAAAGTTATTGAAAGGATAACCCCGGTCCGCAAAGCTATCCCAATCAATAGGTGAAGGTTGTTATCGTCAGTTTTTTTCATTTTCTATGAGCGCTTAATCCATTATAAATCATTTGTAAAGCGAGCAGGCCAACAACTACAGCAAATATTAAGCGTAACACCTGGGGTGAATTTATTTTTGTCAGCAGCTTTGCACCTGTCATAGAACCGAATAGCACACCGATACCAACAGGCATTACGATTACCGGATCTATGTATCCGCGCTGGAAATAGATAACGGCGCTTGCTGCAGCGGTAACACCGATCATAAAATTGCTCGTTGTAGTGGACACTTTAAAAGGAACATTCATGACAGTATCCATTGCAAATACTTTCAGTGCGCCTGAACCTATTCCCAGCAAACCTGAAACTACTCCTGCGAACAGCATACTAAAGGACCCGCCGATTATATTTCTGATAACATAAGGGACAGTTTTAGATTCGTTGCGGTAACTACCGTTTAATTTCAGCAGTTCGCTCAAAGGGGAGGGAATTTGACGGATCGTTTCTTTCTTTTTGCGTAATGACATAACAGATGAGAATATCAGGATCATACCGATCAAAACAGGTATAATATGCGCCGGCACAAATACGGAGAATAATGCACCTGCAATTGCACCGATTGTGGTTGATATTTCGAGAAACATGGCGAGCCTGAGATTGGCAACCCCTTCTTTAACATAGGCGACACCTGCACCCGAAGAGGTTGCGATGACTGAGATCAATGATGCACCAATCGCGTAGTGGATGTTTACATGTAACAGCAGGGTGAGTAATGAAATGACGATAAAACCGCCGCCGAGACCTGTCATAGATCCGATGAGGCCTGCGACATACGCGCCGGCCAAGATCGCCAGTGTAAGAAAAAAGATAGTCATAACGTTGATTTTTTTAGAAATACGATCAGCCTTCTATAATTAAGTTCTCATTACGATAAGGGGGTATAAAACAAATTGGGTTTAGATCAGGCTGCCGTTTTTTGCAGCCTTAACCTAAACCCTAAGCAATCAGCAATATCAGAATGAGCCCGGCTCATGGTCTATCATACGATGGGATGTTCTGCCGTGATCTCTTGATACAAAATCTGTTTTTACATGACCCACACTTGGAAATTCATGATCCGGATTCGGATTTTCACCTTCCAGGTAAGTGTGATGATGCATTTCCGCCGGTTGGTCATTGGCCGGTTCGTGTTCTTGATTGTTTTTTGGTTCCATGATTAATCTGTTTAATAATACTTGATAAATTATTGTCGCGGTATCCTATACATTCAATCCATGTACCTCTTTTTAATAAAATGATTATCAATTGATTATAAAATTCTGATGGTTTTCGTAGATGTTTAATATCGCTAATCGGCGTAATTTTATTGATATTAAAATAGCGCTATGGATGTTCCGTTCATAAACCCGGATCATTATTTACAGAATAATTCCGTACCTGGTTGTCATGGATATTCTATCGGCCGTTAACTTTGATGGTATTTCATTTTTCGCATCTTAAAATGCGATATCCCGTTATTAGCAAATCCCTCATTTGTATTTAAAATATTCATAATCAACCGTTTATAATTTGGTATCGAATTAGCCCTGCCTTTACAAATTATTGGAATTCTGTAAGGGTTAATGTCTATACATCTATGCGCTTGCAGTTATTTCCCGCATGGACAACCTTAAATATAGCTGCAATGAAACTATCACTATTAGCCCTGATCTTTATTTTTTTACTGTTTAGCTGTTCGGAAAAAAAACAGCCGCCCCAGGTCATACAAAGCCTTCCTGTTACAACAGTACAAAGGGGTTCAGCAATCACTTATCAAAGTTATCCGGCTTCTGTGGAAGGGGTGCTGAATATAGAAATACGCCCCCAGGTTACCGGAATTTTAGAAAAAACACTTGTGGATGACGGGCAATATGTCAAAAAGGGCGAGCCGATGTTTAGGATTGAAGAAGCGCCGTTCCGTGAAAGACTGAACAACGCCCTTGCGGTTTATAAGTCCTTACTAGGCGCTTTAAGCAATGCGCAGATCGAGATTGACAAACTTACCCCATTGGTTCGAAGCCATGTTGTCTCAGATGTACAGTTAAGGTCGGCTACTTCTGCCAGGCAAACGGCATTTGGAAATGTAGATCAGGCCAAAGCCGATATTGCCGCTGCGAAAATTAATCTTGGTTATACGATTGTTAAAGCACCTGCCAGTGGATATATAGGACGTTTACTGCGCAGGCAGGGCAGTTTGGTTGGACCTGCCGACCCGTCGCCTTTAACCGAGTTATCTGATGTCAGCCAGGTACATGCTTTTTTTGCTTTGGCAGAAAGCGATTTCATCCGTTTCCGGGACGATTATGCCGGTAGAACGCTGGAAGAAAAAATTAGTAAGCTACCAGCTGTAGAACTGATCATGGCCAATGACAGCGCTTATTCTTTAAAGGGCAAAATAGATGTTATTAACGGGCAATTTGACAAAAATACAGGTGCGATAACCTTTCGATCCACTTTTAAAAACCCATATGGTATACTCAGATCAGGGAATACCGGTAGAGTTAAACTTGGCCTCAGGCATAACAGTGAATTGCTCGTTCCTCAGGCAGCTGTTCTTGAGATCCAGGATCAGAGTTTTGTTTTTACTATTAACGGGCAGGGTAAAGTGTCCAAACAATTAATTGAGATCACCGGCAAAAGCGGAAATAACTACCTCATCAAGCCTGAATTACAGGGAGGGCTGCGCGAGGGCAACAGGATTGTGGTGAGTGGCTTTGAACACCTTCATGAAGGCGATGTGATCAAGCCAGTACCGGTAAATATCAATCTTACAGCAAATAATTAATCTGTCGCTATGTTAAAAAAGTTTATCGAACGGCCGGTCCTTGCCACCGTAATATCCTCCATTTTAGTCATCCTGGGCGTGATCGGCGTGTTCAGTCTCCCTCTTGAACGTTTCCCGGACATAGCGCCGCCTGCTGTAAAAGTGACCGCGATATACCCGGGCGCGAATGCAGAAACTATACTTCGTTCAGTCGCACCTTCCCTGGAAGAAGCGATCAACGGAGTAGATAATATGACCTACATCAGTTCTGTCGCCAGTAACGATGGGTCTTTGGTTATATCTATTTTTTTCAAAAAAGGAACAGATCCGGATCAGGCGGCTGTAAACGTCCAGAACCGGGTATCCCAGGCTACGAGTCAGCTTCCTCCCGAAGTTGTTCAAAGAGGAATAATAACGTCCAAACAGGAGAACAGCCTCCTGATGGTAGAGACGATCTACAGTGATTCACCGGAACGATATGATCAGAAATTTCTGATGAATTATGCGAATATAAACCTCATACCGGATCTGAAGCGTATTCAGGGAGTCGGGCAGGCATTTATTATAGGTGGCAATAAAGAGTACGCGATGCGGATCTGGTTAAAGCCGGGTAAGCTGGCTGCGTACAATCTATCTACAAGCGAAGTACTTGAAGCCATTAACGACCAGAATTTGGAAGCAGCTCCGGGTAAATTCGGCGAAGGAAGCAGAGAGTCCTTTGAGTATGTCATCAAATATGACGGAAAGCTTAACCGGCCGCAGGAATATGAAGATTTCATTATTCGGGCTAACCCCGATGGTTCAGTCCTTCGGTTGAAGGATGTTGCAAGAGTGGAACTGGGGTCTTATACCTATAACAGCGCAAATACAGTAAGTGGAAAACCGGGAGTTACGCTGGCATTAACGCAGCTTCCCGGAAGCAACGCCAATGAAATCCAAATTGAGGCAAACCGCCTTTTGCACGAAGCGCAGTTGAAGTACCCGAAAGAGGTTCACAATCTGCCCATATACAATACAAAAGTTGCCCTGGATACTTCCATCGAACAGGTAAAACACACTTTGATTGAAGCCTTTATATTGGTATTCATTGTCGTTTACATTTTTTTACAGGATTTCCGGTCAACTTTGATCCCTGCAATTGCAGTTCCTGTGGCGATCATCGGAACGTTCTTTTTCATGGATGTTTTTGGGTTCACGATCAATCTGCTTACCCTATTCGCGTTGGTGCTGGCCATAGGTATTGTCGTTGATGATGCTATCGTTGTTGTTGAGGCTGTGCATTCAAAGATGGAACGGGAAAAACTGGAGCCTGCTGCGGCAACCCTTTCTGCCATGCATGAGATCTCCGGGGCCATTGTATCCATAACACTGGTTATGGCAGCGGTATTTCTTCCGGTAGGATTAATTAAGGGGTCTACCGGATTATTTTATCGTCAATTCGCATTTACACTGGCTATAGCGATTGTTATATCCGCGGTCAATGCTTTGACTTTGAGCCCGGCGCTGTGTGCACTTATTCTTAAAAATCCGCACACTGAAATGGCCGGCCGGGTTTCATTAAGCTATAAGGAACGATTTTTCTTGTTTTTCAATACCACTTTTGAAATGATGGTCGCCAAATATGTTGCGAGCCTTGCTTTTTTGATCCGCTTCCGGTGGCTGTGTTTCGGAGCATTGGGTGGAATAATTCTTCTAACAGGGGTCATGATCAAAAAAACACAAACCGGGTATATTCCTACTGAGGATGTAGGATTTTTGGCTATAGCGGTCAATATGCAACCCGGGTCATCACTGGAGCGAATGAAAAAACTCTCTGGTGAAGCGGAAAAAGCGTTAAAAGAGATGCCGCAGGTAAGAGCGGTTAATACCCTGATCGGGTTCAATTTTCTAACTTTTTCAAACAGTCCTTCCTCCACACAGCTGTTTATTATTTTAAAGCCGGTGGATCAGCGCGGCCCCGCAAAAACAATCCCGGAGATCATGGCAGCAACCCAGGCCAAGATGTCTACCATCAAGGGGCTGGATTTCTTCGTCTTTGAGTTTCCTTCCATACCGGGATACAGCAATGTTGACGGACTGGATGTGGTTTTACAGGACCGAACGGGAGAGGCGAACCTCGGCACATTCAGCGCTATCGAAAACAAGTATCTGACCGCGTTGATGAAACGAAAAGAAATAGCTTACGCATTCACTACTTTCCGCTCGGATTATCCGCAGTACAATCTGGAGATCGATAAACTGAAAGCCAAGCAACTCGGCGTAGGAATTCGTGAGATCCTGAATACTATGCAGACCTATTTTGGCAGCATTCAGGCCTCGGACTTTAACAGGTTTGGTAAATACTACCGGGTGGTTGCCCAGGCAGATGTGCCCGACCGTGCGGATATAACAGGGCTTAGCGATGTTTACGTAAAATCAAAAAGCGGTGATATGCTCCCGCTGAATACACTTATCAAATTAAAACGTGTTTACGGCCCTGAAACGGCGACCCGGTATAATCTTTTCAACTCCATTTCGCTCACTGCCTTACCGAAAAAGGGGTATAGTTCCGGAGATGCCATCAAAGCGGTGCAGGAAGTTTCAAAAACGGAATTGCCTGAAAGTTATTCACAGGTCTTTTCTGGTTTAACAAAAGAACAGATCAGCGCGGGTAGCCAGGCGATAGTCATTTTTGCTTTATGCCTGGTATTTGTCTACTTTCTTCTCGCTGCTCAGTATGAAAGTTACATTCTTCCCTTTGCGGTAGTGCTGTCTATTCCGAACGGGATATTCGGTGTGTTTGTCGCGATAGGGCTAACCGGAATTGAAAATAATATTTATGTACAGGTAGCCCTCATTATGCTGATCGGGCTGTTGTCAAAAAATGCGATCCTGATTGTTGAATTCGCAGTTCAGCGGCGCAGGGCCGGGCATCCGATCATACAATCCGCTATAGAGGCGGCAACGCTGCGTATTCGCCCGATTATCATGACTTCACTGGCATTTGTAGTAGGAATGATCCCTATGATGAGCGCTACCGGCCCTTCTGCTAACGGTAATCATTCCATCAGTATCGGGGCAGCAGGAGGAATGCTTTTCGGTGTGATGCTGGGCCTTTCCTTCATCCCTGTATTTTTTGTGATTTTTCAGACACTTCAGGAAAAAATCAGCCGCAAAAAGATCGCAGAGGTTCCGGTTATTACTCAAACTTTAAACCCTGACCATCATGATTAAAAGATTCAAAACTCAACTGCTGATCATTGTGCTTCTTCAAACGGTGATTTGCTATTCCTGTAAAGTATCAAAAGATATTGCAATACCGGACGTGAAGTTACCGGAAGAATACCGGAATACAGCTTATGTTGATGGCACCACCTCTGCCTCCGGATTAACGATGATGGATTTTTTCCAAAACCCTGAATTGAGAAAGCTTTTAGCAAAAGCAGTAACGCGCAATAACGATCTGCTGATAGCTGTCAAGAACATCGAAGCATCCAGGCTTGTACTCCGACAGTCCCGGCTTGGGAATGTGCCGGTTATCAACCTGCAGGCAACCGGTTCATTCAACCGTCCTTCAGATAACAGCTTCAACGGGTTAAATTTAAATAAGTCGTTGAATACTTCTCATGTGGAAGATTATTCACTGAGCGCAGGCTTAAGCTGGGAAGCAGATATCTGGGGGAAGATCGCCTCCAGGAAAGCCGGCGCGCTGGCCTCATACCTGCAGACCGGGGAAGCGAAGAATGCTGTGCAGACCGCAATTGTCGCCGAAGTAGCCAAGGGGTACTACAATCTTGTCACGCTTGATAAACTGTTAAATATAGCGCAAAAGAATCTGCGGTTAAACGATAGTACCTTACAGATCATTCAGATGCAATTTGCAGCCGGCCAGGTGACTTCGCTGGCCGTTCAACAGGCCGCAGCACAGCGCCTGGTATCTGCTGAGCTGATACCGGGGTTTGAGCAAAGGATAAATATCCAGGAAAATGCGCTGAGTGTCCTGACGGGGGAATACCCCGTCGCGATTGACCGCACAGACAGGTTTTCTCCTTTGCCAAGAATTGATAGCATCAGCGCGGGGGTGCCGGCCGCGCTGCTAAGCCAGCGGCCTGACGTGAAAATAGCTGAATTCGAATTGTCCAGGGCGAATGCTGAGGTTGGTTTTGCAAAAGCAGCAATGTACCCTTCATTTACTATAACGGCGCAATCCGGCCTGGAGTCATTTAAAGCCGGCAGCTGGTTCAATATTCCGGCGTCCTTATTCGGCACGCTGGCCGGCAGCATAACCCAGCCTCTTTTTAATCAGCAAAAATTACGAACCCAATATAACCTTTCAAAGATCAGAAGAGAACAATCGGTCATACGGTTCAGGCAATCGGTATTGATCGCAGTTGAAGATGTTTCCGATGCCCTTGTAAAGCTTTCGAAATTGAAACAGGAGGAGGACCTGGAAACACAGCGCGTCCGCACCTTGCAGTTAGCAACTACTCATTCACAGCAATTGTTCAAAAGCGGCCTGGCAACATACCTGGAGGTCGTTTTTGCACAGGGCAATGTTTTACAAAGCGAACTGGAATTAGTGAACATCAAAAAGGCGCGCCTGGATGCAATGGTTGATCTCTACAGAGCTGTCGGTGGGGGCTGGAAATAATCTGTTCCTTTAACAGTAAAAAAAGGGCAATAACATACCTGGTCTTGTTGCCCTAACATATTTCGCCTGACTATGCCGGCGAAGATAAGTCAAGAACCCCGGCAGATTCATAAGAAGCATGCTTTTGACATAATATGATTAATTGTTAACCACCTAATTTAATACCAATGAATATTAAGAGAAGAATTGCTTGTTCCTTTTTGTTTTTATTAATGATTTTAAAAGCAATGTCCCAGAATGAAAATGGAAATCTTACAGAAACTCAAGCAGATTTATTGATAAGATCTCTTAAAAATGCCAAAGATGATACCACTAAAATCAATCATTTATTAAAACTTGCTGAGTACAACATTATGAAACCCGGTGAAATAAAATCAGATCTCAATAGTGCTGCCGGTTATGTTGCAAGGGCGCATCAGGTTAATCTTAGAATCGGCAGTGAACAAGCCGAGGGATACATTTTCATGGTAGAAGCGATGTTGAAAAGGGAGGAAGGGGATCTTAGACACGGTAAGGCCTTAATCGACAATGCCATCAATCTTTTAAAACGGAGTAAGGATACAATCCATTTGGGCGACGCCTATAAAGAGTTATCAGTGTACTTCGATTATACTATACCTGCCGAATTAGCGCAGAAGACCAAGGCGGTGGAAATGGCCATTAGTTATTTCAGGAAGGACGGTCCTAGCCTTAAATTAGCGTCAAATATGCAATTTCTTGCTGATTTATATTTAAATCAATTTAGGCTGGATGAAGGTATAGCAACCGTTAAAGGCGCTTTAGCTAATTATCAGGCAGTTCGGTACGCGAATGTCCAAGGTGTATATATCATTTTATCCCGGCTTTATGCGTACCATTCAAATTATAAAGAGGCATATAAATATAGCCTTCTAGCTTTGAAGACCGCAGAAAATGTAAATGATACAACCATGCAGATCAGTCTGATTTACAATATCACAGGTGAGTTGCTTACAAGGATGAATGATTTCAAGAAAGCACTTGTTTATTTTAAAGAGGCTTTGAAAGTTGCCAGGCGATATGATGACCACAATGGAATTATTTTAACTGTTAGAAATATAGTTGTAACCTATAATAAATCAGGAAACTACAACGAAGCGCTACAGTTTATGAAGAGTATTCCTCCCCGAGAGTTTAAAACAACTACAAAAAACATCGCTGTATTTCCTGACGCTTTATATTGCGAAGTCTACACCTATTTAAAAAAATATCCTCTTGCCGGAAAATATGCTGAAATTCTGGTTAGAAATTTTTCGCAGCAACCAGACTTAATGGCACCAATACTGATTAGATACTTTACAGCTACGGGCCAATATGAATTAGCAAAACTTTACATTAAAAAAGGAATAAACGAAATGGATATGCAGCAGCGAGAAATTCCAAAGCAACTGCAAAAATACTTTGAACTGTCCTATTTGCTCGATTCGACAAAGGGATCCTACAAGTCAGCCTTAAGTTATCTATTAAAAGCAAACAGGATCAAAGATTCGCTATTAAATGAAAATACAAACAGGCAATTTAAACGGCTGGAGGTCGAATTCGAAACGGATAAAAAAGTAAGCGAAATAAAAATATTAAACCAAAAAGCTCAAATTCAGAATACTTCGCTTCAAAAGGCAAACCTGGTCAAGAATATAACAATCGGCGGAATCTTGCTAATGCTGTTGATTACCAGTTTATTATTCCGACAGTACAGATTGAAACAAAAAGGAAATCTGATAGTACAGCAAACTAATATCCGGATCAACGAAAAAAATAAGTTACTGGAACATCTTTTAAAAGAAAAGGAATGGCTTTTAAAGGAAGTCCACCATAGGGTAAAGAACAACCTGCATACGGTGATTTGTTTGTTAGAGTCGCAAGCTGTTTATTTGGAAAATGACGCTCTGAAAGCCGTAGAGAACAGTCAGCACCGCATATATGCCATGTCACTTATCCATCAGAAACTTTATCAGTCAGAAGACATCAAGTCGATAAATATGGCGGCATACCTGCCGGAATTTGTCCATTATCTAGGGGATAGCTTTGGAGTTTTGGGTCGAATTCGTTTTCAGCTTAGTATCGAGTCCTTACAGCTTGGTATCTCACAGGCAATACCTTTAGCGCTGATTGTGAATGAGGCGGTCACTAATGCTATTAAATATGCTTTTAAAGAAACAAATAAAGGGTTAATTGAGATTTCTTTTTACCAGGAGGGAAATCTTATCAAACTAATAATCGCGGATGATGGGACAGGTATTAAAAATGAATTCATTCAATCAAGCACAGGATCACTGGGGCTTAATTTAATCAAAGGCCTCAGTGAGGATATCAACGGACAACTCAAAATCGAAAACAGAAACGGTACCAGGTTTACTATTGAGTTCGCTACTGACCCGATAACTCTTATGGGCAATCAGCTTGAATCAGTGCTGCAAGGGTAGAAACCATCAAAATATTACTGTAGAAATCACCAATGGAGGTTTTTGATCAAGTGCGTTATCTTCAGCAATTAAATATATAAGGACATTTAATGCTATTAGGCTTTTTAAAATTTAATTCTAGAAAATACCTTTACAGTTTTATTAATTAAAATGTGCCCATCAGCACTTTGTAAATTGTCTGGACGAAGAGGTACGTAATAACAATAGTAACCACCGCGAGTAAAGCGCCAGCGAACCATTGATGTACCCAGTCTGCTTTAAAACCGGCATAAGTAAGGGCGGAAATAGTAACTGCGGATAACGGAAAGCTTACAGCCCACCAGGTAATTTTGAAAGGGCAGCTGATCGGTATTATGATAATTTTGCTTCCGAATAGTAGTAGCAGGAACATGTTAAAATAAAACAATGTGCCGGTTATGATATCAAATGCCGGATGAAGCTCGTGGTAAACAGTAAACGCGAGGGCCAGCGGTGCCGTGAGAATTAATAACGATGGCCGGACCGGATCCGGCAGGGGTGCTTCAAAAATCAGCCTGAAAAGGATAAAGATCAATAAGATGACAGCGAAAACCGACCCTATTCCAAATGCCATTAATGAAATCTCGTGAGCCTCGTGTATGGGCAAACGGTCACCTATGATCGGTATGTCCAATGTACCTACAATAGGAAGCACCCATGCCGGCAGTGTATTTGCTAGCTCCTGCTTATTGTCGATCCACCTGCGCAGTACATACCATGCAAAAATAACCATCAGTACTGTACCAATCCACCACATGATAACAGCGATACGCGGGAAGCCAGCAAGCAACACGCCAGGAAGCAGAACCAGGCAAACGATTATGGTTGCGAAAAAGCAAATGGTTGCGGGTGAGCGGAATTCTTTAACGACCAATTCAGGAAACTTCACGCATTTTAATGCATAACAAAGAATTAATGTGATAAAGGAAGCTACGGCCAGGTAACCGATTATTTCAGACGGCAATTGAGTTAATTTCCAGTATACAGCGGCACGATGCCATGCAAAACTAAGTCCGCATAAACCCATTACACTTCCGAAAATGCTAACGGGAATAAATTCGATAAATGAAATCTTTGCAGGTATTATTGGTTGATCAGTCATAGTTATTCTTATTTAAGCTTAGTGGATAACAGCAAAAGATGGCTGTTTATCATAGTATATAACCTAATTTATGCCTGATCTTAACCTGCTAATTTAAAGGTAGTTAGCTTGTGCTTCGGTATTTTGAAAAAGCGATATTTCGTGAAAACCCAATTCTCCGCTAAATACCGATAATGATTTCCCGGATTTTTAGCCGATCGATTGAGGCAGGCTGTTCTGCAAAACCAGCTTTCATCTATATCCGCTGAATTGCTGGCAGGTTAAAATTCCCGGTTAAACGGTTGCGATATATGACCAATGGAATTAACTATAGTGAAATGTCGTAATCATCAATATCGACCTGTATAAATAACAAATTGAATATAAGGCATTTAAAGATTGGTATCGGTTTGGTATACCCCTTGAAAATCAAATCGTTAAAATTAAAAATGTACCAAATGAAAACAGAACAAATGACCGGTTGGTCGGGAAAATTAGTATTTGCATTAGTAATATTATGGAGCCTTAGCTTTACATCAGTTTCGCATGCACAGGCTCCGGCCGTAAAAAATGTTGTTATTGTACATGGGGCTTTTGCTGACGCATCAGGATGGCAGGGCGTTTATAAGGAATTAACCAAAAAAGGTTATAATGTAGTTTGTGTACAAAATCCATGTACTTCGCTTAAGGAGGATGTGGATGCGACGAACTTCGCTATTGACAAACTGGATGGGCAGGTAATCCTTGTTGGGCATTCATGGGGAGGTACAGTCATTACGCAGGCCGGCGTAAATCCGAAGGTTGCAGCATTGGTTTACATCAATGCGTTTCAGCCGGAAATAGGGGAAAATACCGTTAAACTGGCAACAAGTGCACCGGCAAAGCCGGAAAACGGTCTGCTTTCCCCGGATGAAAAAGGAAACGTTTATTATGACAAAGACAAATTTCACGCAGGTTTCTGCGCTGATGTGAGCAAGGAAACAGCTGATTTTATGTTTGCTTCCTCCGGGTTTATACCTGCTGAAGCCTTCGGTACACCTGTGTCCGAAGCGGCATGGAAGACCAAACCAACATTCGGAATTTCATCAGCCGGAGATAAAAGTATTAATCCCGAAATAACTTTAAGTGGCTATAAGAGATCCAAAAGTATCGTTACACAGCTGCAAGGGAGCCATGTCGTCTATATGACGCATCCGCAGGAAGTAGCAGCGGTCATCATGCAGGCAGCCAAACAGGTGAGCAAATAAGTTTTGACACGATAAAAATCCCATACATTATAAAAGCATTGGGATTTTTGTTTTTGCTGAATACAATACTTCTGCCTGCAGGTTTCCGATGACGCTTAATCGTTTTATGGACTTTTTCCACCATCTAAATGAAAGTAGAAGGCGTCATATCATGGTTAAGCTGATAATTCAAACTGATATTTGTTACTATGATAGAGGTTTATTCCGGGAAAAGTAAGGTGTCGGCCTGCAATGCTGTTATCACAATATTATTGTAAATTAGACAGCATTCCGATTGAGCTTACTAAAGGTCAAAAGCTTTAATTCTCTATTTTAGTCATAACAGGTAATGTATAACTAATAATCAACGATATATGAAGAAATTTTTACTTTTCTTTTTGTTGTTCGGCTGGTTCACATCGGGTTATTGCCAAAATATAACCCAGCATCAGGCTGATACGCTTTACAAGTCATTGAAGCAAAACCTGAACGATACCGTGAGAATACATAATCTACTGATGCTCGCGGAATTCAACCTTTGGAAGCAGGTAGGCAAGAATGCCGGACTGGACAGTGGTTCATATTTAATTGATCAGGCGAAAAGGTTAAATTTAAAGGAGAATTCTCCTTCGATTGAAGGATCTATCGCACTAGAAGAATCTTATCTGGTGCGAAAAAAATTTAATGACTCATTAGGGAAAAAATTAAACGATAAAGCAATTGACCTGCTGTTGAAGTCGAATAATTATTATGATCTGGGCCAGGCATACTATCAAAGAGCGACTTATTATGATTCATTCAACGATAGAGAAGCCATCATTGCCTTTCAGCTATTTGAAAAGGGGATAACAGCATTTAAAAAAGCAAATGCTGTTGAAAGACAGGCTTACGGTTATAAAAGACTTGGTGAATTCAGCAACGATGTAAGCGGAAGCCTGAAATATTTGAATCTTTCTTTGACTTTATATAAATCCATTAGATACCAGGCTTTGCAGGAAGTTTATGATTTGATTTCCATTGCCTACATTTTTGATCTCAACCTGCAGAAAGCACTTCCATATGCGTTATTGGCACTAAAGACTGCCGAACTCAATCAGGATACGACCATGCAATTGTGTACGATAGAAAACCATATAGGTATTATCTACTTTAAAAAACGTGAGTTTGAAAATGCAGCTTTATATTTTGTTAAAGCTTTAAAAACGGCGGAAGCATACCGGGATCGGAATACCATTTACCTTTTGGCAGATAACATTGTCAATTGTGACGTGAATATCAATAAAGCATCGGCAGCGAAGGTGATCTTAAAACGGATTGAAAGATTATACCCCGTGTCGGGAAAAGAGTTGGTTTTGGACCGGATCATCAATTCTTCTTTTGTCAAAGTTTACGCAGCGTTGAAAGACATTAATGCCGGCAGGCCTTATGCGGCGCGGTTAAAAGAGATCGACAAGACTGAATATATCAAGCAAAATAACGTCAAAGCCATAGATGATAATATGGTATTAGCTAAATTCTACCTTGCCGCAGGTGAGACCAATAACGCTTCCGTATTTATCAAAAATAATGATGAGCTCATTAAAGTAGCCGGATCAACCTATGACAGATTGAATTTAAGCAGCCTTCATTTCAGGCTGGATACGATGCTGAAGAATTATGGTGCCGCGGTACAGCACCTTTTGATGACCAATAAAATCCAGGATTCTATATCCAATGAGGCGAAAGCGATAGAATTCCAAAAACAGCAGGTTCAGTTTGAGGCTGAAAAAAAGGACCAGCAGATCAAGTTATTTCAGCAAAAAGAGGTTATCAATCAATCAAAGCTGGAACATGCGAACCTGATGAAGAATCTTACATTTGGCGGAATTGTCGTCATGGCAGTGATCTCCTTCCTGATCTATCGGATCTACATGCAAAAGCAGGCGGCAAATAAGATCATTACGCACAAAAATGAACTGTTGCAGCAGTTGCTGAACGGAAAAGAATGGCTTTTAAAAGAAGTGCATCACAGGGTTAAAAATAATCTTCACACCGTTATCTGCTTACTGGAATCACAGGCCAGGTACCTGGAAAATGATGCCTTGAAAGCAATAGAAAGCAGCCAGCACCGCATTTACGCCATGTCATTGATACACCAGAAGCTTTATCAGTCCGACGATGTCAAAACCATTGATATGTCAGGATATATACCGGAGCTCGTTAAATCACTTGAAGAAAGTTTTGATTCCTCATCTCATATCAGAATGATATACGACATTGAAAAAATAGAATTGGAAATATCACAAGCTATACCTTTAGGACTGATCATCAATGAGACGATTACGAATTCGATCAAGTATGCTTTCCCTGATGATAGAAAAGGTGAAATAAGAATAATAATGATTAACACCGGCGATTATATTCAGCTGGAGGTAGCAGATAACGGTATCGGCATGCCTATGACCGAAAAAGGTACCACGCCGGAATCTTTGGGAATAAAATTAATCAAAGGGTTGAGTGAAGATCTTCGAGGAGAATATGCCATTGATGTCAATAACGGCACACGGATTACTGTCACATTTAAACCAGAGAATTTAGAAGTTACGAAAAGGTTGTCTGATACAAAAACAGTCACCGAAGTATATGTTTAAAGCGAGCATATCAAATAAGTTATTGTGAGGGATGCATATAAACAACCGGCAGAGCAGGATCTTTATGTTGCTGTTCTGCCGGCTTTAGTCACGTCCATTTATATCGTTAAAGTGAACGGTTTTTAAAGGTCGATGCCATATTTAGAGGCCCATTTCCTTTTAATTTTTATTTTAGCAGAGATGAATTCCTGATCCGTACCCTGGGCGATCTTATCCAGCGGGTATCTCAGCGGGCGGGAACCTTTTTCCATATCGATCAATGACTTAATTCCATCCGCGATATCTTGCGGGTTCATTTCAAATTCGGTCATTTTTCCGAAGAAAGCTTTTCCCAGACCTTCCATTCTCGGGCCGAAGTCAGTGTACTCCGCGGTTATTTCATCTCTGTCAGCATTAAATCCGCCTTTATCTGCCATGCCGGTTGGGTAAACACCACAGGGGATGGAAACATTTTCAATTCCGAAATCCCGCAATTCAGAGTCAATGCCTTCAATAAAGGTTTCCAAAGCGAATTTAGATGCCATATAGGGTACCATGTAGGGTACTGCAAAACCACTCGCTCCGGTCGACAGATTAATAATGAGACCTTGTTTAGCCTCCCTCATTGAGGGTAACACCGCCTGGTATGCACGGACAGCTCCGTAAAAATTGATTTCAAACATCCGTTTGTATCCTTCAATAGAATAACCTTCAGCCACACCGAAACCGGTCACCGCGGCATTATTGATCAGTACATCAACAGTGCCGTATCTCTTTAAAATATATCCGAAGGCAGTGTTTAAGGAGTCATCATCCGCGATATCCATGTCTACGACTTCAATATTGGCTACAGCGGACAGCTCATCAGCAACGCCTTTATTTTTACCACCGGTATTTCTCATGGTTGCAATGACGGCATGGCCTTCTGCTGCCAGCGTCAGCGCTGTTAGTTTTCCGAACCCTGAACTGGTTCCTGTTATTACAATTACTTTTGACATATGCTATTTGTTTTGGAACAAATTTCAGGTTTGTCAAGACGGTAACACTTGATATATGGTAAAAAGAAACTTGACATTTATCAAGAATTCCGGATGAGGTAATTGCAGTTATAATTTGGATTTTTTTGCCGCTATCTGTTTCCGGATACGGCTGAGTGTTTCGGGGGTAACACCCAGATAGGACGCTAACATGTGTAACGGCACCCGATTAGCCAGGGATGGGGAGGAGTGAAGTAAATTGATATATTTTTCTTCAGCCGTAGATAAAAAGGTCGAGTTAATGCGTTCATGAGCAGCATTTAAGCTTCGTTGTAAAATTGAATTTACAAGGTCCCTGAATTGCGGCAGCCTTTGAAATATTTGTTGAAAATTTGTTTCATGGATCAATAATACAACCGAGTCTTCGATTGCATCGATATAGTATTTTGAAGGTGTATGATTCATCAGGCTTTCCCGGTCTCCTGTCCACCAGTTTTCCATGGCGAAATAAACCGAGTGTTCGTAACCCTTTTCGTCAATACTGAATTTCCGCAATAATCCTTCACAAACAAAAGCGTTTAAATTCCATTTATCATCGGCACTGAGCAGGAACTGGTGTTTTTTAAGGCGTTTAATGACGCTGACAGATTCAATGAAGGCGTAATCGTCTTCAGTTAAAGCAATTTTATCTTCTAAGTATTTCCTAAAAATTTCAAACATCTCCATGAAAATACAAAATTATATAAAACATCAGATACCAACTTCGGTAAAAGTCATCGGTAAACCATAATAGGAACGGGGTGGAAATAGATGTCCTTTATCAGAGGTTAATTTTAAAAATAAAAACGCTGCTAAACATGGTTTAACAGCGTTTACAGGAATTATGTCGGTTTAACTATTGTAATGTTGCAGTTACGCCGCCATCAACAATAATGGCTGCTCCGTAGATATAAGCCGCGTCCTCAGAGGCAAGAAAAAGAGAAGCCTTTGCTACCTCAATTGCCTGTCCTGCTCTTTTCGCTGGTATAGCGGCTATTACTTCCTCAACACCGGAATTCTTATTTTCAAAAAAATCTTTATTCAAGGGTGTTTGAATCAGCCCGGGTGCCACTGCATTTACCCTGATGCCATAGGACGCATAATCCATTGTGAGCTGTTTAGTCAGGCCTAGAACAGCATGTTTTGAGGAAGTATAGGCCACGCCTCCTGCGCCTGCCGCATACGAGCCTATGGAAGCCATATTTACAATGGCCCCCGATTTTCTTTCCAGCATATATGGTAATACAGCGTTTGAAAAGATGAAAACAGAGCGGACATTGACATTCATCAGGTTGTCCCACATCTCAAGAGTTGTATCCAGTGATTTTACAAAACCGTCGAAAACCCCGGCAGTATTAGCGAGAATATCTATGCGGCCATAGCTTCCAATAACCTCCTTTACCAGTTCATTGACAGCATCCTTATCAGTCACGTCCAAGTGCCTGGCCGTTGCCGTACCGCCTGTTTGATTTATATCAGCCACAAGTTTATTGATGCCCTCAGCGCTTCTGTCTATTGCAATTACTGTCGCCCCCTCAGCAGCAAACAATTTTGCCTGTTCACGGCCAATTCCTGATCCGGCACCGGTGATGACGGCTATTTTATTTTCTAATTTCATAATGAATAGATTTTCTAATAAATGTTATGGCAGGTTATTCTCTCCCAAACTAAATAATGAAGGCGGAACACGTCCGCCTTTTCATATTATCCTGCTACTTCAGGAATGATATCAGTTTCACCGGAAACCGTATAAAGTGTTCCGTGCCTTTCAAGAATCCGAACGTGTTCGATAACGCCTTTAAGGGCGGCTTGAAAAACTTCGCTTTTTAATTGCTTGTCTATAGCCTCCATATCGACCCAGCCTTCGGCTAAAACACAGGTATTGGGATCCAACAGGTCCCAGGAAAAATGGTAATAAACATTTCCTTCAACTTTCCTGGTTATGGAGATGTGTGACTTCACGGCGTCGATAAATATCTGTTTGTCGTCCGGATGAATGGTGTACGTTGTGTGTACAACAAATGCAGCTTTTTTATTCATGATTTTATGTGTTAATTTTTATTTTACTTTCGTTTAGTATAGCATGAGCTGAAACCTTTATTCAGGCGTTAGTTATCAGTTAAATGCCGTGTTAAATTTCACCGGATCATAATATTCAACCATGCTGATTATTTTCATATCAGCTTCCTTAAAAATGGTGATATAAGACTGCCTGTAAATTTTTCCGGTAGCGGGAACCGACACGCTGACATCGTATTTAGCGAATGCCATATGGGGATCCAAACTTGGGAACACCACCGGGTTATTGAACCTGATACCCGGGACAGTTTTTAAAAAGTGTTCGGTTGAATTTTTGATTGCTTCTTTGCCTGTAACCCTTTGAGGAAGGCCGGCAGATTCGCCGTATGGGAATTCGATAACACAATCCTCATGGATAAGCGCTAACCATAGGTCGACATCGGATGTCGCCGAATCCAGAAATCGCAATACCAATGCGGTAATATCAGCTGTTGGTGTAGTGTTATCCATGACTTGCGTTTGCTTGTTAAATAGTAATTTTTTAGTTGAATTAGGATATGCCAACTGCTGCTGACACGATTTTAAATGGTACAAATTTATTCAGGTAACGATTTATAATTCTTGACATTTAATAGGAAAAAACTTGATAATTGTCAATTCGAAACTTGATTTCTTGTGGGCATTTTCAACTACGATGAGCGGGCATAAGCCACTGCAGCCTAAACACTCAAACGACTACAGTGGCTTCCCGCTGAGCTTACACTTGGGCCTGGCCGCCGTCTACAAAAATTTCACTGCCAGTCATATAAGAACTATCGTTTGATGCCAGGAAAGTCGCTACTGCTGCAATTTCATCAGGATTGCCCACACGTGATAGAGGAGACTGGTCACAAAATCCTTGCAATGCCTCTTGCTGTGCTCCGGTCGTATCTAACAGATCTAATAGTCCTGGAGTTGCTGTAGCACCTGGCGACAGGACATTGACTCTGATGTCTTTACCTTTCAGATCAAGTGCCCAGCTCCGTGCAAAATTTCTTATTGCAGCTTTAGTCGCACTATATACACTGAAAGCAGCGGTACCTATAGACCCCGTTGTCGATCCGGTAAGAATTATTGATGCGCCTTTTGATAACAAAGGCAGGGCTTTTTGAACAGTAAATAGCGTGCCTTTAACGTTGACATCAAATGCCAGATTAAAGCCACTTTCAGTAATGCTGCCCAAAGCTTCCAAAGTACCTAAACCGGCGTTTGCGAATAAGATATCCAGACGGTTATGCGCAGCAGTTATGACCGAATAAATGTTATCAAGATCGTCCATGTTGCTGACATCTCCGCGAATGGCTGTGACGTTTCCCCCAATGGCAATTACAGCCTCATCCAGTTGTTCCTGCCGGCGGCCGGTTATATACACGTACGCCCCTTCGGCCACAAACCTTTTGGCACTGGCTAACCCGATACCGCTGTTCCCACCTGTAATCAAGGCGATTTTGCCCTGCAACCTGTTCCCGGTTATTTCCGGTTCTGACCATTCATTTAATTCCGATTCCATAATTATTATTTGATTGATTTTTTAATTGTTATAGCCTCAACTGATTTTTTATTTCAAAAAATTCGGCGCTCTTTCGCCTTGATAGAAATTTCATTTATACTGGCATACCGTTTTCGCATGAGTCCATTTGCGTCAAATTCCCAATTTTCGTTACCGTAAGCCCGAAACCATTCCCCTTTTTTATTTCTGTATTCGTATTCAAATCTTACAGCAATTCGATTATCGGTGAAAGCCCATAATTCCTTTTTGAGTTTATATTCCAGTTCTTTCTTCCACTTTTTTGAAAGAAATTTGATGACCGCCTTCCGTCCGTTAATAAAAATATCCCTGTTCCGCCACTCCGTGTCCATGGTATAAGCCAGTGCAATTTTTTCAGGGTCACGGGTGTTCCATGCATCCTCACCGGCCTGGACTTTCTGCAAGGCGGTTTCCATAGTAAATGGAGGTAACGGTTCTTTTTGTATCATTTCTTTATTGTTGTTTTTGATTAACCGCCTGAGCATTTTCACGCTTCTTACCGGCTTTATTTCAATTGCAAACCCGTAATTGCCAGGTGATGTCTATCCGTTTACATCCATAAAATTATAATGCCAAATAATAAAATACAGATTTTCAGGTTGTTAAGCGAAATTACATTTTGCGCAGGTGGCGATATTTCAAAAGATAAAATGATGTTTATTAAATACCAATAAAAACCGCTGATCAACAGATAACAAGATCTATCCATTTAAGGATTCAGCAACCTATCAGTTAATTATGCAATCAGGATGACCGCTTAAGGGCAATTGAAAAAAGAAGTTTGAGCCTTTGTTTTTTGCGCTTTTAAAACAAATCTTGCCGCGGTGCCCTTCAATTATGGTTTTGCACAAATAAAGCCCGATGCCATGACCTTTTACGGCTGTACCTGTGGTATTTTCAACCCTATAATATTTCTCAAAGATCTTATCATGTTCCTGCCTGTCTATGCCTATTCCGTGATCTTGGACTGACACATGGAGATATTCCCCCTGAAGCATATACTTGATCACAATTGTATCCGGTTCCGGAGAATATTTAACAGCGTTTGCGATCAGGTTTTGAATGACCTGCCCGATCCTATCCCTGTCCCCGTTGATAGTTACCTGTGGGCCTTGCCTTAAAATAAAGAGGAAATCCGGATGGGTTATCCGGAAGTTATCTACAACTTCAGATAAAAGCTTATTCATGTTAAATTCTGCCGGATGAAGCTTTATCCTGCCATTTTGAAATGATGGACCTTTCTCAAAGTAATCCAGCATAGTGACTGCTTTATCCACCATCTCATTTGCACAAGCTAAAAATTTGGACACCCGTTTGTCCTCGTTACCTGTTGCGAACGATTGGCAAAGCTGGATATACAATTTAATTGACGAAAGAGGAGACCTCAATTCATGGTTTATTACCTCAACAGCATCTTTGAGGCGTAATTCCTGGTTGATGGGAATTGTTATATCACACAGGGTACCGAATAATTTTTTACGGCCACACTCTTCGTCATCACCTATTATTCCTGTGATCCTTAGCCACTGCTGCTGGTTGTTTCGTCCAGGTTGCAGGGTGTTGGGAAATTGGTAGCACAGGGGTAAGCCAAGTTCACCTGCGTTTACGATTGCCTCTAACAAACCGGCCTCCTGGTCTTCGGTCAAAAAATTTGATAACTGTTCTATTGAAACCTGGCTCAAATCCGGTAAACCGATCAATTTTTTACAATGTTTACAAAGCCTTAAAATTTTTGTTTTAAAGTCAAAACTCCAGACGCCAAGCCCCGCAGACTGAAAGGAATAATTTGAACCGACGATCATAGGCAAGAAATGTTCCGGAGCATACATTTTTAGGTAATCATTATAGGGACTAACTAAATCCTCGTCCAGCACTTTGATTTCGGACTTTGCTGCAACGTTGTAATTATAATTGTAATTGGTCATGGGATCTTAATTATTTTATCAGTTTTTAAATTTCTATTTATGTTATTCAATTTCCATATCGTCGTTGTAAACTGCGCGGTTGGCGCTGCTGTTCAGTGAAGCCCGGTTGAAAAGTTTACGTTGTGCTGCCATTATTTGCTGATCGTTGCCTTTCCAGCATTCCAGGGCAGGTTGCTGCAATGCTCTTGAAAATGAATAAGTCATTTTCCATGGCATAGACTGATCATACAATTTGTGTAAACTATTAAGGCGGGTGGTTGCCAGCTCAGGCGTCTGTCCCCCTGACAAGAAAGCAATCCCTGGTACAGCAGCCGGAACTGTTTCCAACAGGCATAGTATTGTCAGTTCTGCTATCGTTTCAAGATCGGACTGACCATGCGATCCCAATCCCGGTAATATCATATTCGGTTTCAATATTATTGCAGAGAGGTCTACATTATTCTTATATAACTCTTCAAAAAGAATGTTTAAAGTCTTACGCGTCACCCGTTCGGATGCGTAAATATTATGATTGCCTGTCATGAGCACTTCCGGCTCTACAATCGGTACCAGGCCGGCTTCCTGGCATTGAACAGCATACCGCGCAAGCAGCAAACAGTTGGCATGAATTGCGCAGGACGCCGGTTCATTACCCTCCACCTGTATGACCGCTCGCCATTTTGCAAATTGTGCGCCCATTCTCAAATATTCCTCCAGCCTTTCTGTTAAGCCATTCAATCCTTTAGTAACCTTATGCCCGTGAAAGCCGGGTAGCTCAACCGTTCCCTCGTCTACTTTTATCCCAGGAATAATACCATTCTGTTTAAGTACATCGATCATCATGTCTCCGTGATCTGTACGCTGGCGGATAGTCTCATCAAATAAGATTGCACCGCTGATATATTTACTCAGCGCAGGTGTAGTCACGATTAACTCCCGGTATTTACGCCTCATTTCTTCTGTTTGCGGAACTCCTACAGCTTGGAACCTGCTGTTACATGTTTCGGTACTCTCATCCATTGCCAGCAACCCCTTATCCTTGTAGAGCAACTGACTGATTGTATGTTGTAATTTTTCAAGATTCATCTGATTTTTAATTAGGTCTTTAAATGTTCTTAATACCGTCCAGTAAGAAAATGACATGCCATATCATAACTGATTGTTAATCAAATATTTGAAATAAGTTATTAATGCGACTTCCTGCGATATTTCATGGAATTTGGCTTTTAAAATGAAATAGCAATAAGGTATAAAGCAACTCTGCAGGCGATTGAATACCGTTCCCAGCGGCCTTTACGTACATAAATTCAATGCCCGGTCTTAAATACTCGTTATATCATTTCTACAGGAATAAATAGCGAAATGCCGTAATGTTGGATCTTTAGCAAAATTCGTAAGTGTCTTGTTATCAATACTTTATTTGATGGCATAAAAATTACTCTTCCCATGTCGTCCAACAAGTTGTGAATTCATGCAACAGGAGGGTATTAAATCACCAACTAAAAAATATATATGAAAACAATTAAAGTTCCGACCAGGGAAGATGTCAATGAAGATTCGCAGGTAATTTTTGAGCAGATTTCAAAAAAGCTTGGTAAGCTTCCAAATTTGTATGCAACAATCGGTTATTCCTCACAGGCACTAAAAGGCTTTCTGCAGTTTGACACTGCTTTGAGTGGAGGCGTATTTACCCTAAAAGAGAGAGAAGCCATCAATCTTGTAGTTTCTGAGGTAAACGACTGCAGCTATTGCCTTGCCGCACATACAGTGACCGCACAAAGCAATGGCTACACCCACGATGAAACCATCAGCATCCGAAAAGGGGTTACTGAAAAAGCTAAACTCAGCGCCATAATCAAATTGGCAAAGTATATCACTGAAAACCAGGGCCAGGCTGATCCGGGATTACTCCAGGATTTTTTCGAAGCAGGATACAAGGAGGATGCCCTGATAGAATTGATAGGCCTTATCGTGGTTAGAATATTTACCAACTATGTTTATGCGGCTACAGGAGTTCCTATCGATTTCCCCCAAGCATTAAGTTTAAAGTAACCGGCAGGTTTTAAAGTGCTTCCGGCTTCAATTCAGTTTTTACCGGAACCGGCTATTTATCTAATTAATTAAAATAAGAACTCATGAGTGCAACAAAAAACCAGGCTTATTCAACAGTTACCTGTGATGAAGACAAGCTTAAGCTGGGTAACCAATTCATTTTAGCGTTCCGAAACCGGGACTGGGACCTTTTAAAGTCTATCATAACTGAGGACTGTACCTGGTCGTTACCGGGTATGGGTGAACTGGCGGGAGAATCGGCCGGGCCGGCAGAGATCGTCGAAAAAGCTAAACAGTTTGTAATCAAATTAAGCCTTGAACTCAACCATATTCAATACAGCTTAAACTGTGTGGCATTGGCTATCAAAAATAAGACCGTGACCGTTGGGTCCGACACACAAGAGCATGTCGCAACAGTCACAACGTTGAGGGATGGCAAAATATCAGGGATCAATTCCTTTTTTTCAGACGTCGCCGGTGTGCGGGAGCAATTTGCGGAATGGGCTAATTAATTCAAAAAATTCAAAATTATTAATCAAAAACCAAGTATCATGAACACAAATCAAACTAATATGGACCGCCGTGCTTTTTTGGGTACAGCCGGTATTTTTACAATCGGAGCACTGATCGCTCCAAAACTTATGTTTGGGCAAACTAAGCCGGACGGACCTGTCCAAATGATCAACAAAGCCGCAGCTACTGCAAAGATCAATGTAACCAAGTTGAGAGGTAATATTTACATGGTTGAAGGGTCCGGTGGAAACATCGCTGTTTTGAACGGCCCTGAAGGAAAACTTTTAATCGATGCCGGTATTGATGTATCCAAAGCACATGTTCTGGCTGCTTTGAAAACGATCAGTGATAAACCGATCAAATTGCTTATCAACAGCCACTGGCACTTTGATCATACCAGCGGCAATGAGTATATGCATAACGCCGGCGCGACAATCATAGCGCAGGATATCACCCGTGAACATTTAACCAAAAGGGTTTATCAACCTGAATGGGATTATACTTTCGAGCCATTGCCGAAAGGTGGTTTACCAACCATTACCTTCAAAAACGAGTATCACCAACAATTTAATGGTGAAAAGATCTCGGTTAAAACTTATCAACCGGCACATACAGACTGCGATTCCTCAATTTATTTTGCCAATGCCGATATACTTCATGTAGCCGACACTTTTTGGAACGCCTACTATCCCTTCATCGATTACGCCACCGGCGGCAGCATTGACGGCATGATAACAGCCGCAGCCCAGAATGTAGCCAGGACGAATAAACATACCATCGTCATTCCAGGGCACGGGGCAATCGGCAATCACGCGCAGCTAATAGAATTTCACGATATGCTTGTAACTGTCCGTGACCGGGTTGCGAAGCTGAAAAAACAAGGCAGGAATCTAAAAGACACCATTGCAGCTAAGCCAACTGCATCCTTCGATCCTAAATTCGGGAACTTTGTGATCAAGGGTGATTTCTTTACGAAACTGGTTTACGCCGGTGTTTAGTTCAAAATCTTTGCAGTGTCGAACAGGGATTATACCCTGTTCGATTAATGGTATTCAAACTACCTGAAGAAAAAAGTTAAAATAATTAGTTATGGAAATTAAAGATCCCATCAAGTGGCCGCTTTGGCCTGCGTTGGTACAGGCAAAATGCCCAAGATGCAGACGAGGGGAGATGTTTGCAAATGAGATGTACGGTTTTCACGGGCAGGTAATGTTAAAAAAGTGTGACCATTGTCATTTGACTTATGAAATTGAACCCGGGTATTTTTACGTAGCCATGCTGATCAGTTACTCGATGATTGTAGCAGAAATGGTGACGCTGGCAGTAGCAACTTCTGTGCTGACCGGCAGTGAAAATCCCTGGGTATATGTTATTGTAACACTTACCGTGGCATTGATGCTAGCTCCTTTTAATTTCAGGTATTCCAGAGTGATCCTTTTATACTGGCTTACACCTGGGTTAAACTACCACCCTGAGATGAGTGCTGACGAGCCTTTAGACAATTTATCCACTCAAAGCAACGGCAATGTACTTCCTGTCAACAATAAATTAATAAAATGAAATATTCAATTATCAAATTTTTATCCGGCCTCGAACAGGCCGGGAAAAACCTAGTGAGAGCTGGAATCGTCATCGTTTTTCTTTGGATCGGCGGTTTAAAATTCTTTACATACGAAGCTGACGGTATAGTGCCCTTTGTTGCGAACAGCCCTATGATGTCATTTCTTTACAAAGATCCGGGCGCCTACAAGAAGCATATCAATAAGGAGGGTGAATTGAATACGACAAACCATTTTTGGCAGATTAAAAACGGGACTTATATATTGTCAAATATCCTGGGTGTTTTCCTGGTAGTAATTGCGTTGCTGGTATCATTACATAAATTTTTACCTCTTCCAAGTATGATTGCAAGTTTACTGATAGTCATCATGACTGCTGTGACCTTATCATTTTTAGTAACAACGCCGGAAGCCTGGGTTCCCAATCTCGGAGATACCGACTGGGGGTTTCCCTATCTGTCGGCACGCGGCAGGCTGGTACTCAAGGATATTGTCATTATGGGTGGAGCAATCATAAACATGAGTGAATCAGCATCGCTTTATCTCAGATGGCACAAATAAACATTAGTGCCGATAAAACCATTGTCGGCAAATCCAGGCGTAAATTTATCTGTCAGACTTTCTTTGCAGGCATAGTTTACGTAATACCAAAAAACTATCAGGCTATGTTAGATCCAAAAGGGACTATTGTAAAAACGAGCGTATTTCCATTTGGTAAAAGTATCATAAGACTTTTGGAAATATTAAAAAGCCGCGGCATTATCATTTATGCAGACATTGACCAGCAAACGGAATTAAGTTCAGTCGGCAAAATCATTCCTCCGATGCGATTGATCATCTTTGGAAACCCGAGAACCGGTAGCCTTATTTTGCCGGAATTGCCTGTGGCAGGCCTGGATCTTCCATTAAAATTATTGATCTGGGAAAGCACAGATAAGGTAGTCCGTATAGCATTCAATTCTTCTGATTATTTAGCTACAAGGTATAATTTAAATCAGGAGGTAGAAAAGCTTCTTGATTTAGAGGGCCTGGTGATGTCCGCTGTAAATAATTAACACTTGTATCGCGTGATTAGTGATATATCAACAATGGTTATTCGTAATTATTTATATATCGCAAATGGACCACGATCTGGTTAATGTAAGTAACTCGTTTATAGCTACTTATTTATCGGCATTGCATTTGCAAAATGAAGTGTAATTATGGTTCCAACCCCAAAAGATAAGTAACCCACTTAAATCAATAAAAAATGGTCAAAGTTTACGAAGAAACCGCATCAGTTGAAAATAAAGACAAAGGATTTTCCGAATTGCTGAAGAGTCACCTTTCGAGCATAGAGACCCTTTCCGTAAAATTAAAAGAAGAGATCGCAAACGTTATTGCATCAGGCACTTCAGCGACAGATGACGATGAGAAATCAATATTGCTTGATCTGAGTAATGAAATTGCGGCCGCGCGGAACAGCGAAGGCTTGTTCTTGGCTGTACATTCAAAACTTGCCACTTTCTTTGACATAGAAGGCCTCACCATCGTATTAAATGAACCAATTGTTGATCGCTACCATCTTTATGGATTTGAAAAAGGGTCTTCAATACCCGATCAAAGGGAACTGATATTCAATGAAACGACTCTGTTCGATTCGCGGTTAAATTCTATGCTAAAAGAACTGACTGGTACTGGAGCGCCACTTTATTATGATACCGCGGCCTATGCAGACGACCAGACCGATTCGAGCTTATTTAAATCCTGGGATGAGAAAGGGTGGAAAAATTTTGCCGTTGTTGCACTGAAAGTAAGCGGGGAAAATTTAGGGTACCTGATCCTCCACATGATGCCGGATGCGATCAGTTCATTACGTATTAATTTATTGCAAGGTATCTGTGCGCAGCTCTCAGTAGGGCTTTCCAATATCAATAGGATCGAGGAAATATTACGCAGGAAAAATGAAATGGAATTATTGCTATCAATAAATACCGGAATTGCATCGGTACGAAGTGCAGAGGAACTGGCGACCTTCATTAAAGAGAAATTTAAAAAATTCCTTGGTTGCAGTCATACGATGATTGCAGTCATAGATAGTGACGGAGAGACATTCAGTCCCTTTTTATTGGATGAATCTGCGCGTGCGAAAGCTCATCCGGATGTTTTCAAAGCGCATAAAAGCAGCTACAAAACCAATGATCCTATTTTAACCGAGTCTAAACTTTCCGCTTCACCGGTTTTATTTGATTTGGTTGCACTTGAATTATTAAGTGAGATGCCTTTATATATCAAACTCAATCATGATCTGCAGCAAAAGACGCTGCTGGTTACCAGATTGGCAAAAGGCGATGATGTGTTTGGATACTGGCTGATATACTTCAGTGATCAAGAGCTGATAACTAACGAAAAGCTTCAACTCATACAAAGTTTATCGCATCAGCTTTGTATAACAGTAGCTAATATTATCGCTAATGAGGAGATCGAGAGCCGGGAAGTTGAAAAGGGGCGGTTACTAAAGTTTAGCAATGCCATAGCGCCTTTAAGGGATAAACAATTGCTTTCCAAAGTCCTTAAGGTTCAGCTTTATGAAATTTTTGGTATCAGGCAATATGTGATTCACGTATTTAACAGAGAAACTGATGAGTACCGGGCGTTTCTTTTTGACAGTGACATCCTATCAGGTGACGTTCCTGATTTAAACGAAAACCTGATCAGCACCATAAATTATCCTAAAGGCCTTGTGGAGCTGGTATCCGGCAGTGACGGTCCCATATTATATGAGGTAACGGAGGAAAACATTGTATTGCCTGCAGATTCACAATCTCTGTTCAAGTGCCCTCATAACCAGCGTGTAGGTATGTTGATAAAACTCGGTTCCGATGGCAATGCAGTATTAACGTTTATTCATTCTGATTTTATTCAGGTAAAAAATCAGGAGGTACTCCTGAAAAGCATTTGTTCTCAAATTTCAATAGCCGTATCAAATATTCTAGCCAATGACAAGGTAAATCAACAATTGTTAGAAATAGACCGTTACAAACAGCAGCTTGAGGAAGAAACTATTTATTTAAAGGAAGAAATAGAGGTTAACCAAAATTATGCAGAAATCATAGGGGAGAGCCAGGTGATGCAGAAAACCTTCCGGATGGTAACCCAGGTTGCACCTTCTGACAGTACGGTTTTGATCTTAGGTGAGACAGGTACCGGCAAGGAACTGATCGCCCGTGCTATCCATAATAATTCTCCAAGAAAAAATAAACTGATGGTTAAAGTGAATTGTGCCGCATTACCGGCCAATTTAATCGAAAGTGAGTTGTTCGGACATGAAAAAGGAAGTTTTACCGGTGCAACTGAACGCCGGCTTGGAAAGTTTGAAATAGCTAATAACGGCACATTATTCCTGGATGAAATCGGTGAAATGCCATTGGAACTACAGGTCAAATTGTTGAGAGCGCTTCAGGAAAAAGAGATTGAGCGCGTAGGCGGCAGGGGAACAATCAAAGTTGATGTTAGAATTATCGCGGCGACTAACAGGGATCTGGAGAAGGAGGTAGATGAGGGTCGTTTCCGGAGTGACCTCTATTACCGTTTAAATATTTTCCCTATAGAGCTGGCAGCTCTTCGGGACAGGAAAGAGGATATCCCTATTTTGGCCACGCATTTTATTCATCGCTATTCAAAAAAGACCGGACGCCAAATTACTACTCTCGGCAATAAGGCTTTACAGGATATGGTACACTATAGCTGGCCTGGTAATATCCGTGAATTGGAGCATCTGATAGAACGTAGTATTTTACTTACTACCGGCCCAACTTTGAAGCATATTCACCTGCCCTCAAATAAAACAAGTAATACTGTTATTACATCGAACGGCGAGATATCATTGAAAACGATCGATGAAAACGAGTGCGAGCACATATTGAGAATCTTAAAGTATTGCCAGGGTAGGATTTCCGGCCCGGGGGGTGCAGCGGAAATATTAGGCGTGCCGCCAAGTACATTAAATTCCAAAATAAAACGATTGGGCATTAAAAAGGAACATTTGATATGATGATATACTACGAACAGCTTTTTTAACAACTTTCTTAAATACCATTAATGTATAATCAATTTATATCGGAATTAAATTTCTTGATTAATTCTAACCGTAATCTTCTAAATCCAAATATCCCCGGTTTTAAAAAGGGACTTCAAGCGACACATGAAGATTCTTTAAAGAATAATCATGAAAGTTTAATACCCTCACCGCACGAGTTTTTGGATGCCAATTATCATTCTGATTATATTAAACGATTTTTTATTGTTGCAGTAGTTGTTTTGTTGGGGCTTCTGCTATTGTTTGTTAACCGATACCTTGCTAAAAGAAGCCTGAGCAAAATCCTTAAAGATCAATGCGACGAAACTGCTTTAAGTAATGAGAACCTGTCAAGAGAAAAATCCAGTTTGTTAAAAGAGAAGGGAAACCTGATCGAACAGAAAGAATGGCTGCTGGCTGAGATACATCACCGGGTGCGCAACAATTTGCACACAATTGTCTCATTAATGGAATCACAGGCAGTTTACCTTAAAAATGATGCGCTAACAGCCCTTGAAAAAAGCCAGCACAGGATTTATGCGATGTCATTGATTCACCAAAACATGTA
Organism: Mucilaginibacter sp. P1_A3; assembly: GCF_056406855.1. NCBI lineage: Bacteria > Pseudomonadati > Bacteroidota > Sphingobacteriia > Sphingobacteriales > Sphingobacteriaceae > Mucilaginibacter > Mucilaginibacter sp. P1_A3. The sequence continues at coordinate 330,085 of NZ_JBFTZJ010000006.1, forward strand.
TTGCGATGAATACCTGCAAAAGGTCGATATCGAAAACTTTATTGATCAGCTATCCCGGTACATTAAGGGAAGCTATCCTTCTGAAAACCCAGTTAATATCCAACTTGATATAGATCCGGTAAAAGTCAACATGACACAGGCCATTCCACTGGCACTTATTATTAATGAAGTGATTACAAATGCGGTATTACACGCGTTCGATAAGACGAAGACTGCGAGAATTTTGGTAAGTATGCATGAAGCAAATGATTTAGTGAAACTTATAATTTCCGACAACGGCATTGGGATAGATGTTAATGAAAATCATAATCCTTCTGATACGCTGGGAATGGTTCTTATAAACGGGTTGAGTGAAGATATAAACGGTGAAATAATTATTGAAAGTAAACAAGGCACAAAGGTGTCATTGGTTTTTCCGGTAGAATATATAAGTGATAAGCAATTAACACAACGGTATTAAATAATGATTCAATGATACAACTAAGGTAATACAGGTATAAACTGATCATATAAATGCAGACCTGCACAGCGAAATATAGCTTGACCTTAAATTATCATCTGTTCGTTATGAAAATGTCCGCGCTCTAAAAATAAATTATCCATTTCAGGCGGCTTAGTGGGCAACATGATAAAAAATAAAATTAAATTTAAACAACCTAACCTGGATTTTCCATGGAAAGGCTGTCGTATTTCAAATAATTAAATTGTGAGAACAAAAATATTAATTGTAGAAGACCAATTTATCGAAGCAAATAACATGCAGGGCATTCTTGAACGCGCCGGATATAAGGTAACCGGCATAGCCCGTTCTGTTCCTATTGCCCTTAAAATGATTGAAAAGGAACAGCCGGATATGGTCATGCTGGATATTTTGTTGCAGGGAAACCTGACAGGCATTGATCTAGCCGGAACGCTTCGCGAAATGAAAATTGCTTTTGTTTATCTTTCGGCTAACTCCAATAAGCAGATACTTGACGCCGCCAAGGCTACTAAGCCTTATGGATTTTTAGTTAAACCATTCCGCGCCAAAGACGTATTAATTATGCTTGATGTTGCCTGGTATTTACATCAACAGGCAGAGGAGGAAATTAAAAACAAAGACGCGTTTATCAAAAACGGCGGATTATCCGGTTCAAATGAACTTAAGGAAATCATCGGAAACAGTCCTGCAATTTCCAACATATTGAATAACGTAAAACTCGTTAGCCAGTCCGATACTGCTGTTCTTATACTCGGTGAGAGCGGTACCGGGAAAGAACTCATCGCGCAGGCCATCCATCGGCTTTCAAAACGAAAAAGTAAACCTTTGATCGTTGTTAACTGCGCAGCTCTTCCGGCAAATCTTATTGAGTCGGAACTTTTCGGCCACGAAAAAGGGTCGTTTACCGGAGCTTTCAATAAAAGGATCGGTAAATTTGAACAAGCGGATGGAGGAACTATTTTTTTAGATGAAATAGGAGAGTTGCCTTTGGACCTGCAGGTTAAATTTTTAAGGGTTTTACAAGAAAAAGAGATTGAGCGGATTGGAGGAAATGCAAAAAAAGTAGATGTTCGGATCATTGCCGCAACGAACAGGAATCTGGAAGAAGAGATCAGCGCCGGTCGTTTCCGTCTTGATCTCTATTACCGTCTTAATATATTCCCTATCCTTCTGCCGCCATTAAGGGAGAGACAAGGTGATGTTTTGCAACTTGCCAGTTATTTCCTGAAAAAATATGCTGATAAACAGGGCAAATCAATTACAGGCTTTTCTGATGAAGTTATTAGTTTAATTAAACAATACAGCTGGCCCGGTAACGTTCGGGAACTTGAAAATATGATGGAAAGGAGCGTCTTGCTGGCAATGGGAACATTAATAACCACCCTGGTGTTGCCCAAGGATAAGGGAAAAGCTATTATTGAGATAGAAGTGGATAAAGTAAAAACCATCGAAGAAAATGAACGGGATCATATCCTTGCAACACTTATAAAATGTGACTGGAAGGTTTACGGTGAAGGAGGCGCTGCTGAACTGTTGGACATCAATGTATCCACCCTTAATTCCAGGATGAAAAAGCTGGGCATAGATAGAAAACATTTTATTCATAAATAGAAAACACGTTATTACCCGAGTCTTATAATAAAATGCTTTAACATACCCTCTCGGATAGATTAACTACAGTTTAACTGATCTGATTAATAGTATAGATTTTAAGTTTTATTGGTTTCCCGCTTAAACACGCGGAATCCAATAACAGCAATTACTAACTGAAAACAAGTAAAAGTAAGGAGGGCTACTGGCCATCCGTAAGGAATTAAAGCACCAAATAGAAGACTTCCAATACCCGAACCCATAAACAACATGAACACATTCAGGCCCATTGCCTGTCCCGGTTGATTTTTCCCGAAGTCAGTTACTATTCCGGCTAGTAACGGCTGGCTTAGATCATAGCCTAATGATAGGGTAGTAACCAGGATACAGGTTAACCACAACGGAAGATGAAATGCAATTAATGCAACACTCAGGCCGCTTATAAGAAATCCCAAAGGCAAAAGGTGTTTCCGGCCGTGTATATCAGCAGCTTTTCCAATAACCGGTCCGAGCAGGAAACCAGGCAAACCGTAACCCATCAGCGCAAGTCCGATCTGCCATTCATTGAGGCTGTAATTGTCTTTAAAGTATAATCCCAGCCAGGTGAAAATTCCAGCGTGAAATATACCGTTACATAAAACATAGAAATAAGTCCGCAGGCCCCGTCTTTGTGCAAGCAGGTCATAATAACCGTTAATCACCCTGTTTAAGGTAATACCTGCAGTTATAGGTTTCGGTAACTTTAATTTATTGATTGAAACAGCCAGAAAAATCAGCACTACTGCGGCGAGAATAGCCAGCCCGATAAATAACATCCGCCAGCCCACCATCGGGGCGAGCGCAACTCCAATTGTAGACCCTGCGGCAGCGCCACCCGCCATCGCACCGAATAGCCATCCAAGAGGCCTGCCACGTTCATCAAAACTGTACAACCGACCCGTGAGTGCTACGGAAATCGGTATAACGCCACTTGAACCCATGCCCGTTAGAAAACGCCATAATATCAATTCGTTTACGGTTGATGCAGTAGAAGTCAGTAAAGTCAGAATGATAAATGCAAGCAGTGAAATAATAATGATCGATGTTGGCCGGAAACGGTCTGCAAGCAATCCGAAAAACAGAGTCGCAATCGCGTAAGGAATAAGATATGCAGGAATTAATATCCCCGTAAACTGCTGCGAAACCTTAAATATCACGGATAAATTTGGTATTAGCGGCGCAATCATATAGGCTTGAAAAAAGATGATAAAGGTTGCTGAAGCCAGTAGCCATAAAAGCTTCTCCCTGTTTTTTCCTGAAATAATTTTTACACTATTAATCGTATCCATGCATTAAATTTTGATTTATGATCTTAAAAAACCAATCCGTTTAGCCACTGATTTTTTTTAGGATTATCCAAATGAGTGCCTGAATTGAACTGTTTGATAGAGAATGTATTAGGTGATATTAAATGAATGTCCGGTAATGATATGTCGCTATTTTTCAAATTGCAATTGCTATATCAGTATTACAGCCGGCTGAATGTGGCATTAGCACATAAGACGTTACGATGTAGAGATTTTCTATGTCTTTTCTCCATCCCTGTGATAAATAATTTCGAAACCTGTACTTATCCCGTGACCATGATATTTAAACAAAGACTTTAAGTGTGGTTATATTTCGCCAGCACAGTGTTGAAATTTATTGCATAAGTGACTGGTTCACTGTTTGTTAATGCATGGCATTCCATTGGCAGAATGGTTTCCGAATTATGCCTGTAATTAAAAATTGAAATAATTTAATTACGGGTAAGCATATATCATTATTAAAATTAAAAAAATGGAAACAGAAAAAAACGTTGGCGAAGTAATTATACCGCCATTTGCAGAAGATCCTAAACTTTCATTCGAAGTGCGGGAATTTCTAAAAGCTTTAAACGCACCGGGAGGCGTTCCCTTAGAATCTCTCCCGCCTGTACAGGCGCGGCAGGTGTTGTTCGATTCGCAAATGTCGGTACCGGTTGATATGACCGGTGTGGAAGAATCTGAGTATACCATCAATGCAGATGGATTTGAAATCGTACTTAATATCGTTCGGCCGGCAGGTGTCAAAGCTGTATTGCCCGTATTTATATTCATTCATGGTGGTGGCTGGGTCCTGGGGGATTACCCGACACACAAAAGAATGGTACGTGACCTTGCATTACTATCAGGCGCTGCTGGCGTATTCGTCAACTACACCCGCACCCCTGATGCAGCATACCCCAGAGCGATCAACGAAATCTTCGCTGCAACAAAATGGGTAGCTGCTAACGGCCATGAAATAAATGTAGATGGCAAAAGGCTCGCAGTGGTAGGTAACAGTGTAGGCGGCAACATGACGGCCGTTACTGCTTTAAAGGCTAAAGCGAATAACGGTCCTGATATTAAGGTACAAATTATGATGTGGCCGATAGTGGACGCTGATTTTGAGACCTATTCATTCAAGCGTTTTGGTAAAGACCGCTTTCTAACAACACCCTTAATGAAGTGGATGTACGATATGTATATTCCACAGCCTGAAAAAAGACAGGATATTTACGCTTCGCCTTTACAGGCATCAAAGGAACAATTAAAAGGATTGCCCCCGGCAATAATAGTAGTCGCAGAAAACGATGTTTTGCGCGATGGGGGAGAAGCCTATGGCCGGAAACTGGACGAGGCTGGTGTCCGCACAACGGTAACCCGTTTTAACGGGGTGATACACGATTTTGGCCTTTTAAACCAACTGGCAGACATCCATCCAACCCGATCCATGTTCGCGTTTTGTGCCGCCGAATTGAAGAAGCATCTTAGTTAAGAAATAGGAATAAGCTCCATTTTTCAAATCACATCTTAAATTAAAATACATGAAAAATCAAATTAGCAACAAATTAAAATTTATAGTAAAACGTGCGGGTTTTCTGCTGGCACTGATATGTGCCGCTGCGACATGCGTTCAGGCACAGGTTAAAGACTATGCGACGGATGAACATCTCAGCCCGGCAGTTAAAACCTTTTTGAAAACACTGAATACCGGTGGGCCGGGTTTGGAAACACTGACACCGGTTCAGGCAAGACAGATTCTAGTAGATGTCCAGGCAGCGTATAAAGTCAATATGTCCGGGGTAGACATTTCAGAAAAAACAATAAAAGCTGATGGTCAGGAAATCAAGCTTAATATCGTTAGACCGACAGGCCTGAAAGGACCTTTACCGGTATTTATATATATTCATGGCGGTGGTTGGGTTTTAGGTGATTTCCCTACTCACAAACATATGGTAAGGAATCTTGCTGTTTTATCAGGTTGTGTGGGTGTATTTGTAAATTATACACGGACGCCTGACGCAGCTTACCCAACGCAGATTGATCAGATCTATGCTGCTACAAAGTGGGTTGCAGAGCATGGCAGTGAAATTAATGTAGATGGCAAAAAGCTTGGTGTTGTCGGAAACAGCGTCGGTGGAAATATGACCGCCGTCACCGCTATCAAAGCAAAAGAAAATAACGGACCGCATATCAGTGTTCAGATCATGATGTGGCCGATACTAGATCACGATTTTGAAACCGGATCCTATAAAGCCTTCGGCGCCGACCGCTTCCTGAGTACACCATTAATGAAGTGGATGTATGACATGTACATTCCCGAAGATAATAAACGTGACGATATTCACGCATCGCCCCTGCGGGCTACAAACGAACAATTGCAGGGTTTACCTCCGGCACTGATCCAAGTCGCCGAAAATGACGTCTTAAGAGATGAAGGCGAGGCCTACGGCCGTAGGTTGGAGCAAGCGGGTGTGACTGTTACGACGGTTCGTTATAATGGGGTAATTCATGACTGGGGATTGCTGACCGGATTGGCTAAACTGCCTCAGACAGATGCGTTATTTATTCAGGCTGCGGCTGAACTGCGTAAGTATTTAAAATAACAAGCTGTAAATACACAATCAAATGAAAATAACTGCGTTAATCGCCCGTATATTGTTAGGCCTGATTTATTTCATATTCGGACTGAACTTCTTTTTCAACTTTGTTCCTATCCCGCAAATGGGAAAGGAAGGTGATGTGTTTTTAAAATCGCTTATAACGTCGGGTTATTTTTTTCAATTCCTCAAAATAATTGAAGTAGCTGGTGGGTTTTTTTTGCTGATTAATCGATACACCGCTTTCATTTTAATTATGGTCTTGCCAGTTAGTGTGAATATCTTCTTATTTCACACGATGCTCGCACCATCGGGCATACCGATGGCGTTAGGTATCCTGGCATTAAATCTTTTTTTATGTGTGGCGTATCTAAAATATTATAGAAGCGTGTTTGTTGCCAAACCCGAGGCTGGCCAGTAACTTCAATTAAGATTAGTACGGGAATTTTTCTGATTACTTTAAAGGTAATTCTTTATTATAATCATGCCTTGTGAATGCAGGATCGCGCCAGATTTTGGAGCTATCCTGCATTTTATTAATGTACTGCAACAAGTATTTCCTATGATCTAATCGCTATGGCGTTTACGGTTTTATATCGGCTTAGTATACGATTGCTGCGAAGCTCCGGCCTGTTAAAGTGCAAAATCATTATTTAATTAACTAATTAATATTTACAGCACTGCCAATGAATTTGTTAAGGCGGTATCCACATTTAACGGGTCAACATTGAAGCGGATTTCAATCCTGGTGCCATTGTTGTTTGCAATATCTATAACCCCATTGATATCTTCACTAAGTCCTTTCATCAATTTAAATCCAAGGGAATTAATTGGCTTATCGGCGATATCCGGATTTATGCCAACGCCGTTGTCAGAAATGATCAATATAAATTCCGTGTTAACCTGGTTCATGGAAATAGTTATTAAACCTAACAGATCCGGCATAAAAGCATATTTAATGGAATTGGTTACCGCTTCATTAATGATCAACGCTAAAGGAATGGCCTGAGATACTCCTAATTGGATCGGTTCGATCTCCAGTTGAAAATGGACATGTTGCTGCTTTCCGAAACTTTCATTCAGGTATTGAATAAGTTCGGGAATATATACCGACATATCAATGGTTTTGGTCTCACTCATTTGATATAGTTTCTGGTGGATGAGTGACATAGCGTATATCCGGTGCTGACTGCTTTCAATCGCTTTTAAGGCATCGTTTTCCAGATAGGCTGCCTGGGACTCGAGGAGACATATTACGGTGTGTAAATTATTTTTCACCCGGTGATGTACTTCTTTCAATAACCACTCCTTTTCAGTTAGCAAATGATCTTTCTGTATGATCAAAACGTCCTTCTCTAATACAAGTTCTTTTAGATTTTCGTTAATAGCGATGATTTTTTCACGCTGATCCTGCAGTTCCTTGTTGCTTCGCTGTTTAGAGCGATACATTTTATAACTTAAAGCCAACAACATGAACAATAATGCTGAGGCAGCTACAATCCAGTTACGGGTTTTCTCTGCATAGTTTAGCCGAGCCCTTTGCAGCTTATCCTTATTTTGTAATATTTTAATGTCCTTTTTCTTTTGCTCAGTACCATAAGCAATGGAAAGTCTCTGGATCTCTTTATTCTTGGCAAGATCGAAAGTTGAATCCTTTAATTGTTGGCTGCGTTGTAAATACTTGATCGCGGAATTAAATTTGCCGGAGGCTGAGTCTATTTTAAACAGGTAAACATTGATTTGCCGAACAGAGTTACTGGTATTTTCACGTTCCTGTACCTTTAGCGCCGCTTTCAACCAATTCTTTGCTTTTGCATATTGCCCTGTCCGGGTATAAAAACCGCCAATTAAATAATCGGTATTAAAGTCCGGGTCATAACCACTTTTAGATTTCTGACTTTTAAAATAAAGAATTGCCTGGTCGATAAACTTGGCGGCTTTTCCATTTTGCTTCAAGGCTTCATAACACTGTGCTTTCCCCAAAGCAACTAATTTTTTAGCAAAGGGAGCTACCGGCGGATATTTCTTTTCTTGTTCATTAATATACTTTAAGCCTTCTGATGGATTACCTTCTAATACGAATAACGAAGCAATCTGCCTGACACCATAATAAATCCGATCCGTTTGCTTTCTCTTTATGTAAAAATCATTCAATATATATAAGGCCTCCTTTGATTCAGACTTCATATCTAAAGTGAAATAAGTGTTTGCCAGACCGGTATATACCCAATTGTAGTTAGCTGAATCGACAGCAGAGGTTCGAATTTGCATAGCCCTAAGTGCATAGCTTAGGGCCTCTTTATAATTGCCGTTTCGCTGGCAGGCGATTATCAACCAGCCGTAAGTATTGATAGGTAGATAATGATCTTTACCAACGAAAGCCTTAAGAACATGGGCGAATTCACGCTCTGCCAAACGCGTTTTTCCTTGCTGCAAATGTGCCCAAGCTATGTCTTTAAATGACAAGCATTCCAGTGATGGTTGATGACCTAAACGGTAAAGGGAAGCCAACTTATTTTTGATCAAAATATAATCGTCGAACTTTTTTAACGACTCATAAATGTCACACAGCCTTAAGAGAAATGCCTCCTGATCTCTGCTGTTTTTGTTATCAATGGTTTTTACAGCCAGGAGCTCATAAATCAAAGATTTATTGAAATCTAGCTTGTACTGGTATACGCCTGCGAGCAAATCATATGTAGTCCCCAGGTATATACCTTCAACGCCGCCGAAGTCGCTAATCATTTTAAGTAGCTCTCTTTCTGCCAGCGTTGCATTACCCTGTTGTAAATGAAGATCTGCACATTCGCGTAAGAAATTTAACTCATATTGCTTATCGCCAAGCTGGTAAATTATCGGACGCATTTGCGATAGAAACCTAACTTTCCAATCCAGGTCTGCGGAATCTATAAAGTCCTGATCGTTCTTTGCTTCCAGAAGTCCATATTTTTTTTGCTCGATAGATCCGCATTTTTGCAAAAGAGAAAGCGCCTTGTTTTGCAATAGCATTTTTTGCGGTCGTTCTATCGGATTCTTGCTATGGTAGAGTTTTGCCAGCTCAATATCCGCCAAAGCTAAATGATACCTGTCTTCAGACCTCTCTAAAGTTTGAATTGCCAAGACAAACGGCCTTTTGTTCTTTTCTCCTCTTTCTTTGGACAAATACGCTTTTAACAGCAATATATTCCCCTCTATTAATACTGATCTAAGTATGGCGTTTAATTGGTTTACCTGTCGAATAAATGCTTCTGCGCTATCCAAATCCTTTTTATTCTCACCCGCTTTCAAGATATGATAAGAGGCAAGTTTCAGCAAAGCGTCCGCACGGGTGGTGCTATTAATCTTTCTACGCAAGACCCTGCCGTAACCATCAGCTTCGTGCCTGGTTATTTGCTGAGCCGTTGTCAATGTTACGAGGAAAAATTGTATCAGTATTAGCAGCAGATATTTCATAACGTTTTGTGACGACTTTTAGGTTTCAGAAACAACGGTATAGCACTCTCTATAATCACGGCAAAACTCCCTCGGTTCATTTGGCGTGTAATTTGGTGATGCATGAGAAAAACAAGGCTATCATCTGATATCCTGCATGTAACCTCTTAGCCAAGCAACAGCAATATTTTTAATGATTGAATATCAATGCTGTCATCCTGTATGTTTAAGGTGTATTATACGATTTTCAGATTTTGACAGCATTTCATTATCTAAAATTAAAATCTGGGCGTTTTATCACTTACAAAGAACACGGTCCTTGTATACTCAACAGCTGTGCCTTGGGTTATCTATCTGATTACTTGCCAATTAGAGTAATTAACGACGAGATGGCAGGTTCGATATATCGCTAATCGCATCTTCGTTAACGAAATGTCAATAATTTTGTATGGCAGGTTTGCCAGGGGGGAAAGATTGTGCAGGAATGAAGAGAGTTGTTATATATTCAAAGCCTATTAGGCATTTAAAATCTGCATTGTAATTCGTGATATAGTGCCTGTAAAAAAGCGGTGGACAGGCTTCTTCACAACATGGCTGACAGATGAAGATTTCAATTTTTTATCAATTTTAGCGAATGAGCAAATTTTTAAGGTTAATCTTCAATCGATAATTTTCGACCTATAACGTTACAGGGTTGATGGAGAAACCGGCAGGAGCCCATCTTATGGACATTCTGGTCGACATATGGCATCGGCTGGAAATATCAAGTCGAAATGAATTAAGTCGCTCATCAATTTGGCCATTTTATGGCAATACAGATGGCTTAATATTCAACATATAAGAAATCCTTTCCTTTACATTCCGATTGTCGGTGGCAATTTTTGCGCCGGTGCTTCCATATTTTTCGTAAATCAATTTATCAGTCACAGGATCTGTTTTTATTAGTTCTACAGATTGCAGCCTGTCAGGTATATTATCGCCAAACCAATAGGGGCTTGGTCTTTGTTGCCAGGTGACCAGAGCCATTTGGAAACCGGAGCGAAGTATTTTATTTTCGCTTAATGCGGCTTTTACAGCTATATCATTACCGTATAACGTAGCCATCGTGCAAACTTTTTTATTAATCAGCAAGCTAATTACTTTAAAGCCTTGCTTTGTAAAATTAATATTCTGTGGCAGAGATGCTTTAACATTAATTTTTTCATCAATTATCGTAGACTCCGTACAGTTTGCTGATAGGAGTGCATATGCTGCGATGATCATATAAATTTTTCTTTTCATAACATTATTGTTTTACAGGAATAGTAAATACATAATCTTCGTTTTTCATGGGACGGTGACAATTAATGCATTCCGATGCGAACATTGAAGATGTACCATATGGAATCATTTTTAAAGTTTTAAAACGAGCAAATCCCCATCCGCCGGTCGACGCATATTTTTGACTATTCTTGATCATTAAATCAAGCTGAACAAAAGTACCTGTCCGGACATTCCCCGATGAATCTCTTACCTGAGTCCATAGGGCTTTAGCGATGCGCGCGCCATCCGGCCATGGACGTATTTGATTGGTCTTCGCCGCCTCAACGGCGATATTGTTTCCAAAGATGACACGCATGGTTCCGTTTTCAAATCGGTCGCTGATGCTTAAAGGCTGCCAGTTCTTATAATCAGGATCATATGGGATGCCGTTTGGAGATACAGGGATTTGGGACAAACGACTATTATGCAGCCATTCTTCGTATTGACGAGCCGCCGCATTTAATTTTACTGTGTCGGAAACCTTATAGTCCACAATTCCTGCCAGATATTTTTTAAGGGCTGAAATATCAGTTGCGGATAATCTCGCCGACTGGTGTACAAATGCGTAATCAGCTTTAGGCATGGCACCAAGGGAGGCGTGATTGATGGCTTCCCACAATTTCTGCTTTCTTTCTGCCGGGGTATATTTATCCCATTCTGAAAAATTTAAATGCGCCCTTCCCTGATTGACGTGCCTGGCCACCTGCCAATAGATAGGGACAATCTGGTCGCCCCAGCCAAGTTTTGTTTCGTTAGAATGGCAGTCATAGCAGGCTCGCTTTAATATGGCTTTAACATTAGCAGGAACGGGAATATCACTCGTAACAGGTGGTTTGGCTAACTCAGGGCGCAAAAACTGGATGCTGATCAGCAGGATTAATAGGATCAGGATAGTGCTTACCATCGCCTGCCGGCTGAATAAGTTCGTGAATATGCTCATGGCTTTAAGGAATTAATGTTGGCTGTTTTTTATTTACGCGAATCAACTTGATGTTTTCAGTCGTGAGATAACGAGTGCGGTACCCTCGTCCATTGCAATTCCGTAAGCTGTGACGAAAATTCCTTTTTCCCCGTTGATTGATTCAATGGCATAAATGATCACCTCATCCGCCGGATCAGATTCCCCTTCATAACGATAAATATCTCTGATCTGAAAGTTGTCAATATTATATAGGGCATTACGCCCAATGAGGCTATTAGCTTCGAGGTTAAAATCAATGATGTAACCCTGGCGCTTAAGTTCATTTATAGCAATTGCCGCGGAGTCGTAATGGAAGGTAGTTTTCATAAATGAGTGGATTAGCACTTATATCGTATATCACCGTCAGGCTACTTTCATGCCGCGACGTAAATATTTGTTAATCAAGTATTAAATCGATTTTTTCGAAAATTTCAATTGACGACATTTCGCTATTTTAAAAAAGTCGAATTGAAATATGGATAAAAGGACGTTTGATTTGCCGGTACCTGCCGGGTATTCTAGAATATGGACTGATCGGAGACGGAAGGATCTTTTTGTATACCGTATGCTGAAATGAGTACGGTGATAATACAGGAGGCGATGATCAATCTGGTTATTAAGAAAATAAGCGTTTCCATAAAATTAATTTTAATTGATGATGATAAATGATAACCGGAACAACACAGCGTCCCGGTTAAGCATTTAAACTAATTTGTTATTTACTTGTGAAAGCATAGGCGATACGCAGCTCAAAGAAATTAAGCTTACTATTCTCTACAGATCGGATATATCTGCCAGTAGCTTCATACCTTATACCTGCATCGATATAATTCTTTCCGCCTACATTGAATTGTGCGCCAATCTGCGGGGCGTATAGAAAGGCCGCTGTTTTTGTATAGCCCAGATCTTTTTTATTTAAGGTAAAACCAGCGCCGGCATCACCCTGTACATACCAATTTGGAATCACGAAATATTTAAAACCAGCCATAACCGGAAGGAAATGAATGTCCCGGGCTGATAATTTGCTGCCATTGATATTGTCCTTTCCGGAAAAGTTCAAATAACCTGCATTAATTGTTGCAAAGAGGTTATCGGCAATCGGAATATCAGCTTGAACGGATCCGCCGATGTTCCATCCGTAACCTTTTTTAAAGTTCCCGGTTGATACACCGCTTTCAACGCCGACGCTGTAGACTACACCATTTGCTGTGACGTTGCTTTGGGCTTTTGCCCGGAAAGAGAAGGCTGCTGTAAACAGAAGGATAAAGCTGATTTTTGTTAGATTTTTCATGTTGTTAATTTTAAAATGGATAATTATTGATTATTTATAGAAGATATAAAGCAATTCAATCGCGTACAGATAGATGGTAAATAATTTACTCTGTACAAGTTTTACCGGGTCAGCCCAAATTCGAGAAAGCTTGTCGGATAACCCTTTCGCAGGTATATTAACTGGATAGGATTTAGATTCCTCAGTTAGAGGGTTGGGATATGGAGCCCTGGTCAATTGATTTGCCCCGGATCCCGTGATGTTAATTTGCATGGCACTTTTCATTTGAATGAATATGGTAATGCAATGCTATTTACATATGATATGCCACTAACTTAAATTATTGTAAATCAAGTTGTTAAAGAATGGTAGTCATTTATGTAGTTATGCCATTTCAGGGATTGGCGAAATCACAGCGATATATGAATAAGATTTATCTAATGTTGCTTCTTGATTCCGACAGCCTGTGCTGATTTAAAATAATTATCAATTCTTGTTTCTCAAAAATGAAATAAAAGGAGTGCCAGTACCTTTTGGCAATTGCTTAAACTCAATCAGTGAATGCTAATAATTCAACCGGTTATTAAATTGACACTCTTATCCGATTGTAATACGTCGAGCGATTTATTAATTCAAAAAACCACTTTCACTGCATTAATCGCGTCACATTCTTTGGCCCATTTTCTTACCGCTTTGCTTATTTGCGCACATTTCGCTAATGGGATTTTAGTTTAGCGAAATAAAGCCGTCTTAATTTTCGTATGGTAACCTTACTTAAATGATTTTCAATCATTTAAGTAATTGGTATCCACTTTGGTTAAAGAAGATATACGGTTGAGTTCATTCGCTGTAGCAATAAACCTTCATTAAATATTCGAGACATGAAAAATTTAGACTCTAGGGCCAAAGTGATCATCGGTTTACAAACCAAAGGCTACGATTTGGATTTCACCCTTAATAATGAATTTCTACGCTGTATTCAGGATGGTGAATTGATAAGCCCGGATGATTTTGAGATAGTAGAGACCTTTCTGTTTGCTGATGAATCTATAACCGGTTTACCTTCTGTAATTTATGCGATCAACTCTTTCTCCTATGGCGTCAAAGGTATATTAATGACCTCCTTTACCGCCTTCTCTCAGGGCCTATCCATCCACTTGTGGTTCAAATTAGCTGCAAACCTTAATTAAGGATTCGAAATTATAATTGATTCTATGAACAACAAACTTGTATTATCCGGTTTAAAGTCCTTTTTAAATGGAATTTATAGGGAAAGATATCCGCGCAGCTTTCACTACTACAATTCCAATCATTCTGAATTGTTGGTGGAGGCTATTAAAGAATTTGCTGAAGATCTGCATATTTCCAAGGATGAATTTTTTGAGGTCCAGGTTGCCGGATGGTTCTTTGATGTCTCCAGATTGGAATATTGGGAAGATATTAACGGCGCACCAACAACGATAAGCAAATTACTTCGAGAAAGTGGGGTAGAAGAGGAATATATCAAGCCGATTTTAAATCTTCTTCCAGCGGATTATTCAAACAATCCACCACTCAGTTTGCTGGAACAGATTCTCTCAGACGCTTTGCGTTTTCATTGGACAAAGAAGTCATTTAACCTTTGGACAGAAGCACTGCGTAAGGATACTGAATTCATGGAAGGGCGGGAAATTCCGGTCGGCGACTGGTTAAAGCAGGTAATGGTGTTTATGCAGACCTATCATTTTTACACGAATCATAGCAAGGTATTGCAGCGTAAGAAACAAAAGAACCTGGATCTACTGGAGGAACAGGTAAAAGTCCTTGAGCATCACAATAAAGTTTTTCATGAACATCGTTCTCACCATAGTACAAGAATCGAGGATGCCGAAAAACCTGATAAAGGGATTGAAACAATGTTTCGCGTAGCAACTTCTAACAACCAGCGCCTTACAAGTTTAGGCGATAATAAGGCACATATTCTGATCACGGTCAATTCTATCATTCTATCAGCCATAATCAGTTTGTTATTGCGTAAATTAGACGACAGCAGCTACCTTATCTATCCTACATTCACATTGCTCTCTGTAAGTTTGTTTTCCATGATCTTCGCCATTTTGGCAACACGGCCAACCATTCCGAAAGGCCGTGTTAATGATGACGAACCGGAAGCGCTTTCTGCGAACCTTTTGTTTTTCGGCAACTTTTACCGGATGTCCCTGGCAGATTATACAGACGGTATGTTCAGGTTAATGGATGACAAAAAAATATTATATAAAAGCCTGATTAAAGATGTGTACGGCCAGGGGATCGTACTTGGTAAGAAATACCTTATGTTAAGAGTGGCCTACAACATTTTTATGTTTGGCCTCATCATTTCCGTGGTTACATTTTTTATCGTGTTTTTTCAGCACACACCCGCTGTGCAGTCTAATCTACCTAAATCCCCGTGACGCTAAATTAATCGCCATTTAAAATTCTGTTTTAATTAACTTCTTTCTAAAAACTATAATTGATAAATCATGATTATTATTTATTACCAGCCGGAAACTACTGAAATAGAAAGCTGGAAATCAAGGCTCGAAGCAACATTTACTAAATACGAAGCTGTTTTAACCGAAGAGAAGCGGGTTCCGGTTATTGATGACGGTATAGTAATCACTGAAGGGAAAATTGCTATTGAAGAATATATTGCCGGTTGTGAAAAGTTCTTTGCCGGATGGTATGAAGACCGTTGTGACAAACATGATTTTTTTCCGGACACGGACGCTTGATTTAATGACCTGCGTCATAAATTCCTGGCATTTCCTGATACGAAGAGATGGAAAGTATTTAAATCGACACCTTTTTGAATATCGGCTTAATATTATAAGTGCCTTACGGAAGTTAGGGGCATCCTATTAAAGAAAAAACAGGAGCCTGGCCGATTTTAATATAAATCGGTATTTCCGTATAAGCGCGATAGCATTTGAATTAGAAAGGGATAGACACACACAAAATCATAACCGTGGTAATTCCGGACCATCATACGGATGCGCTATTGCTTTGGCAAATCAGTTGAGGCGATATCTGCTTCTTGAGCCTTTGGATCGGCTTACATTGATTCCCTGTTCCGGTCGACAGCCTCTTTTACATTGAAATGAGTATTTGCCCGGTCAAGCCTTAAAGTAGCCGGTAATATTGCATGTTTAAAATGAGCTATAAGTTCTTCATCCGTCATTTTGCAAAGCTAAAAAGCTTAATGACACTTACAAATTGCTCCTATGAATACGGATTTATCGTCGATTCTATTTCAAAACAAAGGCAGTTTCGCATTTGATTTCTGACATAACAAATAAGCTCGTAAACTGTCGAACTCCGGGTAGATTTCCAAGTTTTTTTACTAACACAAGGCTGTATTCATCCATATCTTTGATAGCAATCCGTAATAAAAAATCAATCGCACCTGTCATGTGATAGCATTCCATGATTTCTTCCAGTTTGGCAGCACCTTCCATAAATGCCGTCAGGCTTTCCTCAGTATGTTTTTCTACGTTTACCTGAACGTAACCTATTAAACCGCGGTCGATCATCTTGGGATCCAATATCGCCGAAAAACGTTTGATTAATCCTTGTTCATGCATCTGCTGGATACGTAGTTGAATAGGGCTTTGTGTTTTGTTTAAAAGGGTGCCAAGTTTTTTATTAGATATCCTGCAATCTTTTTGCAGTGCATTCAATATTCCAATGTCGGTCCGGTCAAGTTTTCTTTGCATTTGTTATTAATTAATCAATAATGTGGTTTCGCCGTTAATTATAAGTTCGCCACCATTTGTCATGAATTGTTCCGCTTTAGTAACCATAAGCGTCGATCCGATAAAAATTGGGGAACGCTGGTGAAGTTCATTTACCTCCAGTTCAAGGATTCGCGAAGTTCCGTCAGAGGCTTTGCCGCCTGCCTGTTCGATAACAAAGGAAAGGGGATTGCATTCATAAACAAGGCGAAGCTTGCCTGCAGGTGCCGAGGCTGTATTAGGGTAAATAAATATTCCGCCTTTGATCAGGTTACGGTGCAGGTCGGCTACCATTGAACCGATATACCGCGAAGTATAGGGACGAAAAGTTGATGAATCTTCAACCTGGCAATATTTTATAAACTGTTTCACGCCGGTTGGGAAATGAACATAATTCCCCTCATTAATAGAATAAATAGTACCGGAATCAGGGATCTTCATTTCAGGATGTGACAGGCAGAATTCACCGATGGACGGATCAAGTGTAAAGCCGTTAACACCCCGCCCGGTAGTGTAAACCAGCATCGTGGATGATCCATAGATTATATACCCTGCTGCCACCTGTTCGGTGCCCTTCTGTAGTACATCTGATAGACCCGGCTTTCCTTCAGTACTTTTTCTCCGGTATATTGAAAAGATAGTACCGATAGGGACATTTACATCAATGTTTGATGAACCGTCCAGCGGATCAATTGCCACGATGTACTTTGCTGATTCAGATACCGCTGAATCAATATGAAAGATTTCCTCATTTTCTTCGGATGCTACTATACAGCATTCACCTCCGCTGCTTAAGGCTGAAATGAACTGGTTATTAGCATATACATCCAGTTTTTGCTGGCACTCCCCCTGGATATTGTTTATACCAGCGCTTCCCAGTATATCCATCAGGCCGGCTTTATTAACCTCTCTGTTAACAATTTTGGCGGCTATACCGATATCTCTGAGTAACCTCGAAAGTTCGCCTTTGGCATAAGGGAAATCGGCCTGTTTTTCGATAATAAACTGGCCGAGCGTAATGAAGTTATTCATAGGCTTAGTGTAAAAATTACAGTATTATTGGTTCTAATTGGTTCGCCGAAATTAGGAATAATTAAGCATAAAAAACAAAATTTAAGTTTGTTAAAATGACTTCTATTGCTTGGCTAAGTGTATCGAAGTTGTATGTTTTCCTGAAATAACGACAGGAAATCAAGTAGTTTAGGTGGTTTACCTGAAAAAGTGTTGAATTTTAGGTGAACTGCCTAATTATCACGGCTTGTATAGTTTTTTCATTGTATTCCCTGAACCTTTACAGCACCAATTCAAACCAAATCAGTTTTACTAAAATTTTATATTATGGATAAACCCACCATTCTCATCATCGGTGCATGCGGCCAGATAGGGACCGAACTTACCGCCGCACTGCGCGGAATTAATGGGATAGAAAACGTGATTGCATCTGACAGATATGTTCAGGATCCCGGCATTGAAAACTATCTTGAATTAGATGTTATGAACAGTGCGAAATTAAAGCAGATTGTGCAAGACCGTGCTGTTACACAGATCTATCTACTCGCAGCAATACTATCCGCTACGGGAGAAAAGGATATAAATGCTGCATGGAATTTAAATATGCAAAGTTTGATTTGTGTTTTAAACATAGCCCGGGACCTTAAACTGGATAAAGTCTTCTGGCCAAGCAGTATCGCTGTATTTGGGCCCGGCTCACCGAAATTTAACTGTCCGCAAAATGCACAAATGGAACCATCAACAATTTACGGGATCAGCAAAAGGTCAGGGGAATATTGGTGCAACTATTACTTTGAAAAATATGGGGTAGATGTGCGCAGTATCCGGTTTCCGGGATTAATCTCTCATTCTGCACCAGCAGGAGGAGGAACGACTGATTATGCCGTGGATATATTCCATAAGGCAATTAACCTAAATTATTATGAATGCTTTTTAGAGGAATCTACTGTGCTGCCGATGCTCTATATGAAAGACGCGGTACGTGCAATCCTGGAATTGATGAATAGTCCTGTCGTTAATATTCATGTACGCACCTCATACAACCTTGCGGGAATGAGTTTTGCACCCTGCGACCTCGTGGAGGAGATCAGAAGACATTTCAGCACATTTCGGGTCGTCTACCTTCCTGATCACCGTCAGGCTATTGCGGATAGCTGGCCTGCTAGTATAAATGACTCAGATGCAAGAAAAGATTGGGGATGGGTACCTAAATACAATATAACCACTATGACAGCTGGCATGATTGAACACCTTGCCGGTAAAAATCCACCTCAACAAGTGCTGGAGTCCTTTCCTGATTTTCAAATAGAAGATGTTGCCGCCATCTGATGAGAAGTTTGCAAATAACACAATCCATTACCAATACAAATTCTTTGGTAGAGATATATTTTAATGAGATCAGTAAAGCAGAGCTTTGTAGCGGTGATGACGAAATAACGCTTTCGAAAAGAATCAGGCAGGGTGACCGGCAGGCTTTGGAAAAGTTAACTACAAGTAATCTGCGTTTTGTTGTTTCTGTAGCGAAAAAATACCAGTTCCAGGGACTCGCCTTACCTGACCTGATCAGTGAAGGTAATATTGGCCTTATTAAAGCGGCCTATCGCTTTGATGAAACACGCGGCTTTAAATTCATTTCATTCGCGGTATGGTGGATCAGGCAAAGCATAATCGCGGCCATTGCCGAAAATGCACGAATGGTTCGCCTGCCTGTGAATAAGATTCATGAGATCACCAAAATCAATAGGGCAATTAATGAAGTGGAGCAAAAGATGTTTAGGGAGCCATCTCCTGAACAAATAGCTGATTACCTTCAGATGGATTCCGCCACTGTAAAAGATGCCTTAAATGACGCTAAATGGACTACCAGCCTTGATATGGTATTCGGTGAAGAGGAATTTTCTATGTTGGACAGAATAACTTCTAATGAATTCGAAGCTGACTCCATTTTGACTGCAGAGGCAAATTCGGTTGAACTTGCCGGTTTGCTGAATAAACTACCTGAACGGGAGCGGCGGCTGATCGAACTCAGTTACGGGCTCAATGGTCTTTTTCCCATGACACCAGCCGATATCGGTCTACACCTTGGGCTGGGAATTGAACGGGTAAGGCAGCTCAAAAAAGTAGCACTTGACATCCTACGTAAACTTATATCCTTAAACTAAATCATGTTTTCAAAAGCAAAAGTTCATTACCAGCTTTCAGTAGAAGATCTGGTAGAGCAAACAATAATTCGAAATGAGGGCACATTGTGCGATACAGGCGCTTTGGTTATCTCAACAGGAGAATTTACAGGACGTAGCCCTGCTGATAAATTTATTGTTAAAGATCAGATAACGGATAATACCGTTGATTGGAATAAATTTAACAATCCCATTTCAGAAACCCATTTTTCGAAGATAAAAGAGGATATAACCGCGTATCTTGAAGCTAAAGAAGAAATCTGGATTCGAAATGCCTGTGCCTGCGCAAGTGATGAATATCGCATCAATTTGCGTATAGTCACTGAAACCCCTTCTTCCAATCTTTTTGCTGCCAATATGTTTATCAAACCAGTTCAGAATAAGAAGCCTGTCTGGACGGTCATTCATGCGCCCGGTTTTAAAGCTGTGGCTAATGAACATGGTACAAGGCAAGGTAATTTCACGGTTGTCTCATTCACAGATAAGACAATTTTAATTGGAGGTACCGGCTACACCGGAGAAATTAAGAAAAGCGTGTTTACTGTTTTAAACTATCTCCTTCCCATAGAATATGGCGTACTGAGTATGCACTGCAGTGCTAACGAAGGCAGTCAGGGAGATTCAGCCCTGTTTTTTGGTCTGAGCGGTACAGGTAAAACGACTCTAAGCTCCGACCCGAACAGAAAATTGATAGGGGATGACGAACATGGCTGGGATCAAAACGGAGTTTTCAATTTCGAAGGCGGATGCTATGCAAAGGTTATCAATCTATCAAAGGAAAATGAACCGGAGATTTTTAATGCAATAAAAAATGGTGCGTTGGTAGAAAATACGAGCTTTAAACATGATTCCAAAGAAATCAATTATAGATGCAGCACCCTAACCGAAAATACCCGTGTTAGCTATCCTATAGATTTTATTCCGAATGCAAAGAGCCCATCAACATCAGGAGTGCCAAAAAATATCTTTTTTCTAACCTGCGATGCTTACGGAGTTTTACCTCCGATAAGTAAACTCGACACAGATCAGGCCATGTATTATTTCTTGAATGGATATACAGCGAAAATTGCCGGTACTGAGAATGGGGTCAAGGAACCGCAGGCAACATTCAGTGCTTGCTTCGGTGCACCATTCCTTCCTTTAAAACCTCGACTTTATGCGAACTTATTTAGAGACCAAATAATTAAAAATCAATGCAACGTTTGGATGATCAATACCGGATGGACAGGAGGGGGCTATGGTATAGGGAAAAGGATTGAACTTGCTTTTACAAGATCGATGATAAATTCAGCTTTAAATGGATCACTTAATCAGGTAAGTTATAAGGTTGATAAAATCTTTAATTTGAATATTCCCGAATCATGTCCGGGTATCCCCGATTATTTATTGGATCCATCTAAATGCTGGACAAATCTGGAAAACTATAATTCTGAAGCAAAAGTACTTTTAAACAAATTTGAAAAAACTACTGAATTGAACTAACTCATTTAAAATAATGGAAAATCAACAAGTGCATGTTATGAGGAAGGTCTAATTCAGCAATTTAAATTAGTCGGTACTACCGAAACACTTGTCAAATTAAGTAGCCAGGTCATTCCATATTTGGAACTATGGATACTGGAATAGCTGATTCAGGATTAAGATCTAAAATTACTCCTGAGAAGGCCAAGGAGATTTTAAAAAAAGGGGGGATGGAAGTTTCTCTTAAGCAGGCAAAAAACATCTTGGATTTACTAAGCATTTTAGCTAAATTAGAGGTAAAAGAATACCTTAAAAAATGAAGATTGCCGACCTATATATTCGCGTAAGTACAGATGAACAGGCTGATAGAGGTTACTCGCAAAGAAGCCAGGAAGAAGTTCTAATCCGGTACTGTAATCTAAGGGATATACAAATTAGAAATATAATTTTCGAGGACTATTCTGCAAAAACATTTAAGCGACCCGAATGGCAGAAATTACTTATTGACCTTAAAAAGAAAAAAGGGCATTTAGACTATGTTCTATTTACTAAATGGGATCGGTTTAGTCGAAATACTGGCGATGCTTATCAAATGATTAGCATCCTGAAAAACCTTTTTGTGGAGCCTCAGGCCATTGAGCAACCGCTTGACATGTCGATTCCCGAAAGTAAGCTTATGCTTGCGGTTTATCTCGCCCAGCCTGAAGTTGATAATGACCGAAGGGCATTAAACACTTTTTATGGAATGCGCAGGGCGCGGAAAGAGGGCAGATGGATGGGGCATGCACTTGTTGGATATGAAAACAGGATAGATGCACAAGGTCGAAAATGTATAGCCCCGAAAGAACCTAATGCCTCTATAATGAGGTGGGTGTTTGAGCAACTTGCTACGGGCAACTACTTTATTGATCAAATTTGGCGTGAAGCAAGGCTAAAAGGTTTAGAAATGGGTCGGAAAAATTTCTGGAAAATCATACGCAACCCTGTTTATTGTGGCAAAATTATTATCCCTCAATTTAAAGATGAGGAAGCGCATTTGGTTTCAGGACAACATGAAGCTCTTATCTCGGAAAGTTTATTTTATGAAGTACTTGATGTTTTAGATGGTAGAAAACGAAACAACAAAACCAAGATCCGGTCAATGGACGAGCTACCGCTCCGTGGACACCTTATATGTCCAAGATGCGGATTGAATTTGAGTGGTAGCGCTTCGAAAGGTAAAACCAAATACATACATTATTACCATTGTAATTCTAAATGCGGCGCGAGATTCAATTCAAATTTAGTAAACGAGAAGTTTATTGAGTTGCTTAAAAAACATGCAATTGAGCCTGCTGTCTGTGAATTATACAAGGCACTTATTGTAGAGGCCTATGAGGCTGCGGTTGGGCAAGGAAAAGGGGACATATCGCTTTATAAAAAGCAAATTAGCGATTTTCAAGATAAAGTTGCCAGGGCAAGGGACTTGCTTTTAGCCGGCGACCTCGACGGTTCGGAATACAAAAAGATCAAAAGTGATAGTGAACGACAAATAACAATTTTAGAAGGAAAGCTTGTTGATTCGACTGTAAAAACAGCGGGCATCGGACCGTTACTTGATATGGCATTGAAAAATATGTCAAGATTGCCACAATTATATCAAAGTGCTGATTCTGAGGAGAAAAGGCATATAGTGAGTTCGATGTTCCCTCTAAAACTCACTTTTGATGGAGAACAACATCGAACTCTTTTTGTAAATGATGCAATCTGCGTTTTTAATAGCATAAAGGCTGTTTTTGAGCAAAAAAAAAACCGCAAAACAGGTGTTAAATCTGATTTGCGGTCTAAGGTGACCCGGGAGGGGTTCGAACCCTCGACCCACTGATTAAGAGTCAGTTGCTCTACCGGCTTTATGAGCTAATTTAAAGCGGTTTTTAATGATTCCGGTGAGAGTGCGCCACTTAATGCGCCAAATCATGTTCACTGAACCAAAAATTGTTACTACAAATGACCTTGCCTACAGGTCTTACATTCAATTCACTTTTAACGGTAATCGTTACCGGGAATACAATGGTAAGAAGCTCGAATTAAAAATTAACCCTAACCGGGTGGCTAACTTAAAAGAAAAAAGTCGCCTGTTAGCAAAATTGCTTTTTGAATTTAAAAAAGCTTTAGAGACCGGATGGAATCCCACCTTATTAAAACTCGCTGTTATTGTGCCTATTCCTGAACCCTCAGTATCAATTGAAGCCGCTTTTAAAGAGTTTGAGTTTCATAAGTTAAATAGTCCATATAGTCACATCTATAAAAGAGAGATTAAAAATTTAGTTAAGCAATTTTTAGACTTTCTGACTATAGAGGAAAAAGCGGACGATATTGGAAACTTGAAAGCTAACCGGGTTGAAGATTTCTTAAATCAATTTAAAGCTTCTGCAACACTGTACATGAATAAGCGCAGAACTCTGGGTGTGTTTATGGCTGAGTTTATTCGTAAAAAATATATATCAACTAACCTTGCAAAGGTTACTCCTCGGATAAAAACAAAAGCGTCCCTTCATAAAATATACACCAAAGAACAGTTAACGGCAATACTACACTTTTTAAAGAATAACAGCAATGAACTTTATTTGTGTTGCCTGCTATCTTATGGTTGTCTATTACGCCCACATCAGGAAATTCGATTTTTAAAAAGGAAACACTTTAATGACGACCTGACCACAATATCGTTATCCGGGTTTGAAAATAAAAGCTCACGGGTTAGAGTAGTTGGTATTCCTGACTTTGTGCGAAAAGTACTTACTGAAAGACTTACCAGCATATCTAATCCCGATAGCAATATATTTTCACTTAATCCCGAACCTTATAATGAATATTATTTTAGTATGAACTGGACAAGGCTAAGAAAAGCAATGTTGAACGAGGGGCTTTTACAGACAGACCAAACCATTTATTCGTTCCGTCATACTGCCGCTGTAGACATTTTCTCCCGTACAAAAGACCTCCACATACTTCAACAGCTTTTAGGCCATTCCACCATGATTGTAACCTTAAAATATCTTAGGGGATTGGGTGAATTGAATAGCCAGCAATTAAAAGATGCACTGCCTGTGTTGGAATTGATTTAGCCCCCCGGTGCATGCCCCACAGATATCCGGGTATAGCCCCCACCCAATGGGGGGGAGCTCCCCTCGGCGGGTGCGAACGACATGTCGACCTGATTTCAAATTAGAAAAAAAAGGCTTTTTAAAACACACAACACTTTTTAAAAATATGGGCTACTTGAAAATTTTTTTTTGTTGAAAAATCAGTCCAAATATTAAGCCCTATTACCGACTTAATGATTGCTGGTAATAGGGTTGCGTCTGATACCGATCAAATTAAATATACTTCGCCTTAAACAGTGGGAAGTTAGAAAATAACCGTACAGTTGAATTAGTTCTTATTAACTGCCACCGGTGCACACGCTGTATCAATTCACCATTAACCTGTTCCAAGTGAAATTTTTGCTGCTCCGGTTTCCGTGGTACCATAACAACAAATTTTTTCTATAAAATAAATCGTGGTGGATTGTGGTCTATAATTTTATCATGAGTATTACTAAACAGTAATATTTAGCTGTTTGTTAATCATGTTCTTAACCATGCATTTGTGCACAAATAATGCGAGGTTTGATAGCGTCGGGTTCTTTAGTGAATTCGACCAGATATTAGTGAACCCGTGCAGTTCAAATATTTTATAACCGATTTGATCTCGGTAGAAATCTTTGGTTTCACTCGCAATAACTGTTATATGGTCATTAAAACTGGTTAACAATAATAACAGGTCGCCACACGGGATTATTTGTTTTCTGCCGACGAAGTCTATCATATTTTTTAAAGTCGGTTTTAATTCTTTCTTTAATGCGGATAGTAATCCATTCTTTGTATTGTTGAATTTGTAAATAGTAGCTATTATTTTACTGTATTCAAGTAATGAATTATCGCCGGTTAAATCATAATAGATAAAACGGTGACAATGACTGACAGGTTGGAAATAAAATGTCATTCCATTTAAGTCAATCACCAGAGATGGGTGATTTGTGTCATCATCGGCAGTATCCGTAATGCAACCGATTAATGATAAGTCTCCGGCAAGCGTGTTCCAATAATGTGAGCCTGTCTCCATTACAGCGTATTTGCCGTCGTGGAATAGTATTGTGGTTTTTTCTTCTTTAGTGTTATTCATATTGTATTTTTTGAGATATAAACCCGGAAATTTCTATCCGGGAATTTTAAAATCGGGTTTTTATGTAATTGCCTCAGAAAGCAGTGGGTTATTTTACTACAAGACAAAAACTATTTGATATTCAAATATTTATGTAAAATAAACTTAACCTCGTTTATTTTTTAAAACATTTGGCTTTACTTTTATTTAAAGCCTTTTTATAAATATTTTAAGAGAATTTATGAAGCCACCCGAAGTTCATCACCACCGTCAATTTTAAACGTTGGTTTTAATCCATACTTTAAAAGTGCCTCTCGCAAAAGTGCTTCCGCCAAATACAGGTCGTCTATATTGTTAGTAACAATAGAGTCATGTATTGATAACGCAGTTATGTTCCTATTATAAAGTTCTGCCAATACTTCGTCAATGAAAATTTGCGCCTCAAATTTTTGCAAATTAATCGCAAAAGTTCTGTAGTCCTGCCATTTAATATTATTTATGGCCTTCCACACATTTGGAAAATCATCTATAAAGCTTGTTTTTAGTTTGGATTTCCACGATTTACACTTTGAGTACCATATATGCTTATAGAAGCTCTCTTTAAACGCCTCCCGTTTTGTGCGATTACTTATGTCAATTCCTGCGTTAAAAGCGACATATTCGTAAAATTCACCTTTTTCGGCCAGCTCTTTAAACATCAATATATCATTAGGGAT
Organism: Mucilaginibacter sp. P1_A3; assembly: GCF_056406855.1. NCBI lineage: Bacteria > Pseudomonadati > Bacteroidota > Sphingobacteriia > Sphingobacteriales > Sphingobacteriaceae > Mucilaginibacter > Mucilaginibacter sp. P1_A3. The sequence goes on from NZ_JBFTZJ010000006.1 coordinate 356,345, forward strand.
GATTGCGTCGCTTCCATTTTCCCTTCGATATTCGTCAATAATTAGTGGTGCGCTTAACAAGATTTGGGCATTCTTTAAATCAATTTGCAAAAGCGGCATGTTATTTAATAGCAGATACTTTCTTAAATGACTCGGCATACTGGTAATCGTTGAATATATGCGTTTGGTACTTGCTACTCTTCGGCAATACTTTTCGCCAAGATAAACAGACAGCAGGTAATAATCTTTCGGATCCATACTTGCATAAGCGACCTCTTGGTCAACTTCAAGTTCTGGATATTTCTTGAATAGGTATGCTTTTCCATCATCGCTGATTGTCAGCCGGTTTTCAATAAGCTTGCGCTGGTGGCTGGCGATTTCACATTCAAACTGCCTTCTCTTGTGAAAGAACTCAAACTTCTTAACCAATCTCGATTCGATTGCCGAAATACTGTTAAAATCTATAGCCTTATTTTCCATGTTAGGATGCAACTTGTACAATGACCCCCTATGTCCTGTCGAGTAGTTCTTTTCCTTCCTTATGATTTTATTGGTGACGAACCATCTCAATATCTTGCTCACCTTTGCCGGTTTCAGCATTAAAATTTCTTCAAGCACAGGGTAGTACATTGACACTCCTAATTCATAATCGTCAGCGTCAAATATCTTACAACGATTGATGTAATGTAGTACATAAAAGTACTTTTGATAAAGAGGTTCAGAGATGCGTCCTGTTGGTGTACGGACTTCTTTAAGGATTTTGTAATAGACTTCGTTTTGTAGTATAAAATTCATTTTCACATTTCTTGCCCCACGACTACATTAATCGAGAGGTAGAATCATGGGCTATCTACAACCGATTTTTTAATTTAAATTGATTTTTCATTACTCTGCGCATAGTCGAAAATTCATTGTTGTGTGATTAATCATGCATAATCAATCACTACTGCAAACATAGTTTAGGTTCCAAAAAAAGCAAGTTTTATTTTAAGGTTTCCTTTCGGAAAACATATTGTCTTTGGTTTTTTGTGCTAAAACTGGAACTTGTCAGCCGTTTAAGCAAAAATAGGTTAGTTCTAAAAAAATGCCAGTTTTTGTTAATAGCTTTTGATAAAATAGTTAATGTCCTGTGATAAATAGTGGAGGTGGTTTTGTCATTTCTTTATTGCAGGACAAAACATGATATTATTAACCATTTAAACATATTTGCAATAATTCCATACATTTAGGGCAACTTAGCCTTTTCAAAGAACTACATGAGAAATTTTAGAGAGACAGCAAACTTTATCTGGTCAATTGCAGACCTGCTGCGGGGGGATTACAAACAAAGCGACTACGGCAAAGTAATATTACCATTAACGGTGCTCAGGCGTTTGGATTGCGTACTGGAAGGAACCAAGGTTGAGGTACTAAAAAAGAACGAGCAGGCCAAAACTATGAATATCCAGAACATTGACCCCATCCTTAATAAGGTTGCCGGGTACAATTTTCACAACCGGAGCCAGTTTACTTTTGAAAAACTAATTGCCGATCCCAATAATATTGCTGCCAACCTAATAGACTATATCAACGGTTTCTCTGCTGATGCCCGTGAGATTATAGAGCAGTTTGAGTTTGAGAGCCAAATAACCAGAATGGATAATAACAACCTGCTGTTTATGGTGGTTAAACGCTTCCAAGAAATTGACCTGCACCCCAAAAAGGTAACCAGCATGGAAATGGGCTATCTGTTTGAAGAATTGATCCGCAAGTTTGCTGAAATTTCAAACGAGACCGCTGGGGAGCACTTTACCCCTCGTGAGGTCATTAGGTTAATGATAAATTTACTTTTCTTGAATGATCGGGACATCCTAACCCAAAAAGGGATTGTTAAAACTATTTACGATTGCTGTGCCGGTACTGGTGGGATGTTGAGTGTAGCCGAAGAGTACCTGCATGAATTAAACCCTGATGCACGATTGGAGGTGTTTGGGCAAGAGCTAAACCCCGAATCATATGCTATCTGCAAATCGGACATGTTAATTAAGGGACAGAACCCGGTTAACATTAAAAAGGGTAATAGCATTTCAGAAGACCACTTATCAACTGAAAAGTTTGATTACCTGATTACCAATCCCCCCTTCGGTGTAAAGTGGGAAAAGATAGCTACAAAGGTTAAGGCTGAGCATGATTCAAAGGGATTTGGCGGCAGATTCGGTGCTGGGTTACCATCAACGGGAGATGGTTCTTTCCTATTCCTCATGTCGCTCATCTCTAAAATGAAGCCGGAAGGCTCCCGATTGGCAATTGTATTCAACGGTTCACCACTATTCTCAGGTAGCCCAAGTTCTACAAAAAACGAATCAAGTATAAGGCAGTGGGTAATAGAGAATGACCTGTTAGAGGCCATTGTAGCCCTGCCAAACCAATTGTTTTACAATACTGGCATTAATACCTATATATGGATACTTTCTAATCACAAGCCCGCTAATCGCAAAGGTAAAGTACAGCTTATCAATGCTGTAGATTTTTATAAAAAAATGAGTAAGTCACTTGGTGATAAACGTAATGAGTTAAGCCCCGATCATATTGCTGAAATCACTAAAGTGTACGGTGAGTTTGTGCCAAATGAAATTAGTAAGATTTTTGATAACCGGGATTTCGGATATTCCAAGGTGACAGTAGAACGCCCTGAAAGAGATGCTAAAGGCAATATTAAGACCGATAGGAACGGTAAACCAAAAGCTGATAGTAGTTTAAGAGATACAGAAAGCATTCCATTAAAAGAGGATATAAAAGCCTACATCCAAAAAGAAGTGTTACCACATGTACCAGATGCTTGGGTGGATGAAACCAAAACCAAAATTGGGTACGAAATTAACTTTACCAAATATTTTTACCAGTATAAGCCTCTACGGTCGCTGGAAGAAATAAGAAAAGATATTTTGGCATTGGAAGAAGAAACCGCAGGTTTAATTAATGATGTTATCGCCTGATGATTAACCTTGAAACGCATTTTGCCGACGTTTTAACGAGAGAGTTTCCGCTTGAAGCAAAGAAGGGCAAAACGTTTTTGGATATTGCACAGATGCCACATTACGAAAATGTAAACAGCAATATCCTAACTTTCTTTCTTGACCAAAATGAGGAGCACGGGTTTAAAGATTTATTCGTCACTTCATTATTAGAGCTGGCAAGTTCACATAAAGAATTATCTCTATTGGATTGGACAGTTGAAAGAGAAATAACAACCAAACAAGGCAAGCGCATTGACATAGAAATCCAATCGTCGGACAAAGACAAGGTTATAATTATTGAGAATAAAATTTATCATTGGCTGGCCAATGATTTAAATGACTACTGGCAGCACTACCCAAACATTAATTCAAGCAATAAGATAGGCATAGTGCTGAGCATGTACGCTATCAACGTTAAAGATGTGCGTTACATCAACATTACACACCAACAGCTTTGTAAGCAGGTGTTAAAAAACTTAGGTGCATATTTATTACATGGTAACACAAAATATATAGTTTATTTAAAGGATTACATCGAGAATATCAATTCATTTTACATGTCTAACGAGCGTAAAGCAAAACTTGAATTTTACTTTGAAAACATTGACAAGGTAAATGAGCTTTTGAATATAAAAGACGATGCTACTACTTATATCTTGAACCAAGTCACCGTTGTGGGTGAAGCATTGGGGTTACCGGTGCGTGCCAAAAGAAAAAATGACCGGCGGTACTTTCCGTTCCCGGAATTTAAAGACGACAAGCTTTACTACGCCATATTTGTTGAGCATCTATTTTCAAGTCGGGCAACTTTTAAAATTATAATAGAAGGGCATAAAATAGCTTACCCGGTACAACAGCATATAATTGATAACATTTCAGATAAGTACCACCACCTGCAACACGTAGATGAGCCGCAACCTTATATTCACTTTCTTAAAAAAACATACCATTTCGACCCGAAGGATACTGCCAACTTTTCAAAAGTAATTTTAGAAATCCTTGAAAGAGACTTTGATGCCGCACGAAAGAAAATTACTCAATTGTTATTAGAAAAAATCTATGCTTAACAGGTATTCATTATACAAAGATTCATCCATTGGATGGATAGGCCAAGCACCTCATCATTGGTTTATAAAGCCGATGAAACATCTTGTAGTATGCAACGTAAACTCGTTGGCTGAAAATACCGATGACAACTATTTATTGGAATACATCGATATTGGCTCCGTCACTTTAGAAAAAGGAATTGCGATTACTCAGAAACTCACGTTTAAAGAATCTCCGTCAAGAGCACGAAGAATCGTTAAAAAAAATGATGTCATTATATCGACGGTTAGAACATACTTGAAAGCCATTGCTCGTATAAATTCAAACGATAGCAATCTAATTGCATCTACAGGGTTTGCAGTTTTATCTGCCGGAAAAGAAGTCGATTCTGGTTTTTTATACTACTACTGCATTTCAGATGGCTTTATCAGTGAAGTTCATTCTATTTCAAGAGGGGTTAGTTATCCATCGATAACATCGACAGATTTACTTAACTTGTCGCTCTGTGTCCCGCCTTTACAAGAACAAAGTAAAATTGCTAAATATCTCGATTATAAAACCGCTCAAATAGAAAAACTCATTACCGATAAAGAAAAGCTTATTAACCTTTTAAATGAAGAGCGAACTTCGGTCATAAATCAAGCTGTTACAAAAGGTGTAAACCCTAATGAGCGCATGAAAGATAGTGGCGTTGAAGGATTAGGAGAAATACCCGGTAATTGGGGGGTTAAGAAATTAAAACACATAGCACATATTAATCCATCAACTAAAACCTATGCACTTACTGAAAGACAGGAAGAGTATGTCGTTTTTCTACCAATGGAGAAAGTGTCAGAAGAGGGAGATATTAGCCAAGATGTTAGAAGAAAAACGTCTGATGTAATAAGTGGATTTACATATTTTGAAAGGGATGATGTCATAGTAGCTAAAATTACACCATGTTTCGAAAATGGAAAGGGAGCGTTGTTGAGTAATCTTGAAACCGATTATGGCTTCGGCTCAACTGAATTTCATACTATCCGTGCCGCTGAGACTGTAACTAAAGAGTTTATTTACTATATAACAAAGTCAGAGAGGTTTATGACATTCGGCGAAGCATTTATGTCAGGAGCCGCCGGTCAAAAACGAGTTCCGACAAGCTTTTTAAAAGAGTTTAAAATTGGGGTTCCTGAAATTGAAGAACAAAAAACAATCGTCGATCACATAAAAACTGAATGTGGAAATATTGACTCAATCCTTGCTAAGATTCTAAAGGAAATAGAGTTGTTAAAGGAATACAAAACAGCATTAATTTCAGAAGTAGTGACGGGTAAGATAGATGTGTGGAATGAGGTATTAACTGACTTGACAGAATTAGCATAATCACCATGGCACAAGGCATCCACACTGAGCAGACATTTGAAGCAGCAATTGAGCAATCACTATTAACTACCGGCGGATATATAAAAGGCAACTCGAATGCTTTTGATGTCAACTTAGGTTTGTTTCCTGATTATGTTACTGATTTCCTGAAAGCCTCTCAGAATAAAGAGTGGCTTAAAATTGAATCAATACATAAAACAGATGTTGAAAAGAAAGTTATCCAACGCTTGTTAAAAGAACTGGATTTAAGGGGCACCTTAGATGTTGTACGCAACGGGTTTACTGATTATGGTGTAAAGTTTAAGATGGGGTATTTTAAGCCGGAATCATCTTTAAACCCAACCGCAGATTTACTGTATCTGACTAACCATCTTTCTGTTACCCGGCAGCTATTTTACGAGCGTAAGGGCAATAATTCCATTGATGTGGTATTATCTCTCAACGGACTGCCTATTGCCACCATAGAGCTTAAAAATCAGTTTACAGGGCAAAATATAAGCCATGCTAAAAAGCAATATGTTTATGATCGGGAGCCTTCTGAACCAATATTCCAATTTAAAAAGCGGTCTTTAGTCCACTTCGCTGTTGATAGCGATGAGTGCTCTATGACTACAAAATTGGATGGCAAGCATACTCGCTATTTACCATTTAACTTAGGTGACAATAATGGTGCAGGCAACCCCCAAAATAAACAGGGGTACCGTACTGCATACTTATGGGAATATGTTTGGGCTAAGGACAGTTTTATGGATATTATCGGTAAGTTCCTGCACCTGAGTTCAGACGAATTTGAATTTAATGGAGTCAGCAAAATCAAAGAAACAATTGTCTTCCCACGTTATCATCAATTAGATGTGGTGCGTGAGGTGAGTAAAAATGCCCGTGCGGTTGGTGCTGGTCATAACTATTTGATCCAGCACAGCGCAGGTTCAGGGAAATCTAATTCGATTGCGTGGCTTGCTTATCGGTTGTCCAGCTTACATGATAACGATAACGACCGGATTTTTGATTCTGTAATTGTTATAACTGATAGAACCGTGTTAGATGACCAATTGCAAAAAACAATTTACCAATTTGAACACAAGCAAGGGGTCGTGCAAAAGATTGATAAAGACTCACAGCAATTGGCGGATGCTATTACTGCCGGGGCAAACATCATAATAACAACCCTTCAAAAATTCCCTTTTGTTTTGGATAAGGTGGGTGAATTGGCTAATAAAAAATATGCAGTCATAATTGACGAGGCGCATTCCTCACAAGGGGGCGAGGCTACCAAAAAAATGAAAGAGGTACTGGCCGCCAAATCATTGGAAGAAGCAGAGCAGGATGAAAATTTTTCAGGTTTAGATGAAGATGCAGAAGACGAAATACGGAAGTCAATGCAAGCAAGGGGCAAACAGACAAATTTAAGTTTCTTTGCCTTTACTGCTACGCCAAAAGCAAAAACTGTAGAGGTATTTGGAACCCCTGATGCAAATGGAAAGCCTAAGCCATTTCATCTTTACTCAATGCGGCAGGCAATTGAAGAAGGCTTTATTTTAGATGTACTGAACAATTACACCACTTACAAAGCCTTCTTTAAGCTATCTAAAGAGATTGAAGATGACCCTGATGTTAATAAGAAGCAGGCTGCGAGGGCAATAGCCCGGTTTATGTCGCTGCACCCGCATAATCTGTCTCAAAAAGCAGAAGTAATGGTAGAACACTTCCGGCAGGTCGTATCTAAAAAAATCGGTGGTAAGGCTAAGGCAATGGTGGTAACCAGTTCTCGACTACATGCAGTGCGCTACAAAGAAGAGTTTGATAGTTACATCGCTAAGCAGGGTTATAAGGATGTAAAAACCATTGTAGCCTTTTCTGGCAAGGTAATCTATGATATGTTCCCCGAAGGTGTAACAGAAGTTGAATTAAATGGCTTCAAGGAAAAAGAGTTGCCTAAGAAGTTCAATACTGACGAATATCAGTTATTATTAGTGGCCGACAAATATCAGACGGGGTTTGACCAGCCATTGCTGCATACCATGTATGTAGATAAAAAATTATCAGGTGTGAAGGCAGTACAAACACTATCCCGTCTAAACAGGATGTCCGCAGGCAAGGATGACACCTTTGTATTGGATTTCGCTAATGAGACCGAGGATATTCTAAATTCGTTTCAGCCGTACTATGAGTTGACCACCGTTGAAACAACAACCGATCCTAACCATTTATACGATTTAGAAACGGAAATAAAGAAGGCCCGGATTATATGGGACGCAGAGATAGACAACTTTTGTAACGTTTATTTTAAGTCCGCTAAGACATTATCTGTAGCTGAACAAGGAAAGCTTAATGCTTACATTGACCCCGCTGTAGACCGCTACAAACAGCTCCCTATAGAGAATACTAAAGACGATGTGGTCAATACCGAATCCACACAAGAGGGATTCAAAAATTCATTACAGTCTTTCGTTCGGCTATATTCATTTCTTACTCAAATCATGCCGTTTTCAGATGTGAATTTGGAGAAGCTTTATACTTACGGCAAGTTCCTGCTTAGAAAGTTGCCACGTAATGCCAACGACCGTTTCCAGTTAGGTGATGAGGTCTCATTAGAGTATTACCGGCTGCAAAAAATAAGCGAAACCAATATCGTAATGGAACCGCAAGGCGAGTATGGTTTAGATGGCCAGAACGAGGCCGGTATCCGCATGAACAAAGACGAACGTGCGGCGTTGTCCGAAATAATAGAGGTACTTAATAAACGGTTTTCAACCGAATTTAACGACGCTGACAAACTCTTCTTTGATCAAATTGAAGCCGAGTTAGTAGCCGATGCAAAACTCAGCCAGCAAGCTAAAAGCAACACTATAGAGAACTTTAAATTTGGCTTTGATGACATCTTCATGGATAAACTCATATCCCGGATGGAGCAGAATCAGGATATTTTTTCCAAAATGATGGATGATAAAGAGTTTGGCGGGTTAGTAAAGAATTATATGTTGAAGAAGGTTTACCATAGCTTAAATCAAAATGTTTGATGGAAGAAATCATTGTTAACTTTTGGATTTACGTCGATATAGGTACAGACACAGCATACAATTGGTCTGGTAAGATGTATTGCATTACCGGTACAGATGATGAAAAATTAAGATTATTGGTTGCTTTATCTGAGAGTGATTTTAAGACCGTTAAACGTAGAAATTTATCAGAGAAATTGTCCATTAACGTTAATGGTGAAGTAATGACAGGCAATCTTCCAGCATCTTTTATTGATGAATATTTTGATAGTGATTCTAATTGGTTTTGTGTTGAATTAGAAAATGAGTTGCCAGACATTATTGTGTTTGGGAACGGAGCCAAAACAAATCAACTCCTCAATCAGAAACTTCCGACTACGCCATTGTACGTATTAACTATTTTAATGGAAAACGAAAGAGGCGAAATTCGGCCAGTTACCAATAATGATAATAAGGATTGGATTAAGTCTGAAAGGTTTAGATTGAAAGCCAATAGGTGAGAATCATTGTAACTTACATCGATTAATTTGAAAAGTATACAATATTCAATGCCTTACCTTTTGACCCGTGATAAATAGTAGAATAGGTTTTGTCTTATCTTATCACGGGACAAAACACAATAAATACAGATGAACTTAACTCAACAAGTGGAGTCCTATTACAGAGACGTAAACCAGCAGCTAACATTACTAAAGAAATATGATTCACAGAGCCAACTCTATCTATCAACAGACTTCGATGTATTTGATTACATCCTGCMAGATGAAAATACATTATCTGACATAATTGCTGACCTGTTGAAGCCGAACGGTAACCATGGTCAGGGAAATATTTTTTTAGTTCAATTTCTTAATTTGTTAAACCTGCCGGAAATAAAAAAATTAAGTAGTAACCCTCCTTTTATATACCGGGAAGCAAGTACGTCTTCAATAAAACGTACTCAAAGAAGGATTGATATTTTGATTGATTGGAAAGATTTTGGCATAATTATCGAAAATAAGCCTTGGGCAATTGACCAAAAGGAACAGATTTCTGATTATAGGGATTACATGCGTCGGTGCTACAATGAAAATTTTTTGATAATTTATTTATCAATTATACCAACTGCACCACAAGAACACAGCATATCAGTTAATGATTTAAATATATTACAAAGCAAAGGCCAATTCATAAATATGCTATTTTCTTATGGTTTACTTAACTGGTTAGAAGCATGCCAGAATTTTTGCCAGTCTGATAAGTACAGATGGTTCTTACGTGATTTTTTAAACTATATCAAAAATATCTCATGAACGAAGATTTCGATAATCTTATAATTAATCAAGCCACCAATAACATCGGAAATTTAGAAATAGCTTTCAAAACGCATCAATTGTGGCAAGATATTTTTGATCGCCTTGTAAAAGTCTTTTTTGAAGAACTTGAAATACAACTGTTAGCAACGTTGCCAAAAATCGGCGGGGATTGGACTATTACACGTACTAAGCCCGCAAATATGAGAACTGCCATGAATATTCATTTGTCTAATTCGAAATGGCAAAACGTAGTGTTCGGAATCGGTGACTATGATGGTGATAGGGTACATTTCTTCGTCCGAAGCCAGAAGGAAGATAAAAAAGCATTATACGAATTCGTTGAAAGTCATTTAAATGGCCATGTAATTCCTGATATTTGGTATCAAAAAGCTGATAAGCCTTATAATACGTGGAATTCAACTATTGAAGGGGTTATGGCGGTTTATCAATCTAAGCAATTTATTGATTATAGTACCAGTAGATTAGCTGAACTTGCCACTTATATTAATGAATATCTTAATCCTGCTTAATAGTCAATAAAAGAAATTCGACATCTACCTCTAATCCTTTTGCTATTTCATACAAGTAATATATAGAGGGGTTTATTTTGCCCATCTCTAATCGCTGAATAGATTGCTGGTCTTTATCAATTGAATGAGCCAGATCTTTCTGAGTAATACCTTTTTCCTCCCGGATTTTACGGATACGTTCACCAAGATTTTTAAGTATTTTCTCCTTTACCATTGCGGTATAATGGTAGGGTAACACCCAAAATAATCGTACAACGGATGTGTTGTATCTTGATTATTTTTTGTATCTTAGGAGTCCAAACCTTAACTCTATGGCCAGACTTATCAAATCCCTCATCGGCATTCTAATAGGTGTCTTTGTACTTTACTTAATTAGTGCAATATTGGCTGTAGCAGTCTTATTAGTTATCGGAGGAATAAAATGGTATACGAATTATCGTGATTCTAAAATAGAATGGACGGAGTGGGAATTTTCTTCTAATGCCGGGCCATTAGTTTCAATCGTGAATGGTCAAAAACTTTTTCAGACCCAAGAACATTGGGTACGTTATAATAATTTCACCCAAGAATGGGATGCGAAACTCATTATAGACCCAATTAAACGCCCATTCAGCCAAGCGAGAAAATTAGAAGATCAATGGGCATTAAGGCACCGCTAACTACCTATAGTACAAGCAAGGATTATATTACTTGAAGCTATCTCATTCCTATTGATATGGTATAGGCTTTACATCGGTATCTTAAAAAAAACTCTTATGCGGATGCATATGCATTTCTCTAACTCTTAATAAAAAAATCGAATGGATTTTAATCACCATTGCATTATTGAAAGTGATTCCCGGCAAACATTTTCGATACTACTTGATGACGCTCTCAGTAATGGTTGTACTATAGTAGCATCAAACTCTTTTTGGGATCCAACTCATCATTGTGTTCGTTACTATGCTTTACTTCTTGAACCAATTAGCCGTTCAGAGCCGTTTGAAGAAGAAATTCCAACTGGTCGATCAGAGCCGTTTGAAGAAGAAATCCCATTTGGATTTAAAATTTCAGTTGGCCGTCAGTAGTCGTTTGAATAAGAAATTCCATTTACGTTAAATTTAAAGCATGATTAGAAACCGATACCAAATCACTCTATATAACACTCAGTTTTTTGGCGAGTTGTTAACTTATCGCTTTCCGGTTATGCCTTTGGTCGGTGACTTGATTGAGGTGTTAGAAGAACGAGCTATGTTCATAGTCAAAAGCAGATCGTTTAAGCCCCGCCAAAACGGTGGGCTAATGTCTGTTACGCTGCATGGATGAAGGGCATGGTTGACAGTGTACGGGTATTGCGGGATTCCCGGAAACGTTAGATTGAGCGCAGATGATTTCTAAAGAAGATTTTAATAACTGGCGGGTAGGCATGGTTGTTTACCTCAAAAGCAATAGCCAGCTGATGATTGTAGAGCGTTTCTTTATGGACGACTTTAGCGATAGATTTTGCGATAGGTTGGAGTGCTCATTGTACGAGGGGTTAGAATTAAAAAAGGCCATTTTTACATATGATGATATTGAGATTTTAGGCGTTAATATCTCTACTGAAACTAATGAATAACCTCTCCCAAAACCTCTTTTAACGGTACTGTTTGGTATTAAAACGTACCGTAAAATAGCATTTCATGATGGTTACCAACTTAAAAAACTGCGTTTAAATCAAATTGGTGTTGTTTTAGGCAAGCAATAAGGCAGTATCTACCTTTTTTGAAAAAAAAGTGGGGGGAAGCGACAATTAACTCCGTTTTTGATTTGAAAAATATTCAAATAATGTAAAAAGTTTAACGGGGAGCTTCTAAACTTTCTTCAAGCCCTTGGTCCAAAAGGCCGCCTGCCGAGGGCATTTGAATATGCTGATTTTGATAGTTTTTTAGGCTGATATTAAAAGACTTTAATGTATCATTATCAAATTTTCGTTCAAAGTGTGCGTGGGGGCGACAAATAGGGCTTTGTCAATTTCAGAATTTTTATTTATTTTTCAAATCACAAAATAGTATTAAATACCTCTCCTTATCAATGATAGATGCATATGTGAGACTTTTCATAAAGGTCATTTTGAGCAGTCTTATTCTTTGCTCAGTATCGATGCAAATAAAGGCAAATGATTACAGCAAAGGAGAATTGGCTTTTCACAATAGTCAGTTTTTTAAATCAGAAATTTATTTTCGTAACGGTTCAAACTGGTATATCCGAAAAAAACAACCATATCAGGCAGCCAATACAATAAACCGTTTGGGGGAAAACCTTCGTATATTGGGTAAAGAAAAAGAAGCGGAACAAATTTTAATTCAAAATGAAAGTCGGATTTTAAAATTGCCAAATCATTCGCTTTTACTGGCTCAATGTTACGATGTTTTGGGAGAGCTGAAATATTATAAATCTGATGTTGAACAGGCTGGTTATTACTTCAAAAAGTCGTTAGAAATTAAAAAGAAAGTTTTGAAAGAAAACGATGCAGATTTGGCTTTATCCTATTCAAACATGGGGCGATATTACAATTACGCTCAACAGTTGGATAGTGCAATGTTTTTTACAAAAATAGCTTATCTCATTATTAAAGGTCATCCGGCCAATAACAACTATGTAAACTTCGAAAGGATTTATTGTGAATACGCATACGCAGTTAAAGAAAAGGTTGTCGATAAAAATAAGCAGGATTGGTACAACAGCACGTTAGTAAGGCCTATTTTGGCGGAGGCATTAAAATATAACCAACGCCGTTATAGGAAACAAAATTATTGGTTAGCTATTGTTTTGCACAGCATCGGCAATACTTACACAGACGAGTTAAATAAGACCATGGGGAGTAAATCAGATTTGGATAAACACCAAGGAACTTTATATTATCGGAAAGCTTTAAAATACTATTCAAGTGCAATAAAAATATTTAAGTCATTAATTCCCGAAGAAAACCCTCGGTTGTCGATGACCTATTATGTTAGAGGATTGGTACACACTTATTATGGAGCAGACCCCAAGTTAGCCTTAATTGACTATCAAAAGGCAATTCGGCAAATCATACCTCAAACTGATACTATTCATTACTTAACGCTGCCTGTTTTAAAGGAACCTCCTTATAATATTCATCAATATTTATCCCTTATTTCATTTAAAATAGATGCCATAAATAAACTAAATAAGGGTTCAATAGGAGTGGTATTTGATAAAATCATCCTAAACTACACAGACAATTTAATTGTCGTTTGGGCAGAACTAATTAATAATTATAAATTAAATTCCAATAAAGATATTACTACCTACTACTTTAAACCTCCTTATGGAGTAGCGTTAGATGTTTGTATAAGTCTATATGGTAAAACAAAAAACAAAAAATATTTAGGTAAAGCTTTATTTTATATTGAACTATCTAAATATAGTGCATTCTTCAAACAGAGAATGTCAAGTACTTTGCATGTGGAGTTATTTCTGAAATCGGCAAAAGAAAAATCACTTGACATTCATAAAATTCAACAAACAATATTACCCAATGAAGCCATTTGGGAAATATACGATGACATTGATGCAATATACACATTAACAATTATCAGGAACGATGTACAGTTACGGCGTATTGCAATTTCAAAATCCGACATTGAAAACTTCGAATTGTTATCAAAATCAGACCGTTTATTGCATAAAAATTATAAAGCACTGGCTTTTAGTACATTTTTAAGGTTAGGACTAAATAGTAGCATTTTCAATAATGTAAAAAATATTAATGTTATTCCGGGGGTGACTTTTTCTTATAACATCCCATTTGTCGGGTTGACTTCGTCATTAAAGGGGGATAGTTTTAAAACATTGGATTATTTAATTTATAAATTTAATTTTCACTATTCACTATCTATTCTTATTGCAGCGCAATTCAACCGCCCCATCATTAAATCAAATGGTTTTGAAATATTGTATTCTTCGCCGTCAAGTCTATCACCGTTACCGTTTACGAAAAATATGGTCAATGAAATGAAATCAGTTTATAAAGCTAAATTGGTCAATAGCAATTTGCCTTTAAAAAATATTTTAAATGATTTTAACAATCAGAACTTGATACATATTGCAGCACATACAATAATAAATAAAAACAATCCCGATGAATCTTATATCGTTTTGGATAACCAGCATCTTAAAATAACAGAAATATATAAGTATTCAACAAATGCTAATCTTATAAGTTTAGGTTCGTGCGAAACTTCAATCGGGAAATCTAATCCCGACGCTGGGGGGGTTCTGAATTTTGTTAGGGCATTTACATACGCTGGTGCCCATTCGATCACTTCAACGCTTTGGAAAGTGGATGATGAAATGACCTCTAAGATTTATACAGATTTTTATTCAGGGTTATATAATCACGAAAATAAGATGAACGCTTTACATATAGCTCAAATAAATTATATAAATAAAGCGGTTACTGATGCTGCAAATCCGTATTATTGGGCTGGAATTATTTTATATGGTAATATTATGCCGATAAACCTCCAACGTAAATAGCAGTGACTTTTAGCCTTAATTTCTTTATCATAACAATTATATATTATTGAAAACGGACTTTATTAATTCAATTAAATCGGGTAAAAAGGACGTGCTATTGGATGTCTATAAAAGATACCGAAATGATTTCGTTCGTTGGGCGGTAACAAATTATAACGTTTCTATAGAAGAAGCGAAGGACGTTTTCCAAGATATAATTATTTCGTTATATCAGAATGTTATGGACGGTAAGTTAACTGAACTTAATTGTGAACTTAGGACATTTCTGTATCAGATAGGGAAATTTAAGTTATTGAATTTAAAGAAAAGGGAGCAACACAAAACACTATACGAAGAGGACTTTTTGTATAAAACTCAAATTGGAGTTGATACCTTTTTCGATACGGAGGAAGAAAAGTACATCAATCACAAATTAACTAATTATTTAACTCATTTATGCGAAAACTGCCGTACACTTATTGATTTGTTTTACATCAAAGAACTCCCGCTAAAAAAAATAGCCAAGGTTATGGGCTATAAAAGCGAAGACGTTGCAAAGAAGAAGCGTTATGAATGTTTTAAGAAATTAACAGTTATTTATCAAAAAGAAAAACAAAGTGGAGCACACAGATAGGTCTTTTTTTGATGAAATAAACGATTATCACCTTGGTAATCTTTGTGTTCAGGATAAGTTATTATTCGAGGCGAGGCTTGTCATTGACCTTGAACTGGCAGAAGCTTATAAAGAGTTTTTGGGCACTTTAAAAATAATAAAGAAGCAAAATATTCATAACTTAAAAAATGATTTCCAATTATTGGATGCTGTTTTGGATAAAGAATTATTATCGAATCAAAAGCGCAAACCAGTTATCCTTTATGTAGCCGCTACTTTGGTTGTTTTGCTGTCAGTAAGCATAATATTCTTCCACCAGAATAAATTGGATGAACCCGCAAAGGCTTATTACGAAAAAGATATTGGGTTACCTGTTGTTATGGGTGAAAGTAATAATAATCAGTTGGACAGGGCAATGTCTTACTATAAACTCAATGATTACGAAAAGTCAAAAAGTATTTTAACATTATTATCCAGCCAAAAAACAACAGATACGCTAACTTATTACATTGGTGTAAATGATTATGAATTAGGACAATATAAAAAGGCAATCAATTTTTTTAAAAAGGTTGATAAACAATCAACTTTTTATGATAAAGCTCAATACCGTTTAGGATTATCGTACTGGCAAGTAAATGAAATAGATAGTACACAACAGGTTTTTATTAACTTGAAATCACCAACCTCTTCTTACAGCATTCAAGCTGAACTTATTTTAAAAAAAATAAAATAAGTGGTTACCTTTTTGTTTTTGGATTGATATACTCACAACCAACCGCTAATGAGTGTGATTATTTGTTCTATGAAAACAATCCCTGTTATTTTATAGGTATTTATTTTCGAAAACAAATATTCTATTGTTATCGAGCTTAGTTAAACAATTTAATACAACAGTAATAACTTTAGCCCTATCGATAATTATAATTCTATACTACACACATTAACGAAGGAGCTAAGCGTTGGTTCTATCGGTCAGAATGTTGGCTTTTATACTCTATTTGCTTTGCTTTGCTGGGTACTGCGTGTACAACTTAGACACGTCGATAAAAATCGGAAGCGATATAATAAATAATTTTATAATTTCAGGTTCGTGCGAAACTACAATCTGGAAATTTATTCCTGATGCTGGGGGATTCTGAATTTATAGTTAAATAACACCAATATTTAGTGCTGTTTGAACTACTCTACCTGTACCATAACGTTACGGATTTTAACACTGGCCGGAGGCCGGGTTGTCAAAGTGATAAAAATTCAGGCAGTTAGCCAAGGATTGAAGATAGTTTTTTGTTTTTTAAAATAGGGTCAAAGAATGGGGCGAGCCAATAAAACAGGAAGAATGTGGCAACGACTGGTATGTTACTTGGTCGGGAATTGGTGTAAACGGTACTGATAAAGAAATTATGTTTACCTCAACCACTGCATGTAATAATTGCACAACGGAAGACCCGTTTAAATTTGAAGGCGTTACCTGTAATTAATATTAGTTATGTTAGAAAATAGTTTAAACGCTCTCGCTCTGGCATTAACCTCAAATATTTGGGAGAGCAATTCAAAACCTTATCAACACTTATGAAAAAATTTAGTTTATTAACCCTCACGATACTATTAGTTTCTTGTTCCAATCAACATCAAACAACTCAAAATACTGATACTACAAAAATTGTATCGGTAACCCCTAAAGAAAAGCTTAAAACCCTTGAAGAGGTTAAAATGGCGTTAATAGATGGTCGAAACGAAAAAGCAGATATTTTCTTAGGTAAACCTGATATTAAGGGTCGTGTTATGGAAAATAACGCTTATTACATTGTTTATTTCGATAGGGTAACAAGCAAGGGCCAAGTCAAAAACCTTCTGTTACTCATTAATGGTAGCGGAGGGATAGACAAAACATCTCCGATTAATTATATAGATGCTATAAATGATGGACAGATTATTAGTGGAGTAGCTAACGGTTTCATATGGTTAAAAATAGGTAAAAACAGTATAACCAGTAATTGTGGAGGGCTTACAATTTGTACTGGTGATACTGACTGGAGCAACATTAGTATTAGTAACGGCTCAAATTTAATACACAAAGTAACAGCCGCTAATTCTCAAATGATTCCTTCCAATAAAAAAGATAGTGTTGAATTGACTAAATATTGGCATTTACATACACGAGAATTATCTAAAATAGATGGTACTTATTCAATACTCGATAATAGCAGTGATAAATTTACTCTTGATGGAGGTACAACTTATTTTGACCTAATCGGTCAAACTTTTATAGACATTATATTAAAAAAGGAATCTGAAAATAAATATAACTTATTCCTTTGGGGCTTACACGAATCAAATAGTCTCAAAGACAATTACTTTGATAAATACTCACAAATAATACCAGTAGCTACAATTATAATTAAAGACAATCAATTGATATTTCATTGGTATGGGTTATATAATCAGGTAACAAAGAAGAGAGATTGGACAGAATTGGATGAAATGCCAAGCAAGGATTATATCCTAAAAAAAGGTTTATAAAAAGTTAAATCCTAGTTTAAGACCTTAATGCCCGATTTTACGGGCATTTTTCGTTAGGTCGTTTTGTCACGATTATGTATCAGTACCTAAATCGTAAAAATAGTTGTCAACTATGCATGAAAAGTTGTCAAAATGGGAGAAAATAAAATAGAAATAGTGCCTCACATACACAAAAAATAACTTTCGGTAACGGTTGCTTTTGGTGCACAGAAGCAATCAATTAACAAATTGTTAAATTAGAAAACTCACAATTCCAAATAGCTTAACAGAGCTCACAAAAAATACGTCACTAGATGCGTCATTTAAGCAAAAAAGAGCATGATTATGTGGTAAATTTTTCTTCTTACCTTTCTTCAAACTCTTTTATTTGATTGCTGTATAAAATTGCTGTTTTTCGTTCTTTTTAGACTGAATTAAGGGCTCATTTTTACTGTTCCTTTGGTGATTAAGAGTTAATTGTTTATTGCAGCAATCCCTGTATTGAAATATTAAGTTTGTCTATGACATCCTGCTCAAAATCATCTAAATAAATGGCTGTTATTCGGCCGCCATATTCGTGATCTAAATCTTCGGCAATCAATTCATTTAAATACCCCATATGCTTTTTCAAAGTTTTCCAAGTATGCCGGGCTACATAAATATAACTTCTTTTTGCAAATGCACTATCACTTTAGACTATACCTTAATTGAGTAGCGGTTTTATAGAACGTTGGCAATAATAAACCTGTTTCAAAGCTTGGAAATACACTATTATTTTATTATATTTATATACCCTAAAATAATAGCAATATGAAAATTTTATATACACGCATTAGTACCTTAGACCAGAGAACAGATAGACAAAGAATAACAGAAAAGAATTTTGATTTGGTTTTTGAGGACAAAGTATCGGGTTCCATTCCATTTTTCGAAAGACCGGAGGGAAAGAAAATCTATACACTTCTTTTAGAAAATAAAATAACAAGTTTATCGGTATGGCAGGTAGATAGATTGGGAAGGAACTTATTGGATATACTTTCAACCATCAAACTTTTTACTGACAGTAAAATCAATATAAACTTTATTGACCAGTCATTAAATACACTGTTAGAAAATGGTTCTGAAAATCCAATTGCCACTATGTTTATTAGTATGCTTGGCTGTATCGGTCAAATGACCAGAAACCAGATTCTTGAAAATCAAAAACAGGGAATTGAGATAGCTAAGATTAAAGGAACCTACCGGGGCAGAAAAACTGGTTCAATAGAAACGATTAACGATTGGGCTACAAAAAATAAAGTGAATAAAGTTAAAGTCCTTCTTAGCAAAGGTGTGTCTTATAAAATGATTCAGGATACTTTGGATTGTTCGCCTAATTTTATTGGTAAAGTAAAGAAGAACCTTTTATCGATAAAGATGTAGAATATTCGTAATTATTCGCTTTGGAACCTAAAGTCAGTAGATATTATTCAATTTGAGAGAATAGATAGTTATGTCGACAACCCATTCGAAGAGTATATGTCTTAGAATTATTGAATTGTGTATAATAATGTAAAATATTGTAGTTAATTGTATATCATATTGTATACATGAAAGTTGTGGTATTGAGTATGTCTTTGTAAATTAGATGATTACCTAGTCTTACAAAGTAGTTATGTAATGTTAATATAATTGTTTACTTATGGTAATATTAACTTTTAATAATCATCTGCAAAATGAAAATCACATTAACTATTTTATGTATGATAATGTTTCATTACCATGTTTTAGCGCAAACATTTAGTAGAACTATAATCTCCTGTGATAAGAGTTATAATATATCCTCCCACCTTCAATCTGATAATTTCTTAGTCGTAAGAATTACTCATGTAGAAAATAGCGATACAAGTTACCGGGAATTTTCAACAAAGACAACAGATATGGAAATTTTTGCTAAAGTTTTCCAGCAAGAATTGTTGCTATTTATTAATGATACAACTGCCTGTAGTACCACTCAAAGTGAAGAAATAATGGGAATTGGAAGAAATATTTTTCTAGCAATTATTGCGGCAAATACAAGCGACTTAACCCCTTTAGCCGGAATATTGCATTTAGAAGATACAGTTACATGTGTCAATATAGACACAAGTTTGCATGATCAAAGGGATGTAAAGACTAAAGGTAAAGTGTTGAAAATGAAATTTGAAATTAATAATGACTATTTAGAAAATTTGAAAGTATATGTTTTAATTAATAACAAATTGTATTATTTCACTAATGATTATGGAATTGGAATTAGTAATTTGAAAAATATAAAATCATTTCCTAAAACCTTTCTGTTTTCCCTGCCTAACTCAACAGGGCTAAATTATAAAATAAGCTTGGCAAACATATTGAGTTATGACTATGAAATAGCTTCTAATCGAAGAGATTACAGCCCACAAGATATTTCAACAGAGGTTGCAGGTGGTCAAGAAATTAAACTGTTTAAAGATGCTACTAATAAGTTATTTGAGGCGCAAATTTATACCGACTTTCTGGGGCTAAGCAATAATCGTCCAAACGGTTTAATTCAAACTGAAATTAGCAAAAACATTAACATTAGTACTGTTCAAAAAGCAATCCCAAAGCCGTTTGACTTAATTGCCCATAGTGTTGGGAGTTTTCAGTATGCTAGTCCCAATGCTACTTTATCGAAAATTGAGCAACATAATAAATATCTAGTTTTAAATGATTTAGATTCTTTAAGAGCCAACCCCGGAATAATTGACACTGCAAGACTGAAAACTACTAAACATAGATTTGCAACACCTTTAAATTTGTATCAGTATCAAACCTTTTCAGCTGGTATGGATATCAACGTTATTACTTTATCTAACCATGATTTAAAGTATAATTTTTATTTGAATATTGGTGCTAAACTTGGAATTACAAGTGTAACAGACTCCTTAACAAATATTAAACAAGGTATTATCAAAAAGACGGGGTTTGTAAGTAACTTTTCTATAACGACTTTACAATGGTATCCATCAATAACTACGAGTTTTTTCCCTGAAGAGCGTTTTAGTTTTACTTTTTCAGAGAAATTCATTCATTTAAAAGCTTATAACAATTATACAGAACTGCTATCGTTTAATACAAAAAACAGTAAAATTTTAACCACAAATACTCACTCGTGGTTAAATATTTTAGAAATGCTTATCACAATTAAAGTGAATTCAGAAAGTAAGCTCTTTGGTCGTATTCGCTACAATTATGAATTAAAAAATGTTGACAACAATTTTGCGCAAGTTCAAGTTGGATATTCTACTTATATTTTAGGTAGAAGATGAATAGCTGCTGCCATAGGGCGTTTAAGTTTCAAAACATTTTTGCTCTCATTTATATTACTTGGTGAAAAAATTTTCAAGCCTAAGGTTTTAGTCTTAGGGCTACATTAAAAATATAGGTTTGGAAAATTGTAGCTTTAAAAAATCGAATCTCTCCTAACCGCAAAACACATATCTTATTGTGGTGCTTTAATTCATAGTATTAATCATCATCTATTATTGTTAACCTCTCTTTAATAACTCATGAAAAGAGTTGCCTTTTTAATTATAATTTAAAATAATACAAGTAAATATGTTCTTAAATAAATATTGCCGTTAAGTCAAAGATTATTAAAAATCTTAGTTTATATTTAGCCCTCAGGCAATTTTCAATTTAAAACCCTAGCCTTTTCAGAATTACATTATGCGAATTTTACACCTAACTGACTTCCATTTTCAATCAGGAACAAAACATCAATATGAGCAATCTAATGTCATCGATGCCCTTGCCGCAAAGCTTGGAACTGAAACCCCAATTGATTATTTAATTTTCTCGGGAGACCTCGTTCAGTCCGGCGGCAAATTATCTGATTTTGAAAAGGCAAAAGGATTTCTTATTGATAAGGTGTTGGAAAAAGCGAAAATTCCGACTGATAAAGTATTTATTTGTGGGGGGAATCATGACGTTTATCAAGGGCAGGAATTAATCCCAATAACCGATGCCTTAAGTAAGCTTAAATCAAATGAAGACCTTGAAAAGTTTGTGAAAGAGCAGGGCGGGAAATCATTTAAGTTGAGCTTAGAGGGAATCAAAAATTACATTCATTTTGAAAGTAAATTTTATGCTAGCCACGGAGAAATTGGAAAAGATGTTTTGTCAAGTTTATACACTTTACATTATCGAGTTGAAAATGGTAAGCGAATAGGAATAGCCAGTTTCAACTCGGGGTGGCGAGCTCTTGATTCCAAAACTGATCGTGGTAATCTTTTGTTCCCGATATCACTCCTAAAAAATGCTATCAATGAATTAAAGAATAATTCTGATTTTAGAATTGCAATTATTCACCACCCGATAACCGATTTTAAAGACTGGAACTCATCGGAAATAGAAAATTTAATCCATTCAGAATTTCATTTGCTTTTTTCGGGGCACGTACATCAAAAAAAACAGTCATTACATATATGTTCCGATGAAGGGATTTTGTGCTGTTTTTCTCCCGCAACATTAGCTATAGATAATTGGTCAAATATTGGGTTTACCATAATTGAAGTTGATTTAGAAAGTTATGATGTAAAAATAGAATCAAGGAAGTATGATAAAGGGGAGAGATTCTTTTATAACTTACCTGAAGTATTTGAAGGTTCGATTCCTGTTAATACAGAAAAAAGAGAACAAAACGGTTTTAGAAAGACTCTGAAAAAAAGGTATTACGAAGTATTAAAAAGAGCTAATGAATTGTTTATCTCAAATTACGACATTGAGGGTAGGGGATTTATAGATTTATTTACCGACCCCATATTAAAAAATAAGACAAAAGCTCAAATTGCTGAACAGAAATCGGATAGCAGCAAGTTTTCGTTAGAATCGATAATTCAATCAAATGAAAATTACGTTGTTTTTGGTAAAGATAAAGCTGGGAAAACATCTATTCTTTTTAAGATACAATTGGAACTTCTTTCAAATTTTGCACTTTATAAAACATTACCAATTTATATTGATTGCAAAGAATTTAAATTATCATCTACCATATTTAATCTGCAAAACTATATCTCGCTTTTCTATGAGTTAAATAAAAATAACAGCGATAAATTACCAGAGAAGTATAATATACGGCTATTACTGGATAACTACGACCCTAACTTTATCGCATTCAACGAGGTTATTGATTCTTTATTAAGTATACATGAGAAGATGTCGTTTGTGGCAACAACGGAAGAAACGCTGCTAACCTCGTTTGATATTTATCATTTTGATGGGCGTACTTATAAAAATATCATTATTCAGGAAATATCTCGAACGGAGGTTAGAACATTGGCAAATAAGTGGCCCAATCTTACAACTGAAAAACGAGAGTTAATTTTAGAAAAGATTTTTAAAGTTCTGGCTCAACTTAACATCCCTGCTAACTACTGGACTGTCTCATTGTTTATTTGGGTTTTTGAAAAAAATCAGGAAGCTAACATTAGGAATAATTTTGAGTTAATACAATATTATGTTGATGACCTTCTAGATAAAGATAAACTCATCCATGATAAAGCACTAAAAATTGAATTTGAGGATTTTAAAGAGTATTTAGCCGAATTGGCGTATTATCTCGTTAAAAATCATCATTCTTTTGGATATACAGCAACTTATGCGGAGGTGGTAGTTTTTACTCAAGAGTACATAGATAAAAATAAAAGATTTGTAATTACGGTGGAAGAAATTCTTCAAATACTTTTATCAAAAGGTGTAATTCGGAAAAATGGCGTGAGTCGTTACACCATTAGGTTAACAGGAGTGTTTGAGTATTTCATAGCTTACTATATGAAAGACAATTCTAAATTTCGAAATGGAATTATTGATGATGACCACTATTATCTATCATTTAGTAATGAGCTTGAGTTGTGTGCTGGTTTTAATAGAAAGGACAAAGATTATGTTGTACGGATTTTTAACAAAACAAAAAATATTTTCTCAGAGCTAACCGATTTATATTCATCTGTCTCCATAGACAGAACTCTTGAATTAATAGTGTCGAGAAATCTTGAAAACCCAATTGAGAAATTGGCTCAAGATATTAGGGGCGCACTTTCCTTGGAAGCCCAAGATAATGCATTTATGGAATTACAGAGCACTAACAATAAACAAACCGAAGTCGTTCAGAAGAAGTTTTATGAGGTAATTGAAAAGACCGAGGTTAATCTCGAAAAATCATTATTTATATTATCTCGGGTATTCAGAAATAGCGCACTTCTGGACGATAAGCTCGATGAAGAAATATTGAATTTTATTTTACAGGCTTCATGTATTATCGGATTTAAATTAGTAGAAGAGGTGAAAACGGAAATTTCTTATGATGGTGACCAGTCAAAAGAGAAGCTGATGATACTTTTGATGTCAACGTTTATGCCGCTGATTGTACAAACATTTGTATATGATGCGTTGGCACAGGCAAATTTGGAGCGCATCGTTTTAGCCAAAATTAAAGAGCTTAAGCCTTCAGTAAAATTCGATAACCAATTCAAACTTTTAATCTTATACTTTATGCTTGTGGATTTAAATCTAAAAGCAAATAAAAATTATATTTCAGAAGCGATGGAAGTAATTAGGATAGGCGTGTTGAAACAAACAATCTTACTGAAATTATACGGCTATCTGATGTTCGATTGTCGCCAGAATACACCTTTGGAAGCCTTTCTTAAGACTAAAATTCAGGAACAATCTCTGAGCATAAGCTCAAAGACCGATTTAGGAAAGGTTCAACAAAAAGTAGCTAAAATCATTAACACAAAAAAAAATAAAAAGTAAAGCTATAGTACGTTTAAAGTGCGTCAGTTAAACAAAAAAGAGCTTGATTATCCGGTAGGTTTTCCTTGCCTTTAATTAAGCTTTTTTGTTTGATTACTGTATACAATCGCTGTTTTTCGTTCTTTTTAGACTGAATTAAGACCTCATTTTACTGATCTTTTGGTGAATAAGGTCGGTTGGTTTATGCGCTGTTGAGACATCTCTGAAGTTATCCTTTTCGAGATTCTGCTTAGAAATAGGTAAAAAGCTATCGAAATGGGGTAGGCAAATGTTATTGGTGCAAATGCTTTTTTTGTTTTACAAATAATTATTTAGGTGCAGCGGTACGTTTAATTACTTTACCTGATACATCAAATAGAATTCTTTCTCCCGTTGAATATGTACTTAAATAGCCAATCTGAGTACCCGCACTATTATATAAATTATATTTTTTACTAACAGCATCTTCATATTTAAGCGTTAAATATTCACCGGTATAATCCCCTTTGATATCTTTTAGATACTTCGGTAAATGTACATTAGAACTATGAGCAGCTGCTAATGACGGATTAGCGATAAAGTAGTCAGAATTCAATGATTTTATTATATCAGAATTTAAATATTTGATGGTTTTAACGTAATTATTATCTTCATCAAATAGTCTTCCAGTATTATCTGGATAGATTGTCAAGAATCCCACATACCTATTTGCCTTGTAGATGTTGTACACGATATACCTTTCCGATTTTCTGAAAAGTTTAAAGAATATGCCAGATTTGAAACCGGAATTATCACTGGAATAATATTGGGTAGATGAAATATTTGAACTTGCACTTTTGTTGTAATAGCGGTTTAAATATATTTCTTTATTTGTAGTGGCAACTTTACCTGTATAAGGGTTTTTATTTCCCGGATAATTGTAATTGTTATTGGGGGTTTTATCCTTAATGTGAACCTGAGCCGTAACTAATATTGCACAAAGTATTGGCAATATGGAGAGGATAAATTTTTTCATTATGATTGTTTTTTAACAAGCTCAATCGTTTTATTGGCTTGCATTTACAAATATTTTAGATCGTTTGTAAACTGGTAATGTCAATTCTCAAACTTTCAAAAAATGCACACAAAATGAATGCTTTCAAGTCTAACCATAAACTGGATTTTGAAAACCAACAATTTCAATATATTAAAGGAGATTTAGTATAGGGATTTTAGTAAATTGAGATAATATTATTCAAACTCATCACTATCTGTCAAAAAATGAACCACATTTTTTGCATTTAAACCTAACGACTTTCCTGCCATTTATTTTTCCAGTACGGTATAGTTCTGCTCCTAAATTTCGGCAAATAGGACATGTCGTACCGTTACCCACTTTGGCATTGTAAGACATTCCATAATAAATTCCGCCACCAACAATGCATAGTAAAATTAAAAAAGTGCCCATATTAATGTTAACGTTTTGATTTATTTTGAGCGATTACATGACCGAAATTATCTAATAATAATCTATCACCATTGGCGTAAACTAATAATGTCCCTTTTTGAAAATCATTACCATCATACAAACCGTATTTTTTCACCGTATCATCTTCCTCAGACAGCTGTAGGTATTCACCAGTGTAATGACCTGTTTTGTCTTTTAAGTATTTCTTTTTAGCTAACAAAGCATTTTCAATATGTTGATTAGCTCTTTTGGTAGCTGCTCTTTCATCAGGTGACGGAAGAGGCGATTCCAATGGGTTTCGAGAAATTCCGCTATTAGTACCGGAATTATTGTTTGGATAAGTTGTTGGGTAGGTTGTAGGCGGGTACGTAGCCGTTGTTGAAACGGAAGTACTGTTTAAACTTAAACCAGAAGAAGAATTACTGGTAGATGAGGTGCGATTGTAATAATTATTTAAATAAGTATCCGGGTTGCCAATAGCGACTTTACCAGTATAGGGATTTTTGTTGCCGGGGTAACTATAATTATTATATGGGCTCTTATCGGGACTTGAACGGGTGTAAGGTGCAACGTAAGTGCCATTGCTACGGGTATAACCCCTAACATGTACTTGGGCAAAGGTAGCCAGTGTACTAAGTGCAACTAATAGTAATAGGATGAACTTTTTCATTGTGATATGAGTTTGGTTTTATATTTAATATCTGTGATTAGCCTTTAAACTGTTTTTTAAAGAATTTTTCAAATCGGTGGTAGGTAGTTTTAAAGTTAGATTTATCCCATAATGAATCATATTCGCCCCATACTACCCTAATTGTATTATCTGCAAAAATGAAATGGATATCATTTGCCTTTAATACACTCGTATTAACCTCGTCTAAAACAATCTTATTATCTTCTATGGCAGCTGATAGCTTTTCAAATAAAGTTTTTGCTTCATTATACTCAAAGTGATAAAAACTGTAATGTCTGTAATTGTAAAATACGAATACTAAACCCTTTTGATTTAGTTTCGGGCAGTTATATAAGACAGTGGTCAATTCACCGCTCTTAGCGGCTGTAATAGCGTCAATCTGGTACCCTGTGAGTTCATTGTCTGTCAATTTCAATACGTTCCGGGAAATGAAAACCTTAGTAAGGTACTCGGTAGTTGCTTTACTGTATTCTTGGGCAAACAGTTTATCTAATCCACCTTGAAAATTATTAGCATTGAATTGAGCATGTGCAGAAATTGAAAAGGATACTAATAGAAATAGTAGGAGTTTTTTCATTGTGAATTGGTTCGGTTTTTTTACGAAGGTATCCAATTATAAATTATGTACTATACTTTTTTTGGAGACCAAGGATGATTTTATTGAAATCATCATTTATAAATAACGAAGTCACATAAGTTTTATACATTAGAAGACTTAAACCAACTAACTATAATGGATACCTTCAAATTTAACGTGCAAAGTTCGGATGTGAAAAAAGAGCCGTACGAGGTTCAATTTTTCATGGTGGATGGTGTATTTTCTGGAAGTTGTGAATGTGGTGCCGGTAAAAACGGTCAAGCCTGCGGACATAGAATAGATGTCTTAGAAGGCAAAAAAAAACCTGTTGATTACAGCGAAAAAGAGCTACAAACTGTCTTGCAATGGTATCTGAACAGTGATTTAAAAGTTAAAGTTTCAGAGCGGAATACCTTGGAGGAGGATTTAGCTATTCTGAAAAAGAAAGTTGAATCTGTTAAAAAAGAAATCTCAAAACTACTTAACAGATAATGATAAACTTACCTGAAAACTTTACTTCCCGGCATGTCGGGGTTGCAGCGGAAGCATTTGCAGCAGCACAATTTGCAAGGCTTGGATTTGATATATCAGTTCAATATGGTGCTGACCAGCCGGAGTACGATTTAATGGTTTCTAAAGGAGATGCCATAATAAAAGTGTCCGTTAAAGGCAGTAAAGATGGTTCTTGGGGGTTGACACAGAGTTATTGCAAAGAAGCTAATTACCACGCTGCTGCTGATACTTGGATATTAAAACATCGGCCAAAAACAATATTTTGTTTCGTTCAATTTAAAAACGTTCAACCTGACCAATTACCACGATTGTATTTAGCTACCCCTATTGAGGTGGTTAAACGATTAAAAGAAACTGCAAAAGGTAGAGGCGACACCATTCTATATGAGGATTATACTTATGTTAGAAAAAATGCTCATGGGTATGGTACTACTGATAAGATACCGGATGCATGGAGATTTAGTGAAGGATTGGTTAACAATCTTTTACATCGAATTTCTTAATTATATTTGAAAGTAAATTCATAATAACCTTATCAGCACATCGTTTAACAAGAATTATAATGGCAAAAGAAATATTTTCGATAACGATTACACATCCGTTCGAGCAGTCGTCAGAGGGGGCTTTACGTGTTAGTATTGGCTTTAATGAACAAGAGGCGATTGCTAATATTAATTCATCACTTGCATCTAAAAATCTTAAATATCGAGGCGATTCCCCATTATCGTACCAATATAATAATGATGGGAGCGTAACTATTACAGGTATTGCTGGAACTTTTATTCCTGACGCTCCTGCTATTATATCAGTGCAGATATAGAATTAAATCTCTAGATTATTGCTATGCCAATCCCACAAAACATAACCAGAGAACATATTTTTCAGGCAATGTTAAAAACTAAAAGAGAAGGTATTCCCCCTCACAGAGGAGCAAGAGAATGGGCATTGCGTTATGAGAATGAAAATTACCCATGTAAACTGCTTATATCTTGGGGGAACTATTACGCTAACGGTATTGAACTGAATCCTGACCCTGCTAATTTTCAGACATATATGGCACAGGAATTTTTGCAGGATTTGGGCTTTGAGATAGTTGCTATCTAATCAATCTTTTTCTGTTCAAGTTGCTGGATATAGTTGTGCATTTTTTCCCTTTGTGTGTCAATCTCAAACATGGTGAATGCTAACTTTATACATATACCGAAAATAGCAGCGTAATCTATATTTTTACATTGGCTACGACTTAGCCCAATGCCATAAAAAGGGTTATATAAAAAATGCTACAAGTGTTGAACTTTTAATAATATTGAATATAGTGCGCTATGAAACTTGATTTACAGCATAGAGCCTTTTTACGAAACGAGCTTATGCGTTTAGGGCATTCTGAAAGCATTGCAGATAGTAACCAAAATTTAGAAATATTGGCAGAGGCTCTTTTTAAACTTATTGAAGAAAATGCCAAAGAGCCTTATACTACTCAGCAGGATAATGAGGCTAAACTGATTGTCCAAATGGTGGCTACAAAATTGCTTAGTTTGAAAGAGATGCTAAAAGGTATCTCATACGATAACGGAAAAGGATTCAGATTAAATAATATTATTGATCCTACTGTTATTGCCGGGGTCGTTAGAATAATTTATGAAACAATATCAATGTTTAACATAATTTATGTGATACCAAATTCATCTGATGAGAGAGTTATCCTTTATAATTTATGGGTAATTGCGGGCTTGAAATACCGGCAAAGATTTCAGCTAACCACACCCGAAAACAGCCAAAAACAAACGGATGAAGCAGATACTATTAAAACGCTAATAGATGAAATTCATAACACCGGTCTTTACCAGTCTAACGTTGGTAACTTTCAGTCCGCTACGGATAGGATGATAAAAGATAAGGATTATAAAATCTTATTTGAAAATGGTAAAGGAAGAATTTTAAGCTGGCAAGATATTTCAATACATATGGGCTTGGATAGTGCATTATCCGATTCTATGTACACATATTATTCTTTTTATTCCCACCCTTCTAATGTGTCAGTATTTCAGTTCAGAGATTTGTTTGCATCAACAACCTCTTTTATAAGGATGAGTTTATTTAACGCTGAGCATGCAATCAAACTAATTAGTCACTTTATTGCCTCATTTATTGAATATTCACCGAAGGCTTTAACATATTTTGAAGCATTACCTTTACTACATCAGGTGATTATAAACTACCACGCTTCATTAATAAGAAAGCAGAAAAATCCAATTAATGATGCACTGAATAACTTAAATTAAGATAGGTTGATTTGCTCGAAAGCATCTCTCAGACCTTAATTTAAAAATCAGTCGCTACTACTAAACGAGACCTGTGAGAGGATTGGAATCTCGCCCCCAAAGTCTGTCAGTTCAAATAATAAACCACTAATTAATTCTAAAAGTAAGAAAGGGACGGCTGATTAAAGTTAATCATAGAGAGTTCTGTGTGTCAGTAAATGCGTCATTTAAACAAAAAAGAGCTTGATTATCTTGTAGCTTTTTCTTAGTTTTAATCAAGATCTTTTATCTGATTGCTGTATAAATTCGCTGTTTGTACGTTCTTTTTAGACTGAATTAAGGCCTCATTTTTACCGTCCCTTTGGTGATTAAGAGTTAGGTAGTTTACCGGTCTGTAGAGTGATTAACAATCAGTAATGGCGAAATAGTCCAAATGAGTATGACCTGTAATTACCAGTTATCATTCTATTATTTTTTCTTAGTGCCGCTGCGAGCAACTACTTTTCCAGAGTTATTAAATAGTATCCGCTGCCCATTCGCATAAACAACAAGTGTTCCCCTTTCAAAGTCATTTACATCATACAAGGCATATTTTTTCCTTGTATCGTCTTCATCTTTAAGCAAAAGATATTCCCCTGTATAATTGCCCTTAGCGTCTTTTAGGTATTTCTTTTCTGCTAAAAGCACGTTCATACTGTGGTCAGTAGAAGTATTAGAACTGCTACCTGAATAGGTTGATACTGGTGTAGTATTATTAGAGTAAGCGTAATTTTGATAGCTTGAAGTTGATGTTTGCGTGGGCTGCGCAGTTGACGTTGCGGTACTGATATTGTTTACTGGTGTTAAGGGGAAATCAAAGTTAGAATATGCAAATATTAGTTGCTTGTCTTTATTATACAGTTTAGCGGTTCTATCATTAAATAAAGTTAAATATCCAGTATAATTATTATAGAAATCATAAACATCATAAACCGTAAAGGTTTCGCCTTTAAAAAAGCTTCTTAAATAACTTCCGCTTTTAATATATGATGGTTCGTAAATTTTATACTTTACAGAAGAAGAATTAGTAGATGCTGCCGTAGTTGATGAATTTGTAGACCTGTTATAATAATTATTTAAATAGGTATCCGGGTTGCCAGTTGCGACTTTACCAGTATAGGGATTTGTATTGCCGGGATAGCTATAATTATTATATGGGTTTTTGTCTGGACTTGAACGGGTGTACGGAGCTACATAAGTGCCGTTCTTTTTAGTGTAACCCCTAACACTTACTTGGGCAAAAGTTAGAAGGACACTGAAAATAAATAATGCAGACAGGATAAATCTTTTCATTGCGATAAGTTTAGCACATAAAGATAATAAGTTTTATTTGCTTGTATCCAAAGATATTAAGGTCGTTTGGTGAACTGATAATTGCAATTCTGACAGGTGCAATAGATGTTTTTATTTTTAATACCGATATAGATTTGTAAGCCAGAGTAAATTAGAAAAGGTAAGGCAAGAAATATCAATCCCGGCTTTGCATCAAAAGATTCGTAAAGCATTACCAGACCGATGATTCCAGCTATCCCTCCTTTAAAAAACTTTCCGTATTTGGTGGTGTAGTCAACATAAAAGGTTTTGCAATTAGGGCATTGAATCTGATTCATATTATCGTGATGGTTTAGAACCTCGAAGATAAACTTTTCAACATGCTATTTATTGCTAATTATTTTAGTATAGTTTTGTTGTAATGTTTAATCTGAAATTTACAGCAACAATAGGTAATGATCGTGTTAACGTGGTTATTATGGCACCGGAAGGTATGGATGGTGCGTACTATATGATTTTTATTGATAACTATTGCTATGGTTCAATAATTAACCAGAATAGAAAATGGGTGAGGTTACACATTAACCAGCGTGAACTTACCGTAGATGATGTACAAGCCATCGGTGAGCGGATACACGAGCAATTGCAAGCAAAACAATGAGCGAAGAAAGTTATTTAGAGAAAGTAAGGATCTACCTTACACAAGAATTACCAGAACCCTATAGTCAGTTCATAACTGTTAAAGATTCGGCAATAACAGTGGTGATACCTGCAAGCATTACTTTCAATGATGGTTACGCTAAACTTCACCCGTTAATTGAAGCCAGTATACAAAGGATAAGAAACAGGGAGTACGATTTGAACTTTACTATCTGGACACCCAATCAGATACGGGATTTTAGAATCTATAGATAGTGATATCGTTAAGTTATTTTTACCTTTAGTAATAAACCTTTTCCAATTAATTTATGAATTTTAAAACTATTGAAGTACCATCGGCAGATTTCCTTTTTGAAAATATAGCAAGGAAAAAAGCGCAGGACATTATTAGTTCGCATTTGTATTTAGGTGCTTTTAGTAATCCTTACGGTGGTGCGAACGAGAGAATAGAGCAGGAAATTTTTCAATCCTTTTCGACCTTAATTCAAGCAGGTGATAAAATTGTATTTGTTATAATGATTATCACTCGAATCGTTAACCTTAAAAATGAACATCAAGACAACCGCAATAAATTGGATGTCAAAAAGCAAAATCACGATCACTACAAACGCAATTACGAGTCTACAACTGATTCATTAAACGAAATGCAGTATTACCTTTATGGGTTACTGTCAACTTACACAGGGTACAACCTTGATTCAAATACTTTTTCAGATAACGAGGTGTCAGCTTTAAATAATAGGATTGACACGATATTAAGCAAGCTGAATGAAATTGAATTAGGGCAAGAAATTATTTTTGATTCAATTGATGAACTAAAAAATGACTTTCAATCTTTGAAAACTGATTTTCCTTTGGGGAAAAAGAGGTGGTATCAAAGAGCATCAGGGGTAGTTGTATCTTATTTGGGGACGAAAGGTGCAGATGAAATCTTTGATGCATTGAAGCCTTTGCTAAAAGAACTAATCCATAACGCCCCCGAACTAATAAAGCTGTTATCAAGTTAAGGCAGATATAGGAAATAAAAAAAGCCCATTGCCGGGGCTTGAAAATAAGTTAATAAGTAATTATAATCTTAATATTTTTTTCTTAGCTGCATCATATTCTACCAGAGGTATAGCACTAGAATCTAATAGTTTTTTCATTTTAACTATTTCATCAACAGCACTAAGAAGTGCGGAGGTGGTTGCCACTTCTGTAGCAGATTTGCAAGGATTTACTTCACAGGATTCAATTGCATCATCAATAGGCCTGATTTGATGAAAGAAGAAACAAATAATCTGATAGTACCGCTTGACGATGATATGTTAACAGTACGGACTAAATAAAAACTGATAACCAGCAAAATTGAATCATCAAATGAGGAAAGAGTTGTTGATGTTTGTGAATATCCTGAAATTGTAAGTTTTTGATGCATTTGTTAAATTTTGGTGTTAAACAAAATTCGGATGCCGAAATAGGTTGCGATAGGTATGAGTTAGGCAACTATTAAACAAGGAAAAGTGCGCCATCAACTGCGCCAAACTGCGCCAATTTTATCTTACTGATTAAACAAAATGTCTTGTTTATCTTGCAAAAAAATCTTATATTTATTTAAGCATTTATCACACGGAAAAAGTAAAAACCACGATTTATAGCACGTTAACGCACAAAAAAAGCCTCTGAAAATTAATTCAGAAGCTGCAATTAAAAGGTGACCCGGGAGGGGTTCGAACCCTCGACCCACTGATTAAGAGTCAGTTGCTCTACCGGCTGAGCTACCGAGTCATTTTTTTGACGGGATGTAAATATGCTGATTTATTTTTGATTTTTGGTTTGGGGATTATAGATTTTAGGTAGATTTTTTTGAATTGATCCCTTTGTCTTTAAGCCTTAGCCTGTTACAGCAGTATTTTATACTGCTGCATACAAATCCTCACGCTGTTTTTGTACCACAGCGCTATTAATAAATTCGTCATAGGTCATCAGTTTATCAATATAGCCACCAGGGGTCAGTTCAACTATGCGGGTAGCAACGGTTTCTACCAGTTCATGATCCCGTGAGGTAAACAAAATGGTCCCCCTAAAGTCTTTCATGCCATTATTAAGCGCTGTGATCGATTCAAGATCAAGGTGGTTGGTAGGTTCGTCAAACATTAACAAGTTGGCTTGTTGCAGCATCATACGGCTAAACATGCAGCGCATTTTTTCGCCTCCTGATAATACATTGCTTTTTTTCAATACTTCTTCGCCAGAGAATAACATTCTGCCTAAAAAGCCGCGAATAAATTGATCGTCCTTTTCGCCGGGAGAGTATTCACGCAGCCAGTCGATAAGGTTATCATCTTTGCCTTTAAAGTATTCTGCATTATCGATAGGGATATCTGCCGGGTTGATGGTAACACCCCATTTAAAGGTACCCTTGTAATCAGTATCTCTGCCGGTTAAAATATTATATAGGGCAGTTGTGGCTAAACTATTTTGCGACAAGATGGCAATTTTATCGCCTTTGTTCACCGTGAAATTGATGTTGGCGAATAAAATTTCGCCATTAAGCGATTTGCTTAAATTTTCAACCTGTAGGATTTGGTCACCTGCTTCACGGCCAAGGTTGTTAAATATAATTCCTGGATATTTACGGTTTGACGGTTGTATCTCGTCAATATTGATCTTATCCAGGGCCTTTTTACGACTGGTTGCCTGCTTAGATTTAGAAGCATTTGCGCTAAATCGACGAATGAACTCTTGGAGTTCCTTAACACGCTCTTCTGTCTTTTTATTTTGATCAGATCGTTGTTTTAAGGCTAATTGGCTTGATTCGTACCAGAATGTATAGTTACCAGTATAGATAGTCATCTTGGCAAAGTCAATATCCACAACGTGGGTACAAACAGTATCCAAAAAGTGCCTATCGTGCGATACTACCAATACAATGGCCTCATATGAGGCTAAAAAGTCTTCCAGCCAGCTTACGGTTTGTATATCCAGATCATTGGTAGGCTCATCAAGCAGTAAAATATCAGGTTTGCCAAAAAGAGCCTGTGCTAGTAACACACGTACTTTTTGAGTGTTATCCAAATCTTTTACCAGGTTGTAATGAAACTCTTCTTTAATGCCCAGGTTGCTCAATAGGGTAGCTGCATTACTTTCGGCATTCCAGCCATCCATTTCGGCAAAAAGATTTTCCAGTTCACCTGCACGCTCACCATCGGCATCCGTAAAATCTTCCTTTAGGTAAATGGCATCCTTTTCTTTCATGATGGCATACATTTCCTTATGCCCCATCATCACGGTTTCTATTACCGAAAATTCATCAAAGGCATAGTGGTTTTGACTTAACACCGCCATACGTTCGCCGGGTGTAAAACTCACCGAACCACTGGTTGGGTCGATATCGCCCGAAAGAATTTTTAAAAATGTTGATTTTCCTGCACCGTTGGCACCTATAATGCCATAGCAGTTACCTTGCGAAAACTTTAGATTAACGTCTTCAAATAATGTACGCTTACCGTAACGTAGAGATAGATTGGATACCGTGATCATGCTGCACCTGTAATTTGCCGCAAAATTACGGTAAATACTTCGTTTTATGGTAAACTAAGCAGATATTATGTTTTTGAGGGTATTGGGGAAAAATATCGTATTTATTTCCCACAAATATTTTGGTGATTGTGGATGCAATTGCTCAAAATATTTGCTAAGAGTAGACTAAATGCCTGTTTTATACGTTGTAAGGATAAAATTTGCAAAACACAAATGAATGGAACAACCTTTGACTTACAATAATAAATAAATTAAATATCAACGGGTCATGGGAGCATTAATCGTAAGCTTAGTTATCATCAATATTGTGATAGCTTTCAATAATATACAAAAACGTAAGGTATATTAAATATATACCTTACGGCCTGCAAATGCACTTAAATTAATATATTATTTAAGGTTAGTGTTTCATGGTCGGCCAATTTTTGCAGAGGACCCGAGGCGAGCATCTTTAACATCATGTTAAGGTCTGCATTAATTGTAAAAAGAACATCGGTATGGTCGTTATTGGAAGATAATGACCATTTTAATTTCAGATCAAACGGAGGCTTTGCAGCCGGTACAATCACAATTTCCTCATTAGCTACGCGGCTTTCTATTTTTAGTGATAGTTTGGCCATATTTGGTATGCTAAAGCTGGCTTCATCAGCAGTAGATACCCATTCCTGTATATTATCGGGCATTAGTTTCTGGTGATTGTTAAAGTCGGCCAGGTAGCTGTATACCTCAGTTATGGGTTTGTTTATGCTGATAGAACTGGTGAATGTGGTCATTTATTAATTTAGAGATTTGAGAAATACTGAAAGTTAAATCGGTCAAAGTTCAAATAGCCCAATAATCACCTGCATTAAGGTTTATGCAGGAATTACAGGGCATTACCGGCGATATTATAATATTTAGGATTAACTTTTAGCTCGAAGCAATTTGTCCCCAGGTAGCAGGAGCTTCACGCCATTGTTTTAAAACGGCAACGTCCTTTTCGGCAATAAATTGGTTTTCTTCGGCGTATTTTATCAATGCATTATAGTTTGATAAGGTAACAAACGGACAACCGGCGTTCTTGAAATTTTCTGTTGCTACATCAAAACCATAACTGAATATGGCTGCAAGGCCGGCTACTTCAAATCCTGCAGTTTTTAAAGCGTCAACGGCTTGTAAGCTGCTTTTTCCGGTTGATATCAGATCCTCAATTACAACAACCCTTTTGCCGGTAGTGGTAGTAATATCTCCTTCAATTAAACTGCCTGTGCCATGTTCTTTTGCTTTGGCACGTACGTATATAAATGGAAGCCCCAATTCCTGCGCTACTAACGCGCCTTGTGGTATGCCCGCGGTTGCTACGCCAGCTATACAGCCAACACTGCCAAATTTTTCCTGAATAATAACAGTTAATTGTTGCCTGATATAGGTACGGATTGACGGATGAGAGAGCGTGACGCGGTTATCACAATAGATCGGCGATTTCCATCCCGAAGCCCATGTAAAAGGATTATTAGGTTGTAATTTAATTGCTTTAATTTGCAACAGGAATTCGGCAACCTGCTGTTCTATCTCATTTTTATTAAACATGGCTCAAAAATACAGAATTTATATTAACGAAAAGGTTATCCTGCTAACAGAATCAGAACCTCATAAAGTTGAAGATTATGAAAAGCTTGAAGCAGAGACTTTTGATCTTAAAATAATTTATACCTGGATATTGGCTAACCCCAAAAAACTGTTTTATATAAAGTGCAATAACGCCAAAGAATTTTTAAAATCAGTTAAAAAAAGCATAACACTTATTGAAGCTGCCGGCGGACTTGTAAAAAACACTGCAGGGCATTATTTATTTATATATCGTAATAATAAATGGGACCTGCCAAAAGGTAAAATTGAAAAAGACGAAAAGGTAAAAGAGGCCGCCGTGCGCGAGGTAGAGGAGGAGTGTGGTATAAAAGTAAGTAAGCTAAAAGATAAGATATGCAAAACGTACCATGTTTATATTAACCGGGGTGATGTTGTGCTTAAGAAAACTCACTGGTTTAACATGGATTGCAAGGATAGGAACAAGTTAAAACCCCAAAAAGAAGAAGGCATTACCGATGCCCGCTGGTTTGAAAAGCATCATATTGAACCCATAATTGACAATACGTTTCCATCTATTTTGGATGTATTGCATAAAGAAAAACTGGCTATAAATAAGCTAATGCCTCAGAAGGGATAAATTGGGCAACATCGCCGTGATGGCGCATAATTTCACGTACTATAGTTGAGCTAATGGATGAATATCCGGGCTTGCTTACTATAAAAATACTTTCAATATCGGGTACCAGGGCATGGTTCATTTGGGCAATGGCTTTTTCGTACTCAAAGTCGGATACGGTACGAATTCCCCTGATCATGTACGTGGCTCCAATGCTTTTACAAAAGTTAACTGTAAGGCCCTCGTAAGCTATGATATGAATGCGGTCATCGTGCTTAAAAACTGCTCTCAGCATCTGTTCGCGGGTTTCAATACTCAATAAGCCTTGTTTGCTGCTGTTTGCCCCAATGCCGATGTAAACCTTATCAAACAGATTAACAGAACGTTTCACGATATCAACATGGGCCTTGGTAACCGGATCAAATGAGCCTGGAAAAAGAGCGATTTTCATAGTAGGGTAATGTTAATGCTTCTGCCAAAAGTAGCAATGATTTTTAAAGTTTAATGCTGTTAGATGGAATTTATAATGCTATTATATCTTCCAGTTTGTAATAAACTTTAATGCCTTGTTCTTTTGCTATTCTAACATCTTCATCAGCTCCTTTTGATTCACCTGAGATTCTTAATATCGCGTCACATTTTGCAAGTATCCTGCGCGATACCGGGTATGAAATTTCTTCGTAAGCTTCGTCGCCGGGATATTTTGAGCCAGCTTGTTTTAAAAGAGGTAAGGCAAACCATTCGCCAATTACAGGGATGTGCCCTGCCCTGAATATGGGGAGCGCCGCCTCTTCCATTTTTTTTAAATTTTCTTCCATTAATTCAGGATTATCATTTGTGCCAGAACGGTAGGGGCCGGCTATTAAAATTGTTAAAGGTTTATTCATCATGATATTAAATTATTTATTTGGGCATACTGCAATAACATTATTGTTTTGGCATCTCTTATTTCGCCATTGTTCATCATTAGTAAGGCTTCGGCGAAAGGTAATTCCAACACTTCAATATTTTCGTTCTCTTCGTCAAGGCCGCCGCCATTGCTCACTTTCATGTCTTTTGTATACTCGGCTATAAAAAAGTAAAGTAGTTCAGTTACCGATCCGGGCGACATGTAGGCCTCAAATACTTTTTTTACATTGGCAATCTTGTAGCCTGTTTCCTCTTCAGTTTCTTTCCTTATGCAATCTTCGGCGTTATCCTTATCAAGCAGGCCGGCACAACACTCAATAAGCATCCCGTTTGCGTTTCCATTGATGTAAGTAGGCATCCTGAATTGCCTGGTAAGTATTACAGATTTATTGGCAGTATTATATAAAAGTATGGTAGCACCATTGCCCCTGTCATAGGCTTCGCGGCTGAGTTGCG
Organism: Mucilaginibacter sp. P1_A3; assembly: GCF_056406855.1. NCBI lineage: Bacteria > Pseudomonadati > Bacteroidota > Sphingobacteriia > Sphingobacteriales > Sphingobacteriaceae > Mucilaginibacter > Mucilaginibacter sp. P1_A3. Next base: position 395,477 of record NZ_JBFTZJ010000006.1, read on the forward strand.
ATACCGAGCCGTCCTTTTTGGTTGCCTCAAAAGTCACTTTATTTAGGGTATACCAATTGTTTGATAGGATATCAATCTCTAATATTTTAATTTTATCCATGATTTATGATTGAATTTGATCGATTATGATTATTTTGAACAAATCAACAATATTTAAATGAACTTTCAAAAAAGAAAACAAAAAATTCTTGATAAACTAAATAGCTTAGGGGAGGTGGATATTAAAGATCTGGCTATTGAATTAAATATTTCAGAGATCACCGCCCGGCGGGATTTAAATCAGCTTGCCAATGATGGGCTGCTTTACCGTACGCACGGCGGGGGGATGAAGCTTGATCCGTTGGCAAAACCACATGATTTCTTGAACAAAACTGCTCAAAATTCAACAGTTAAAGATAATATTTGCCGTGAGGCAGCCGAACATATAAACGATGGCGATATTATTTTTATGGATTGCGGCAGTACTGTTTTTCGTTTATGCCAGTTTATAAAAAATAAAAAAATAAAGGTGATAACCAATTCGTTACCTGTTGTTTATGAATTACAAAATTGCGCAGTTTCACTAAATGTAGTAGGAGGCGAGTTTAATAACGAACGACAAGCGGTGCATGGTAAAATAGCAAATGAACATATAGCCAGGTATCATGCGGGCAAAGCCTTTTTGGGTGTTGATGGTATATCACAGAACGGGTTATTTGCCAATAGTGAGCTGGAAGCTGATATTACGTTAGCCTATATACAACAAAGTGCCTACACTTATATGTTGTGTGATGGCAGTAAGATAGGAAAAGAAACTTATTTAAAGTTTGCTGATATTAACCAGGTAGAAGCCATTATTACCAATGCTGATGACGCAAAACTGGCCTGCTTTAAAGATACTGCTTTAACTATTTTAAAAGTGAAATAACTAAAGTGGCTGATCTGTGGGGTTTCTGAAAAAAGAAAACGACGAATGCCCATATTTTCGCTGCTCCACAAAAGCCGGGTGTTGACTAATGTTTTGCATTGATTGATGTTCAACTATTAACAGAGCGCCTGGTAAAAGAATGTTCCTTTCAAAAACGATTTTTGGTATGTCGGGAATCTTGTTCAGGTCATATGGTGGGTCGGCAAAAACCAGGTCATATTGTTCCGTTTCTATTTGCAGGTATTTGAACACATCTTCTTTGTAAGCTTTTACCTGGTTTAGTTTATGCTGACGCGATGTATCTTTCAGGTAATTTACACAATGGATACTCCTGTCAACAGAAATAACTTCAGCAGCACCCCTTGAAGCAAACTCCAATGATATATTGCCGGTACCGCTAAACAGGTCGAGCACTTTGATGCCCTCAAATTCAATTTGATTGAGCAGAATGTTAAAAAGAGCTTCCTTCGCCAGATCGGTAGTAGGGCGTACCGGAAGATTTTTAGGTGGGTTAAGCCTTAAACCTCTTAAAGTGCCTCCGATGATGCGCATAATGAAAGAGCAGAAAGTGACAGTATTTTGTGACCTTCAATTTCGTAAGGTAATTGAAGTGGAGTTATGGTATTGATCTCTACCTTTCCGAAAAATTCGGCTAAGCGGGTGATGTTTTTATCGCCGGTATTAACCTCGCCACTTAAATATACATAAGTGTAGGCAGGTTGTAAATTAAGCTCGCTGGTTACTAATGATACAAAATAAGCCAGTTCATCTTCGCCGGTAAACTCAAAGGTATTGTAAAAACGAAGCTTGCTAAAGTTGAAGTTGGCTATCTCCACCGTTTCCTCATTGATGTTCAGGTACAGGTCCCGGTCGCCGGGGTGGTTAGCAGCTATCGCGTTTAACCAGCCTTTTGATGAAAATACAGTATTGCGTAAACCAAAATCCTCAGCGGCACTTATTAAAGCTTCTGATGTTTTATAAATAATGATGTTTTTATTATCTAATGGCTGGGCCAAAACTTTTTCGTTAGCCTGTACATCAAGAAAACGAGCCACATTGCTTACCTGGTCCTGTTTAAAAATGCTTTGTGGCAAAAGTGTAAAGCCTGTATTGGGTAAACCAATAACTACCTTTTTGTAGTTTGCAGATAACAGATCGAGCAACTCCTGCGGATCACTTAATTCATCCAGCGGGTGTTTATCTGCCAAGGCGATAAGCTTGTTTTGATCGCTTACCGCGTATGAAAACGATGTTTTATCAATTTGTATTAATAAAGTATAGCCCTGTGCTTTATCAAGACTAAAGTTATCATCATGGTAATTGTAGTTGTGTTCGCTCATGCCAGTTTAACAAAAGTAATATTTTTTAGCAGATACCATATAGGCAACTATTAAAATGCTTTCACTTTTGGGTGATGCCTAAATAAGAAACCTTGAAAAAAGAGATAGCAGAATATAAATAATTAGAGGCCGCCAGATAGGTTTGGGGTAATAGTCATCATCGGGGAAGTATTTTTTAAAGAAATATCTTGTTAGTATCAACCCGCCTATAATGTTTAGCGCTATAATTAAGCCCATAAGTTCCATCATGGGTAATAGCTGGCCAAATGTTAAAGTTGCACCCGACGAAGCTTTTTTAAGTAATTCGGTATCTATTTTAATACCAGAATACCTTATTACATTAATATATAACAAATAAAAAAGCACCAGGAAAAGTAAAACCTGGCTTATTGCTTTTTTATAGCCGGCTGCCCATAAGTTTAGAACAAGCAACACCCCGGCAAATAAAAAACTGAAAATAGAAAAACCAAAAATTGCCCGTTTTGAATAAATATCTACAAAATCGTCTGGTTGTTCTTCTACTTTATCCTCATTAAATTCCATGGTCAAATTTATAACTAATCCTGTTAGCTTTTTAATAAGGGTAAAGGTTTTTCAATTACTTATCAGCATTTTTGCAAAGTGACTGTAATTGATCATATCCGTAAAGCATTCCCGCATACTCCCACAGGCCAGCAACTGGAACTGTTTGATCGGTTACATGCTTTTTTACAGAGCCGCGATGGCGACGAATGTTTTATCCTGCGGGGCTATGCCGGTACCGGTAAAACTACGGTGCTTGGCGCACTTGTAAAAGCATTAAAGCAATATAATTACAGATCGATATTACTGGCGCCCACCGGGCGGGCTGCCAAAGTGATCACCAATTACTCGGGAAAAAAAGCTTTCACTATTCATAAACGTATTTACCGTAAAAAATCGGCCCTTAACCTTGATGATGGTTTTGCTATTGCTGATAACCTGGCCAGCGATACCCTGTTTATTGTGGATGAGGCATCGATGATATCAGATGATCCTGTTGGTAGCAGGGCATCTTTGTTGTATGACTTGGTAAGGTACGTGTACAACGATAAAAACTGCAAACTGGTGTTGGTGGGTGATACCGCGCAGCTGCCTCCTGTGGGCTCAGATAATAGCCCTGCTTTGGATGAAGCTATTATGAAGGGGAAGTTTGGCGTAAACGTTTTTAAATATGAGCTTACGGATGTACTTCGTCAGCAAAAGGATTCGGGTATCTTGTTTAATGCTACTGCTATCCGCGATATTATCCGCCAAAAAGAGGTGACTACACCTAAAATTATTACCAAAGGTTATAAGGATGTTTTTAGGATGACGGGTGAACGACTGGAAGAAGGGTTGAACTATGCTTATAACAAATACGGGTACGATAGAACGCTCATTATTTGCCGCTCAAACAAGAATGCCAACTTATATAACGGCCAGATCCGTAACCGCATCCTGTACCGGGAAGAGGAGCTCACCGGCGGCGATCAGATCATGGTGGTTAAGAACAACTATTTCTGGCTTAAAGATAATGATGAGAATAGTACCGATTTTATTGCCAACGGTGATATTGCCCGTATAAGAAAGGTACGCCGGATTGAGGACATGTATGGTTTTCGTTTTGCAGATGTGCAAATAGAGTTTATTGACTACGCCGAAGACCCGGTACTGGATTGCAAAATACTATTGGATACCTTGTATGCCGATTCGCCGGCCTTATCACAGGAAAATCAAAAGAAATTTTACGAGGAGGTAATGAAGGATTATGCACACCTGACAAATAAAAGGGCAATGCATAATGAGTTAAAACTGAACCCATATTATAACGCCCTGCAGATCAAATTCGCCTATGCCATTACCTGTCATAAGGCTCAGAGCGGCCAGTGGGATGCGGTTTTTGTTGACCAGGGTTATGTAACCGACGAAATGATCAATATGGATTTTCTTCGATGGTTTTACACCGCTGTTACCCGTGCCACTACCGAACTGTTTTTAGTGAATTTTGATAATCGCTTTTATAAGGTTCCGGTGGAATTTTAGTGATCAGGTGCATAGTTTCTGTCATGTGAAAACATCGTCCGGAATACTTTTGATATGAATTGTCAGCAATTTAAGTGACCTCGGTCCAAATTCTGTCTTCAAAAATTCTTTTATTCTTTGTTCGGGTACTTCGCTCTAAAAAGCTATCTTTATTCCATAATTACTTCAACAACATATCAAATAAGGATTGCCAAAAATCCTGCCTGTTAATCCAGGTTTCTGAAACGCTGATTGCTTAGCGCAAGTGTTTCGCACAATCTAATTTTTACATCATTCTATTATTCTAATCTAATCGTAATGAAAATTACACATACATTGGCAATGGGTTTTTGCTGCGCATTAATGTGCACAAGCCCGGCCATCAAAGCAAATACACCTATGGATACTTTATCAAATAAACAAAAAGTACTAGCGTTTTACAAGCTGATTGTTGGTCAGCGCAAGGCCGAACTTATCCCCGAATTTGTGTTGGAGGATTATAAACAACACAACCCTACGGTTGCCCAGGGCAGAGCGGGCATCACCGGGATGATCAACTACCTGAAAACGCTGCCACCGCCGCCTGCGGGAGCTAAATCACCCATCATTCGCGCTGTACAGGAGGGCGATCTTGTTATTACTCATCTTGATATTCAGTTTATGGGTAAGCACATGGTAGTTATTGACCTGTTTAAACTAAATGACGGAATGCTGGCTGAACATTGGGATGCCATACAGGAAATGCCCGATCAAACAGGCCTTGCTATCACCGCGACCAACGGTGCCACAGATATCGATGAAAGGAAATCAGCAGAAAACAGTAAACAGGTGGTAAATAGGTTTTATGAGTCTGTCATCAATAAGCAATCACCCATTGAGCTTATTAAGCCTGATTACATTGAGCATAATCCAACGGTAATTAGCAGCGGTAAAGACCTTGCGGATTATTTATCAGACGATCCTGATCGTGACATTAAAATTCACCGTGTTATCGCCGAAGGAGATTTTGTAGTAGTTCAATCTCAATTTAAAAGAGGGGGGAAGGGATTTGTACGCTATGAAGTTTTTAGGGTTGACACTGATAAGATTGCAGAGCACTGGAGCGTAGAACAGGCTGTGCCGGAAGGTATTGAGGCTGAAGATATGTTTTAAGAAAACTTAGTAAAAACAAAAGAGGCGACATTGCCTCTTTTGTTTTATAATTTCTTTAATGATACAAATAACTCGGCCTGTAATTGCCAGGTGCCATTAATTTTACGCCACATGGCCGAATAATTGCCACCCCTGCTGTACGAATTATTTGCTATCCAGGTACCGGTTTCCCATGCCATTATTCCATTGTCGCCTACGGTAATTGTTGCGGGTGTGCGGATGTAAGCTACGGTTTTATTGGTTTTGAATAATTTTTTCCAGCCGGCAATAATGCTGTCTTTGCCTGTGGTGGTAATTCCCCTGCCAATGGTTTGAGTAAAATCAGGCAGCCAGTATTTAGCCATACCGTCAATATTATGTTTAGCAATGGCCGTGTTGGATGCGGCTCTTGAAGCTTTGATAGTTTCCACGTCAACTTTATAGTTGTTTTGTTGAAGCGTAAACAGGGCACTTATCAATAATATGAGCGGTAATTTAATCTGGAGCGGCATACCTGGTATGGTTATTTACCTTACAAGTTAATTATTTTTCAAATCAATTCAGCATAGAAGTTTTGTTGATTTGTGGTGACGGAGATTAATATTTAACCACATCCTGCTGAATGTGGTTAACCCAAATTTTCTTTAACAGAAAAAAGCGGTAAAAACAAAAGCGGCATCAATCCGACGCCGCTTTAATATATTTTATTATTGTAAATGGTTATACAGAGAAACTTTCGCCACAGCCACAGGTACGGCTTGCATTAGGATTGTGAAAATTGAAGCCTTTTCCGTTTAAACCGTCAGAAAAATCAAGTTCGGTACCGGCAAGGTATAGGAATGACTTCATATCCAAGGCCATGCGTACGCCTTGGTCTTCAAAAAATTGGTCGCCTTTTTTTTCTTCGTTATCAAAATCAAGATTATATGATAAACCAGAGCAGCCACCTCCCTGAACAGACACACGCAGAAAATAAGAGGCATCAAGCCCCGAATCCTGCATCAGGTGTTCTATTTTACTTTTAGCTTTATCAGTTACAGTTACCATTTTATTAGTATCAAGTAGTTAGTATCAAGTAGAAAGATGCATTTATCAAACAAATATCTTACCACTTTCAGTACAAATAAGTTGCGTTAAGTATCAAGCTTAAATTGATACGTTAGTACCTAAATCTTGATACTAACTACTTGATACTTGCTACTTATTAATGGTGCGCTTTTTCGCTTACAAATGCTTCTAAGCCGTTTTTTACGCGGAAATCATTAATAGCTGCTTTTATAGCATCCTCTGCCAAAACAGAGCAGTGGATTTTTACAGGTGGCAAAGCCAGTTCTTCAACGATATCCATATTGTCAATCTTCATGGCATCATCGATGCTTTTGCCCTTTAACCACTCAGTAGCTAAAGATGAAGAAGCGATTGCTGAACCGCAACCGAAAGTTTTAAATTTTGCATCGGTGATAACATTGTTATCATCCACCTCAATCTGCAGACGCATAACGTCTCCGCATTCAGGCGCACCAACTAAGCCGGTACCTACTTTGTGGCTACTTTTATCCAAAGTGCCCACATTGCGGGGGTTAGTGTAGTGATCGATTACTTTATCAGAATATGCCATTTCAAAAATTTTTAAGTAGTAGTTATTTGTTCTGAGCCAGGTAAATCCTAAACTCTAATTTCTAAATTCTAAAATAAATCTTGCGCCAAATCCGAAATTGAAATTTCGAAATCCAGCATCAAAAATTAATGTTCTGCCCACTCAATAGAGTTAAGGTCAATTCCCTCTTTAAACATTTCCCAAAGCGGAGAAAGCTCGCGCAGGTGGGTAACCGAGTTTTTGGTTACTTCAATAGCGTAATCAACTTCTTCTTCGGTAGTAAAACGACCTAAGCCAAAGCGGATAGATGAATGTGCCAAATCGTCAGATAAACCTAAGCTTTTCAGTACGTATGAAGGCTCCAGTGAAGCTGAGGTACAGGCAGAGCCTGATGATACAGCAAGGTCTTTCATCGCCATCATTAAACCTTCGCCTTCAACATATTTGAAAGAGATGTTGGCTACATGTGGTAAGCGATGCTCAACGTTTCCGTTTACATAGCTTTCTTCCAGTACAGTTAATGCCGATTGTAGTTTATCGCGTAAAGCTGAAAGGCGTTTTGCTTCGCTTTCCATCTCTAAACCGCAAAGCTCGCAGGCTTTACCTAAACCAACAATGCCCGGTACGTTTAATGTACCAGAACGCATACCGCGTTCGTGGCCACCGCCATCCATTTGTGCTGTAACTTTAACCCTTGGTCCTTTACGGCGAACGTATAATGCGCCAACACCTTTAGGGCCATATATTTTATGTGCTGATAGTGCCAAAAGGTCAATACCATCAGCATTAACATCAACAGGTATTTTACCAACCGCCTGTACAGCATCTGTCATAAACAGTGCGCCATACTTGTGAGCGATAGCAGATATTTCTCTTATAGGTTGTATGACACCAATCTCGTTGTTACCATACATTACCGATACCAAAATGGTTTCGCTGGTCATGGCTGCCTCTAAAACAGCAAGGTCAACAAGACCATCTTCTTTAACCGGAAGGTAAGTAACCTTGCCACCCAGTTTTTCTACGTGTTTGCAGGCATCAAGCACCGCTTTATGCTCGGTAACGGTAGTTATAATGTGATTGCCTTTATCCTTATACATTTCAAATACGCCCTTGATAGCAAGGTTATCTGATTCTGTAGCGCCAGAAGTAAAAATTATTTCTTTCTCATTAGCGCCAATCAATTTGGCCACCTGCTCACGTGCATAGTCAACACCTTCTTCGGCCACCCATCCAAAAGGATGGTTACGGCTGGCGGCATTACCAAATTTTGTTGTAAAATAAGGTAACATGGCCTCCAGAACGCGTGGATCCATCGGTGTAGTTGCATTGTTATCTAAATAAATTGGGATATTCATAATGCTAAGTATATTAACAATACAAAGATACACAAGTTTTTATTTAAAATCATTCAAAACAAAGGGTAAATTAACAAACCTGACTATTAATTTACAATATTTGGACATGAATAAAGTGGAGCATATTGGGATTGCCGTAAGCGATATTAAGGTTGCTGGTGATATATACGGGAAGCTTTTAAATACTCCTGTTTATAAAACCGAGACCGTGGAGCAGGAGGGGGTACTAACCGCTTTTTTGCAAACGGGCCCCAATAAAATTGAGTTGTTACAGGCTTTAAATGAGGATAGCCCCATAGCTAAATTCATCTCCAAAAAAGGGGAGGGGATTCATCATATTGCTTTTGAAGTAGATGATATTATTGCCGAGATGCAGCGGTTGGAAAGTGAAGGTTTTATATTGCTGAATGATACACCTAAGCGTGGTGCTGATAATAAATTAGTTTGCTTTGTGCATCCTAAGAGTGCGAATGGTGTGTTGATTGAATTGTGCCAGGAAATAGAATCAAGAGATTAGAATCAAGAATTAAGACAAAAATGGGCGAAAATATCGACATAGAATTTGCATCGTTTGAGTCAAATCATGATTTGATCATTCCCGAGGATCTGAAAGATTATTTCCGAACGTTTAATGTGGATGATTATGATTTGGATATGTTTGCCTTTTATGGTTTTGATCAATTCAAATCTGTAAAAGATGAAGTTGGTGATTGGGGAGGGACCCCAGACTATCGAAATATCGTCAACGTTTTGACGTTGCATGAGAATTGCTTCGTTTTTATCGATTATTTCTGTCATTTATGCATTTACGCCATAAGGCTACACCAAGGTGCATCTGAACAAAATGAAGTATACGTTATTTGTGGGGACAGTTTTAAAGTAGTTGCTAATTCATTTAAAGAGTTTTTAGAAATTTATTTTAGGGAAGAATGGGATGGGATTTTTATTTAGTAAAGGCTAAGTCATTGCTAACAGTATTTTATCTGTTATGAAATATTTTCCAATATTGTTTTTTGCAGGTGTAATGCTGATTGCCATCGGTTGCAATTTAAAGGATAAAGCTGATCCGACTAAAATGTCCGACGATTCCTGGAGTACATTAACAATTGTTTCTGAACATAGGGTAGTTATAAAGATTGTTAATGATAGTGATACAACCATTATTGAAACCCATAACAGGGGTTCAATTTTTACGGCAAAGCCTAAAAAGGTTATGACAGACACTGTGAAAGCGTATTTTACTAAAACAGAAAAAGATACAATTTTTAATTTGGCAAAAGAGATTGTTTCGCGCCCTGTGATAAGCAGCCGTCATTGTACAGATTTTGTTGGTGATTTGGATGTTTTTATAAACTATGGGGATGTTAGGCAGTCGATTAATTATTCAGGCATCTGCGATTGGAATACGCTGTCGGACAAGACATTGAAATTGCATAATTTGCTCAGAAGGAAAATTAAAGATGTCTTTTTAGGAGAAGGAGGGGTCGCAACCAGTCATACTGAAAAATAGTTCAATGTTCATGCTCGTTATTTGATTTGCAATATTGTTAATCAGTTTGTTATATATTTGACTGAATCTGCAGTTGCGCTGCCATTGGCCATGTTCCATCAACTATGAACTTATTTTGACTTTCGCTTTTGACATTTGAATTATTTTATTACATTTGCGCCTCTTTTAAAGACTACAAAGATAAGTTTATATATAATGAAAAAAGATCTGCATCCATCAAACTATAGGTTAGTTGTGTTTAAAGATATGTCAAACGACTATGCTTTCATGACTAAATCATGCATCGATACACGTGAATCCATTAAATGGGAAGACGGTAACGAGTATCCATTGATCAAATTAGAAATTTCGCACACTTCGCACCCTTTCTATACCGGTAAAATGAAACTGGTTGATACTGCAGGTCGTATCGATAAATTCCGTACGCGTTACAACAAGAAGTAATTTCTTGTTTAATTAAATATTTACAAGTCTCGGCTTTGCAGCCGGGACTTTTTTTATTTTTGTGCCATGGGACTTATCCTTTTCGACGATAACACACACCAAACACTGCTACCGCTTACCTATACCAGGCCCGTGGCCGATATGCGCATAGGTATCCTTACCATTGCAGAAAAGTGGGCTAAGTATTTAAATACTAATACTTCTTTTTATACGCTTGATTATTTGCAGGCCAAATTTCCTGTAAAAATCGAGTCTGATAATTTATTTATAAACGGCGCGGTTTGTCCCGATGAAAACTTGTTGGATGCCATTAGCAAGCTACAAACCGGCGAAGCGCTAAAATGTAGCGATCAGCTGCTGGCTGTGAAGCTGAACCGGGCTGAGGCGGAAAGCTTTGATGCCGGTGCAACATTTGATAATGTTACAGATTACACAGATTCGTTTGTATTTATTCGCTATCCCGAAGATATTTTCAGGAAGAATGAAATTGAGCTCAGGAAAGATTTTCAACTTCTTACCAAAGGCCGCACTAGCGCCCAAATAAGTTCAACCAATACCATTATAGGTGACGATTTTTTTGCCGAAGAAGGTGCAGTTGCTGAATGTTCTACATTTAACACTACCAACGGGCCAATATATTTATCAGCCAATACCGAGGTTTGGGAAGGCACCCATATTCGCGGCGCTTTTGCATTATGCCAGCATTCGCAGGTAAAAATGGGGGCGAAGATCTATGGCGCTACCACTGTAGGACCGTATTCGCGTGTTGGTGGCGAATTGAATAACGCCGTTATCTGGGGGTATTCCTCAAAAGGGCATGAAGGATATTTAGGCAATGCTGTGCTTGGCGAATGGTGCAACATCGGTGCCGATACCAATAACTCGAATCTTAAAAATAATTATGCAGAGGTGCGCCTTTGGGATTATGATACGCAGCGTTTTAGAAAAACCGGTCTGCAATTTTGTGGATTAATCATGGCCGACCACGCCAAATGCGCCATCAATACCATGTTTAATACGGGTACAGTGGTAGGGGTTAGCGCCAATGTTTTTGGGGCCGGCTTTCCACGTAATTTTGTTGCCGATTTTTCATGGGGTGGAGCGCAGGGTTTTGAGGTTTACTCCATCAAGAAAATGTTTGAAACCGCCGAGAAAGTATTTGAACGCCGGGATCACCGTGAGTTCGACGATATAGAAAAGAATATACTACAAAAAGTATTTGAATTAACAGAGGAATACAGAAGGTTTTAAAGTTGGTGAGTGGTTGATTGAGTTGATTAAGTGAATGGTCAAAGCCGAATCAATCAAATATTAATCATTCATTCATCGCTTAGCATAATCAACCATTCACCCAATCAACCACTCACACAATCAATTAAAATAATAAAATCATGAGAAAAAAAATTGTTGCCGGAAACTGGAAAATGAATCTTGACTATAATGAAGGATTAGGCGTATTTACCGAGATCATCAATATGGTTAAAGACGAAGTGACCGGCACACAGGAAGCGGTTATCTGCAGCCCTTTTATTCATATCAATAGCCTGGTACAATTGGCAAAAGGTTACAATAAAGTTTCTGTAGGAGCACAAAATGCTCACCAGGCCGAGAGTGGCGCGTATACCGGTGAGATCTCTGCAAAAATGATCAAATCAGTAGGTGCTGCTTATGTTATAATAGGTCACTCAGAGCGTCGTCAGTATTTTGGCGAAAGCAATGAGTTGCTGGCTAAAAAAACCGATACTGTATTAAAGCATGATCTTCGCCCTATTTTTTGTATCGGCGAAACGTTGCAGGAGCGCGAAGCTAACCAACACTTTGATGTGATTAAATCACAGCTTGTTGAAGGTGTATTCCATTTAGAGGCTGCCGATTTTTCAAAGTTGGTTTTGGCTTATGAGCCTGTTTGGGCTATTGGTACCGGCGTAACTGCTTCATCGGCGCAGGCTCAGGAAATTCATGAATTTATCCGCAAAGAAATTGCCGCCAAATACGGCCAGGATATTGCTGATAACACTACCATTTTATACGGAGGTAGCTGTAACCCTAAAAATGCAGCCGAACTATTTGCCCAGCCAGATATTGATGGTGGCCTGATAGGTGGTGCATCGTTAAAATCACGTGATTTTGTAGATATCATCAAGGCTTATAATTAATTGGATAGGGTGTAAGCTAAACTACGTTTCATTGCTAATATTTCAAACAGAAATAATTATTGAACGTTAATCAGGTGTGTTAATGAACACACGAACACAAGCCCACGCGTCATTGCGAGGAACGAAGCAATCTCTTTGCTATACAGAGCGACGATGCAAAGTCGACATGTATGTGCAGAGATTGCTTTGTTCCTCGTAATGACGTGTTTTTAGGTAGCTTTTAAATATGAAAGTTTTTCTCCCGCCATTAGTTGCTTTTATTGGGTTTGCTGCCTTTGTAATAGTTAGCGCACTTGCCCATGCTATGCAGATAAGTGATATGGGAGAGGGGAACGTTCATGCTTTTATGGCTTGTTTTTATTATTGCTGGCCATTATATTTTATAGTAGCCATATTAACGCAGTGGATAATTATTGTTCCTGTTTGGAATGCCTTTGTGTTACACTCAGCAGCTGCAGCGTTGATTACTTTTAGTGTGGTTGCCGCTATTTGTACGTTTGCAGCAGGAGGCGTTGCTTATGCCATTTGGGATGAGCAATCCGGGTATGATAGTTTAATTGGCCTAACTACCATTATGTTATTTATTCAGCTGGCTTATTGGGCTGTTAATTTTTTTATATTGTTTTTGGTTACCGGTAAAACGGTTACGTTGAAAAAGAAGGATGTTGAAGAGACAGCTGTGCTGGAAGAGTAAAACAAGATGAAAATTTGTGAACGCAAGTTTTAAATTTGGGACACTAATAATTTGTCATCATGAACGCAGTGAAGGAGCTATTCGGAGACTGTACAGGGCGAAGATGTATGGCGGATAACAGATCCTTCACTGCGTTCAGGATGACAATTTTTTGCTAATACGTCATACAAGGAACGAAGCAATTGGATACGATATGGAATGAGTTCGCAATCATTCATATCCCGCAATTGACGTGTTATAAAACATTATCTATTATGAACTACTACGAATTACTTTTTACCACTATAACTACCGAAGACTACCAGCAGGATCTGCTGATAAATACCTTGGGTGATATTGGTTTTGATACTTTTGAAGAACTGGATTTTGGCTTTAAAGCTTATATTCCGGTTGATGATTTTGATGAAGAAAAGCTGATAGAACAGCTATTGCCGTACCGTGAATTGTTTACTTTTAGTTATGAGGTAACGCTCATCCCTCAAAAAAACTGGAACGAAGTATGGGAAAGTAATTTTGAACCGATAGAGATAGGCGATAAAATATATGTAAGGGCCACCTTTCATCCGGCCCGGCCAGAGATTGAATACGAGATCGTGATTGATCCTAAGATGGCTTTTGGTACCGGCCATCATCAAACCACATCCATGATGCTGGCATTGATGCTGGAGAATGATTACAAGGGTAAAAATGTATTGGATATGGGATGTGGTACAGGCATCCTGGCCATTATGGCATCCAAACTTGGAGCTGCAAGGGTTACAGCTATTGATTACGACCCAGTTTGTTACGATAGCACTATCGAGAACTCAGCATTAAACCATATTGACAATATTATACCACTTTGCGGCTCAAAAGAAGTGATCCCAAATGAACAATATGATACTATACTGGCCAACATTAACCGCAATATCCTCATGGATCAGATGGAGCGTTATGCCCAGGTGCTGAAACCAGATGGTGAAATCTATTTCAGCGGATTTTATGAATCTCCCGATCTGGATATCATCACCGATGAAGCCCGTAAGTATGGATTAAAATACATCATCCATAAAAAAGATAAGGATTGGGTTGCGGCTAAGTTTATAAAGTAAGGATAATATTACGTCATTGCGAGGTACGAAGCAATCTCTACACAGGCAGGTCGACTATGCCAGCCGCTCTGTATAGCAAACAGATTGCTTCGTGCCTCGCAGCAATGACGTAACTTTTTGAAGTATTGGCAGATTCTAAGCTGCACAATGGGATTTTTATATTTAATACCCTACCGTAAATCTTCTTTTTACAAATTGGTTATTCTCCAATTCGTCCAAAATGGCAACTGCCAGGTCTTCCACAGATATTTCGTGAACACCTTTTTCATTAAATACCGGTTCATCAGTGCCTAAGCGGAATTTTCCTGTGCGTTCACCAGGGTGCAGGTTGATAGCCGGGCTCAAAAATGTCCAGTCAAGTTCGGTTTCCTTTTTAAGGGTGTTAAGGTAATCACGGGCGGCTGTAGCGCCGGCTTTCCACTCGGCGGGGAATTGTGGCGAATCAACCAGTTGCAATCCCGGAGCAGCATATAAACTGCCTGCGCCGCCAACAACTAATAAGCGTTTAACGCCGGCTTGCTTTACAGCCTGCTGAATGGCCTCTGAGCCTTTTACAAAATCATCGTAAAGGTTGGGGTTGGTCCAGCCGGCATTGTACGCGCTCACTACAGCGTCATGACCTTTAAGCGCTACAGCAAGGGACTCTGTATCCAATACATCGGCAGCTTTAAGTGTTAATTTATCACTTGCTGTTTCTACCTTTTTCGGGTCGCGTGCTATAGCTGTTACATCATAACCGCGTTGTAATGCTTCGTTTAATACAGCTTTGCCTACAAAGCCTGTGGCACCTATTAATGCTAATTTCATAATTGTTTGTTTTTATATTGTAATTAAATTTGTTACAGTTTTGTTTAAATTTTTTTAATTGAATTTGCCGCTAAAGTCGGCCAGGGTAATTGTATTTAATTTATTAAAGATGGTAACGTCAACCTCATCGGCCAAGGCATCCAAATGTTGGCTGATTTGCTTACCTACCGGGCAATTGGGATTAGGCTTGTTTTTTGCCTGCCCTAAAGCAGGTTGCACTTTTACTGCTCTGTAAACATCGCTCAGCAATATTTTCTGAGCTGGTAAGCCCAGGGTATAACCGCCGGCTTTGCCTTCTTTACTATCAATGAGGCCATATTTCCGCAGGTTGCTGATCTCTTTACGTACAAGTACCGGGTTTATATTGATGCTGCCGGCAATATAATCGGATGATAATAGCTCATCCGGCTGCTTGCTGAGCAGGGTAAGTATATGCACCGCTATCTGAAATTGTCCGTTCATCTGTAATTTTAATTATTACAGTACAAAGATACGCATGGTAAAATTAAATCCAAACATTTTTAACTGTTATTTTATTTATTACAGTTTTGTGATATACCCCTGATTATGGAGATAATGGGCATGAGAGGTCGCACTGCCGTTTATTTACCTCGCTTTAATACAGCTAATTACCAATTGTTTTGTTTGCCTGACCGTTTTAATAAAATATTATGCAAATTAGTTGATAATTAGCGTGATAATAAATATTATTGCAAAGTAATTAACTTTTGCGAAACCTTTACTATTATACAGATCACATGAAAACACTTGGAAAAAAAATCAGACTGCTACGTCATCAAAAAGGGTGGAGCCAGGAAGATGTTGCAAAGCGGTTAGATATTTCCATTCCTGCATTCTCAAAAATTGAGACGGGAATTACCGATATTAACTTATCAAGGCTTGAGCAAATTGCCACTTTATTTGAAATGACAGTAGTTCAGTTACTTACATTTAATGATGCCGAGCAGGATCAGAAATTTGTAAACGAACTGGAATCTGTCAACAAACGCTTAATGGATCGCGAAACTGAAGTTATCGATCTGCAAAAGAAGGTGATAGAGCTATTTGAAGAGCTAAGGCACTCAAAAGCTACTGCATAAATTTATGCCCGGTTAATAGCCGGGCATACTTTAAAAAATATAGCGCATTGTTAAATGCTTTTTGCCAAAGGTGGCCCCAACCGCAGCATGAATGGCAATCATTTTCTCGTTAAAATCTCCAACCCACGATAATTCAAGTTCATCATATTGCTTTAAAGGCAAAACGTATTCTTTGAGTTTAATGAATATGGCAGATTCCAGTCCGTGTTTCTGGTATTTTTGTTTGGTTCCCATCACTATTGCCCGCATGCGGGATACGCCTTTCCATCGGTAATATAAAAATTGAAGCTTACCTATCAGGTTAAGTTTGCCATTTAATGGTTTAAGCATCTGGTTGGCATCGGGCAAAATGATAACAAATGCCGCGGGTTCGTCATCGATGTAGGCAAACCAGATTAGCTTTTCGTCCATCAAAGGTTTCATTTTCTTAAAGCTTTCGGCAATGGTGGCATGGGTAATGGGCACAAAATTTTCAAAATCTTTCCAGGCATCGTTATAGATCTCCATAAAGTCTGCTGTGAATTTCTCCATTTTGCTAACCTCAAAATGCCTGAAATCATACCCGGGTTTCTTGATCACCCAATTTGCAATTTTTGTAAACCGTTCCGAAAACGGCTTATTCACATCAAGATGATTGGTGATCTGCTCATACTGGGTTTTAAACCCATAATCCTCAAAAAAGGCTTTGTAATACGGGAAGTTATAATTCATCCCATAGGATGGCGGAGTAAACCCCTCCACCAGTAAACCCCAAAAATTATCATTCTCGCCAAAATTTATGGGGCCATCCATAGCTTGCATCCCATTATCCTTAAGCCATTTTTGGGCGGTATCAAACAACAGGAAAGCGACTTTTTTATTATCAATACATTCAAAAAAGCCCATACCACCAGTTGGCTGATCATAATGATATGCCTTTTTATTATTTATAAAAGCCGCTACCCTGCCAATAGCTTGGTTGTTATCATCGGTAAGTACCCACCTGGTGCATTTGCCATCCTGGTGAAAATTGTTTTTGGCCGGGTCAAATACCGCTTCTATATCATTATCAAGCGGGCAAACCCAGTTTTTATCATCCCTGTAAAGGGTACGCGCCACATCTAAAAAAGCTTTTCTTGTCGCCTTATCTTTTACTTCTGTTATGATCATAGGAGGGCTAAATATAAAAAAAAGCATTCAGGGCATGCGCTGAATGCTTTACAAATAGAATATGTTTCCTTAAAGACTAATAATCTTCATCGTCTTCTTCGTCGAAAGATTCGAATCCCCTGCCCAGATCATCATCTAATGGGCCATCAAAATCATCATCGTCGTCATCAACCTTTTTCTTCGATTTAGGGTCGAGAATTAGATCATCGTCGTCTTCATTGTCATCTTCGGAATTGTCGATCTTCTTGGTAATCGGTTTTTTTGGCGCTCCCATTGTAACGGATTTTATTTGTAAAACTTTATCAATAATACTTTAAATCGGATAAAAAGCAAGAATTTTTTTATGCTTTTATTTCCTTATTCAATAGTAAAAATAATCAAAATCATTTTTATTAAAAAGATGAAATTAAAATTATTCTGTTTGTTCGCCAATTGCAACTGAATTGTTTGTAAAATCCTTAATCTGAGGCAATTCCTGTATATTGTTGATCCCGAAGTAATCCATAAATAAGCCACTGGTGCCGTAAAGAATAGGTTTTCCTAAGGCTTCAGACTTTCCAATTATAGCTATTAGCTCTTTTTCCAGTAGTTTTTGTATGGAGTAATCGCAGTTTACCCCACGGATCTGCTCCACATCAGTTTTGGTAACCGGTTGTTTGTAGGCTATAATGGCCAGGGTTTCCAGCGCGGCCTGGCTTAATCTTTTTTTAGATCGTTGTAATTGCAAAAGATTTATAACCGGGTGATATTGCTTCTTGGTAAAAAACTGGTATCCGTTACCTATTTTCACCAGTTCAATGGCCAAATTATCATCACTATATTTTAACTCTATAGCTTTGAGGCTCTCATTTACTTCGGTTGCATTAAAATCCCGCTCAAAAGCCGCCTGCAGGCAATACATGATTTCCTCCATGCGAATACCTTGTTCTGATGCGAAAATTAATGCTTCTATGTAATGTTCCATTTTTGTGAGTGGTGAGTTGTGAATGGTGAGTAGTGAATAGATAGTTTTTTAACTTAACCAACCATTCACTACTCTCTATTCACCATTCACTTTAATAATTGATAACCTGTTCCTCAATTTCAACAGGCACATCGCGCCAATCGTATTTTTGGGTACGTAGTTGTGGTTCAAAACCTGCTTCAATGATTGATTCTTGGATGCCTTTGGCCGTAAACCTGTGTGGTGCGCCGGCAGCCGAAACTACATTCTCTTCGATCATGATTGATCCAAAATCATTTGCGCCACCGTGTAAGCACAACTGTGCTACCTGTTTACCTACGGTAAGCCAAGAAGCTTGTATGTTTTTGATGTTGGGCAGCATAATGCGGCTCAAAGCTATCATGCGGATATATTCATCGCCGGTTACATTATTGGTAATGCCCCGTACTTTACGTAAAAGTGTGCCATCATCCTGAAAAGGCCATGGAATAAAGGCAACAAAACCATAATGTCCCTCGGGCTTTTCGGCTTGTACTTCGCGGATCCAAACCAGGTGTTCGAAGCGCTCTTCGATAGTTTCGATATGGCCAAACATCATAGTAGCCGACGAAGGCAAATTAAGCTGATGAGCAGCACGCATAACATCCAGCCATTCCTTGCCACCGCATTTTCCTTTTGATATCAGCCGGCGTACACGATCGTTCAATATCTCGGCACCTGCACCGGGCAGTGAATCTAAGCCCGACTCTTGCATGGCTCTAAGCACATCAATATGGCTCATGCCTTCCAGTTTGGCTACGTGCGCAATTTCTGGCGGACCTAATGAGTGCAGCTTTAATTTAGGATAGAGCTGTTTCAGTTCTCTGAAAAGATCGGTATAAAACTTAAGACCAAGATCGGGATGGTGACCGCCCTGCAGCAGTAACTGATCGCCGCCGTAACGGAAAGTTTCCTCTATCTTTTTTTTATAAGTTTCAATATCAGTAATGTAACTATCCTCATGGCCCGGCCTGCGGAAAAAGTTGCAGAACTTACAATTGGCTATACATACGTTGGTTGTATTTACGTTACGATCTATCTGCCAGGTAACCTTACCGTGCGGAACCTGTTTTTTACGCAGTTCGTTGGCGGTATACATGAGATCGGGAGTAGATGCGTTGTTATATAGGTAAACCCCTTCATCCTGGGTTAAAAAATCAAACCGCAAAGCGCGTTGCAACAGATCGGCTGTGTTCATAAAACAAAGATAAGCTTTAGCTTATTAATAGTTTAACGTTGGGTTAAGATTGACAAATTAATGAGAACCGAAATACACGCCATGTGTGCGGCACAAAGCAATGGCGTGTATTTTATGGCTTTTATTTTACCTTTAAAACATTGTTCCCCCTGTTCAAATCAGGCAAAGCGTTATCAGGATCTATAGTCACAGTTTCTGCTTCCCCTGTAGTTGGCAATGTAAAGGTGGCCTGCGTGCGGGATAGCCATGTTTCAACCGGCATGTAGCTTCGTTTTTTGCTACCATCCTTAAATTTTACTTCAACAGTAAATGGCATTGGCAATTGCTCCTTATTCACCACTGTTATATTTAAGCCTTTAACACCATCAGTAGTTATATTTTTGGCATTTATAACGGCTATATCAGTTGTCCAGTTGTTATAAAACCAGCCTTTCCAAAACCAGGAAAGGTCTTCGCCTGCGCCGCTTTCCATCGATCTGAAAAAGTCATCGGGCTGAGGATGTTTAAATGCCCATTTGCTGATATAGTTTTTGAAAGCATAGTCAAACCTATCTTTACCCAATATCTGTTCCCGAAGTAAAACCAATCCAAATGCAGGTTTAAAGTAAACCAATGGGTGGCGGTATTTTTCAGGTACAGCGTCGGCCGCCGTCATAATGGCCGGCGATTCCGGGTCGGTGATGATTGGGATAATCTCATCGGCAGGGTTGCCACCTCCCGGCGCATATTCACCATCGCGTTTAGGGGCGTACTCGCCTTTGTTAAACTCATCAGATGCGTATATATCTATGAAGGTGTTAAATCCTTCATCCATCCAGCCAAAACGACGCTCATCAGAGCCAACAATCATCGGGAACCAGTTGTGCCCAATCTCGTGCGCGGTAACCCAGTAAAGCTCACTGCCCTTATCGGTAATACCATCAAATACAATACCGGGATACTCCATGCCACCTGCTATACCGGCTTCGTTAATGGCAACGGGATAGGGGTATACAAACCATTTTTCTGAAAAATATTCAATCGATTTTTTTAAATATTCTGTAGCGCGGTTCCATGCATTGGCACCAACACTTTCGGCCGGGTAAACCGACATAGCCAGTGATTTTTTACCACCGGGTAAATTAACCCTCGCGGCATCCCATACATAGGCTTTTGATGCGCCAAATGCAACATCGCGCGTGTTGAACATTTTATAATGCCAGGTAAGTGTGCCTTTATTTACCGGGCGACTTGATGGATCAGTCACTTCGGCAAGGCTGCGGATCATTACAGTTTTATCGCTGTTGCGGGCAGCATCCAGGCTGGTAATTTGTTTAGCTGTTAGTACTTCCTTAGGATTTATCAATTCTCCCGAGCCAGCCACAATCATATCCCATGGAACAGTAACCTGGTAATCAAAATCGCCATAGTCGAGGTAAAACTCACCAGCACCTAAAAAGGGCAGGGTATCCCAGCCGCGGCTATCGTCATAAACACACATACGCGGAAACCATTGGGCTATTTCATATATTTTGCCGTTTTTGGTATCTACATAATCTGTGCGGTTACCAAAATCACCCGGGACGGTGTAATGATATTTAATCCTTAAACGCAAAGAACCCTTGCCCAATGCGTGGGGCAGGCGTACCTGCATCCGGGTATCGGTGATAACAAATGGAACTTGTTTAACTACATCGCCCTGGTCTAACGCTACGGATTCAATGGTATATCCGCTTGTATGTTGATTTGGTCCGGGTGCTCTGTTGGTAAAAAAGTTTGAGCGGGCTTCCTTTTTATAGGTGTTTTGGTCCAGCTGTAACCACAGGTATTGCAAAGCATCGGGGCTATTATTAATATAATCGATAGATACAGTACCATCGATAGTTTTGGTTACGGTATCAAGGGTTACTTTAATGTTATAATTTGCGCGGTTTTGCCAGTACTTTGGTCCCGGATCGCCATTAGGGGAATGAAACTCATTACCTTTTTCGCTATAAAACTGTGGCGAAAATGCTGCAGCGGGGTTGTAGTTTGAGGTGGTATCGTTGGGGTTGATCTTTCTTTTTTGCGCTTGCACATTAACAGCCAAAAGAGCGAATAAGCCTAAGCCTATAAAGTTTATTTTCATGAGGGTGCTTTAAAGGCAGCAATATACAAAGGATGGCTGTAAATTTTATTTGCATTATAAAATGTACAGAAACTAAAAAAGATTTATGGAAAGGTTGATTTAACTGCATCCTATGAGAAATTCACTTAGATATGTCGCAAATTAAAAATATCAGTATCCCTAAACCTTGTCATGAAGCATGGCAACAAATGACACACGTTGAACAGGGAAGGCATTGCGCCCAATGCTGTAAAACGGTTACAGATTTTACCACCATGAGCAATAATGAGGTAATTACCTACCTGTCTGCAACGAGCAATGTTTGCGGCCGGTTTAATGAACAGCAACTACATGGTATGAACCATCAGCTTTATGCAGAGAGTTCACCCGCTGCCGGTGGGTGGAAAAGGTTAGCGTTGATGATGGGTTTATTAAGCTCTGTTTTATCTTTTAAAGGTATGGCTCAAACAAAAGTAGTGTTGAGTGAGCAAGTGCCTAAAGTGAAAAACCAGTCAAAACCTGGCGATTTTATGTTGGGCAAAGTTGCGTTAATCCCCGATTCTGCTAAATTCAGGGTTGTTACCGGATGTGTAAATGATGAAAATAATGCGCCAATTGTGGGTGTGTCAGTTAAACTGTTATCAGGCACCACAGGTACCCAAACAGATATTAACGGCAATTTTAAACTACAGGTGCCCATGTCAGCTACGCAGCTTACAGCAAGTTTCATAGGTTATAATTCTCAACGGTTTGATATAGGAGCTGATAATACTTTTCAAATAAAGCTGACTATGCAACCTGCACTTTTGGGTGAAGTTGTGGTAATAAGAACTCCTTTAATAAAACGGATATATTATAAATGCATAAAAAGACCGATCCGAAAGCTATTTAACTAAGCATCCCCGCCAAAACCCCTTCCTTTAACGAATTACTGCACATACTCACCTTATGAATAGCCAGCTTGTGCATGATAAAGCGGGTGATAAGTGATGCCGTCACAATCATATCAACCCTTACGGGGATAATTCCTTTATTGGCTGCCCGCTCTATATGGGTGGATAGTACAAATTTGTTAGTTAAGGTTAAAAGCGCGTCCTCATCAAAACTATAGTTTTTAGTCGCCTTTAAATCGAAGGAATTTCCTTTTTCGGTTTCAATCACTTCGGCAAACGTTTCAAACGCGCCGGATGAACCGATGAGTGTATCAATTGTATGGTTATTTACTGCTGTAAATAAATCTGTTAAATGATCTTCAAGGTACAGGTTTAAAGCCTCGATAGAGGAAGGTGGGATGGGATCAGTGCGGTGGAAAAGGTCCATTAAGCGGGCAGCGCCAATTTCAAAACTTTGTTTCCAGGTAATGCCATCTGCATTGCCTAATATAAACTCCACACTGCCGCCGCCGATATCCATGATGAGAGCGTTTTGTGCCGATAAGCACCCGCTAATTTTTACGCCCTGATAAATAAATATGGCTTCCTGTTCGCCATCAATAATTTCTATACTGATGCCGGTTTTATCCTCAACCTCTTTAATGAAATCTGTTCCGTTTGATGCACTACGCAGGGCCGATGTTGCTATAGCTCTTGTTGCGGTAACATTGCCCGCCTTTATTGCCTCATGAAATTGCTGCATGGTACTAATACCCCGCTGATAGGCTTCAGGTAAAATATAGCCTTTATTAATGCCGCCTTCGCCAAGTTTCACCGCCTTGTGCTCATGAACTATTTCCTGGTAACTATGCAAATCGCCATCGGCAATTAATAAATGAAAGGTATTGGTACCAAGGTCCATTACGGCAACGCGTTTACTCATGTAGCTAAAATAAATAATCCCCGAAATTGTTTAGCCATTTTCGGGGATTTATAATTTTTAACAATTGTGCTGGGTTTATTCTTTATAAAAGAACCATTTAGCCAACTCCTTAAAGTTCACTTTTTTACCATACATCAGAATACCCACCCGGTATATTCTTGAAGCTACCCAGGTAGAAAATATAAAGCCAATTACCATTAAGGTCATTGATAAACCCAATTCCCAACCGGGCACCCCAAAAGGTACACGAACCATCATTGCCACGGGTGCGGTTAAAGGTATTATGGAAAGCCAGAAGGCCAGTGTACTATCGGGCTTTTGAAACAGGTATGATACAGATAGTATGTAAGTAAATAACAATGGCAACGTAATAGGGAACATGAATTGCTGCGTTTCGGTTTCGCTATCAACGGCCGAACCTACGGCGGCAAACAATGCACTATAAAGTAGAAATCCGCTTATCCAGAAAAATAGGAAGCAGGCGAGTTCATAACCTGCATTAGCACCCAAATTATGAATAAAGGTGTAAACCGGGCTTGCCTGAGTGGCATTTTGCCCGGCCAGGTAACTCACCAGAGCTGATAGGCTTATCCATAATGCAAATTGCGTTAACCCTACAAGTCCCACGCCGATGATCTTACCCATCATCAATTGAAAGGGTTTTACCGATGATACAATCACTTCAATTATACGGCTGGTTTTTTCTTCAATTACTCCCCGCATTACCTGCGCACCGTAAATAAACAGTGACATATAAATTAATATTGCCCCCGCAAAACTCAAGGCATAGGTGGCGCCCATACTGGTGCTTTGATCACCTGTTTCGGTTATTTCGTTAGCGTTGACAGTAATGTTGCTTTTTATCTTATGTAAACGAGCCGTATCAATGCCGGCTTTTACCAATGCAGAACCAGAGGCAATGTCGTTTAGCTGACGTTGCATATCATCGCTTAACGATAAGGTTGATTTCTTTTTTGCAAAAACTTCGGCCGTTTCTGGTTTATGCGTGGGGATGTACAATACAAGGTCGTTTTCCTGTTCCTTTACTTCAGCTTTTAGTGCCTTTAGTGTTTTTGAAGAATTGTCAAATTTGATATATTGGCTATCTTGAAATTTGCCTTTGTATATCTCAGCGCTATCAACTACATGTACAATGTGCATAGCTTTTACCTCGTTCTTATCATCAGCAACGTAGGCAATAACTTTATACATTAAAGCAAACAAAGCCGGAACAAGTAGCGTCATCACGATGAACGACTTTTTTCTTACCCTGGTAAGGTATTCGCGCTGTATAATAAGTAATACTTTATTCATGGCTTAAAGATTTAGCGTTTACTTTTTCAATAAATATTTCGTTCATGCTTGGTATTACTTCCTGGAGCATATTGATGCGGGTTTGCGGGATAAGATATTGCAGTACATCGTTGGATGTTTTGCCTTCATTCAGTTTTATGCGGATGGTATTGCTGTCATCATCAGTAATAGTTTCGCCAATTTGTGCGAAAGGCTGTGCGCCGTTAAAGTTTAAGGGATTGCCGGCATATTCAACAAGGTAAGTATCGTTACGATAGGAGTTGCGGATGTTTTTAACCTTGCCATCCAGTATTTTATGCGATTGATGAATAAGTGCAATAGCGTCACAAAGTTCCTCCACAGATTCCATACGATGGGTGGAGAAAAGAATAGTAGCACCCTTGCGGTTAAGTTCCAGAATCTCGTCTTTTATCACTTCGGCATTCACAGGGTCGAAACCACTAAAAGGTTCATCCAATATGATCAGGTCGGGCTCATGTAGTACGGTAGCCACAAACTGGGCTTTTTGCTGCATCCCTTTGGATAGTTCTTCGATCTTTTTCTTCCACCAGGTTTCCATACCCAGCTTATCAAACCAGAATTTTAAGCGTTTAGTAGCTTCATCTCTGCTTAAGCCTTTTAGGCGGGCCAGGTAGATCATTTGTTCGCCAATCTCCATCTTTTTATAAAGACCACGTTCTTCCGGCAGATAACCAATCCGTTCGATATGTGACTGATTGAGCTTTTCTCCATTAAAGAAAACTTCGCCCGAATCTGGCGCGGTAATCTGGTTAATGATACGGATAAGCGAGGTTTTGCCGGCACCATTTGGGCCAAGCAGGCCAAACACCTGGCCACTTGCAACCTCCAGGCTCACATGGTCTAAAGCCCTGTGACCGGCGTATTGCTTTACAATATTGCGGATGCTTAACATTTTTGAGTTAGGTTTATGATGATAAATTTACGGTTTAGATACGGGCAGTTTTAAAATGTTACAGACACTATTTGCGCGAATCAATTGAATTACACGAAATCCGTGTTTATTATTTTAGTTGATTGATCTTGAACCTTATCGTTTCAATAGCTTCCTTCTGCCTGGAAACGATCACATATAAGTAACCATTATAAATCATAGTGTGCGGATAACCATATTGACCGCCTTTCCACAGGCCCTCTTTTTTAAGGTGATAAAGTTCATTGGCAATGATGTAGCTTTTATCGAAAGCTTTGCCGTTTGTTGATAGGGAGATAACCAGGGGATTCCGGTCGTAATGATGTAGTGTATCGGGGATACCCACATAATAAAAGCGTTTGTCGGGCAACCGGCCGAAATGAAATTTACTGTCGTTATCAGAAAAAGGAGCTTCAACAGGGCGCGACCAGCTGGTGCCATTGTCCTTGCTTTCTGTAAGCCAAAGCCGGCCTTTCCATCCTTTGCCTGTAACGCGTAAAAGCATATGCAGGATGTTATCATCAGTTTGGAAAAATGAGCCTTCGCATAGAGGAGGTAAACCTAATTTGGCAGCCGGGGCATAAAAGGCTGCCGAATTATCCTGTTTATAAAGCGAGTCCGGGTAAAAGCTGCTTAACTTCCATCCTGAAATACCATGCGGGTCATCGGTGTATGGGAATAAAAAGTTACCACTGATGATAAGTCTGCCGCTTTTGGTAGCCTCTGGTCCATGGTTAGGGATTAAAGGAACGTGCATATCGCCGGGAGCGCTCCAATGTATACCGTCAGTACTGGTTTTGGCCCACAAATGCGTGTTTTGGCGGTGCTTAGTGTATTCACCATAATAGGCAACCAATGTGCCTTTATATTGGTATAAACCCGCTGCTGTTAGTACGGTTAAAGTATCATTAACCTTGCCCGGTGAAGCGAACACTGCCGGTACCGACCAGTGTACAAAATCCTTTGAAGTAGCATAAACTACCCGCTGGCCCGGTGAATCTTCATCTATCAAACCGTTGCTCCATATCGCTATGAACTGATCTTTAAAATGGATGATGGAAGGGTGGTGATTGTACAGCCATTCTTTTTCCGGCGAGTAGATCATCGACCGCTCAATGCTTAAATGTGGGATGCCCGCTTCTGTTTGGTAATTATTGCGAATGGGAGAGGTTTGAGCTCGTGATTGACTGAAAAGCATAAACAAACAGCCTGTAAGCAACAATATTTTTTTATATAAATCCATCTTAAAATAATGCAGATTGCAATATACCCAATCCCCAAAAACAAAAAGGCCTGAAATTATAAAGATTATTAGCTTTTTGATAAGTGGGGCTGTCGGCTTTAGGCGAATTTTATGGTAGCAATAAAATAAGGCAACGGTTCAATAGATTTGGGCGGAAATATTTTCAGGACAAATTGTAAAACACAAAAAGCCCGAAGTCATAACAACTCCGGGCTTTTCAATATGCTTTAAGCTTTCAGCCTTCGGCTTTCCGCTTTACTCAAAATATTCCTTCATCCGTTCAAAGAAGCTTTTTTCGTTCTTACCCGGATTTGGTTTGAAGTTAGGGGAGGACTGTAGTTTTTCCAGTATCTCACGTTCTTCACGGCTTAAGGCCTTTGGTGTCCATATGTTGATGTGCACCAGCTGGTCGCCTCGGTGATAGGAGTTTACTTCTGGTGTTCCTTTGCCTTTAAGGCGTAATATTTTACCGCTTTGTGTGCCTGGTTCAATCTTTATTTTGGCCTTGCCGTCAATAGTTGGTACTTCTACTGTAGTACCTATGGCTGCATCAACAAAGTTTACATGCAGGTCGTAAATTACGTTGTTACCATCGCGTTTTAAGGTTTCATGCGGAATCTCTTCTATCAGTATGATCAAATCGCCCGGTACACCACCACGTGGGGCAGCATTACCTTTACCACTCATGCTTAGTTGCATGCCTTCACTTACACCGGCAGGTACGTTAATTGTGATCAGCTCTTCGCCGCGCACAACACCATCACCATGGCAAACATTACATTTTGATAGTATGGTTGATCCTTCGCCGTTACAGGTAGGGCAAGTGCTGGTAGTTTGCATCTGGCCCAAAATGGTATTGGTTACCCTGCGCACCGCGCCCGAACCACCACATGTTTTACAGGTTTGGAAAGAGGCTTTATCTTTAGCACCAGAGCCATCGCAGGTTTTGCAGATGATCTGTTTGTTTACTTTTATTTTCTTTTCGGCGCCGTTGGCAATTTCTTCAAGTGTTAAACGTACTTTAATACGCAGGTTGCTGCCACGGGCTACACGCCTGCCACCAGCACCACCACCCTGGCGACCGCCTCCGCCAAAGAAACCTTCGAACGGACTGCCACCACCAAAAATGTCACCAAACTGGCTAAATATGTCGTTCATATCCATACCGCCGCCGCCATAACCACCGCCATTTGGTGATGAAGCATTAGCCGCATGACCAAACTGATCATAACGCTGGCGTTTTTCAGGACTGCTTAAAACTTCATAAGCTTCTGCTGCTTCCTTGAATTTTTCTTCCGCCTCTTTATCGCCCTGGTTTTTATCAGGGTGATATTTAATAGCCATTTTACGATATGCCTTTTTTACATCATCAGCATTAGCTCCCTTTGCAACACCAAGAATATCGTAATAATCTCTTTTAGCCATGTATTTAATTATTGAATTATTGATTTAGTGAATTAGTGAGGTGTTTTTGAAATGTAAAAATTAGTGCATCAATGAATTGAACATATGGCTCAAATCACTAATTCACTAATTCAGTCCCTCAATAATTAATTTACGCTCCTACAATTACTTTGGCAAAACGAATTACCCTGTCTTTCAGGTAATAGCCTTTTTCCATTTCATCAATCACCTTGCCTTTAAGGTCATCGGTAGGGGCAGGTATATTTGTAATAGCTTCCTGCAAATCGGCATCAAAAGGGGTTCCTATTGATACCATTTCTGTTAAGCCTTTTTGTGTAAGTATATTTTTTAATTTATTTTGAATTAAGGTAACACCTTCTTTAACAGGGGCTACTTCAGTCGCTTTTTCCATGGCGCGTTGTGCGCGTTCAAAATCATCCAAAACCGGAAGTAATGCAATAATTAAATCTTTTCCTTCAGTTTCGCGGGCTTCGGCACGTTCTTTCTGCGTACGTCTGCGGAAGTTGTCAAATTCGGCATACAGACGTAAATATTTATCATTGGCCTGTGCCAGTTCGTCTTTTAATTTATCTTCGGCAGATGGACTTGCTACTTCGTCCGCTTCAACAGCTTCAACTGTTTCAGTTTGCTGGGCTTTAAGCTGTTCTTCCTCTGCTAAATTTTCCTGGGTAGGCTCATTAATATTTTCAGGAGTATCCATATTTTCTTTCTTCTTTTTCTTCAACATGTCGTTAAATTTCATAGCTGATAGTGCCAATCAAGTATCCTGCCATTGCATTAAAGCCGACAAGCTGTCAGTGGTGTGTTTTATTATAGGCAGGAGTGGCGCAATATGCGCAAGGGTGACAGGATTATTTGTCTGATTATTTTTTTTGGACGGGGGATTGTCTGAACCGGAATTCATCGAATTAAAGAATGACCAGAATTTTGAAATTCTATTAATTCAATAAATTCGTTTAATTCCGGTTCAGAAACTATATTTCAGCATCCTCCAAAACTTTACCATTCTCACATTTAATGATACGTGATGGGAAAGTGCGGATGATATGATAATCATGCGTAGCAATAAGTACGGCAGTACCCATTTGGCTTATTTGTTTTAGCAGCAGCACAATTTCTTCGGATGTTTCGGGGTCAAGGTTGCCCGTTGGTTCATCGGCAAGGATAATTTCCGGGTCGTTAAGTAAGGCACGGGCAATTACAACCCGTTGCTGCTCGCCGCCCGAAAGCTCATGAGGCATCTTTTTTAGTTTGGAGCGCAAACCAACCTTTTCCAAAACATCAAGAGTACGTTCTGCTATTAGTTTTTTATCTTTCCAGCCTGTAGCACGCATCACAAAAAGCAGGTTTTGCTCAATGGAACGATCTGTAAGTAATTGAAAATCCTGGAAAACAATACCCAGCTTACGGCGCAGGTAAGGAACATCCCGGCCTGGCAATTTGCTTAGTTCATACCCGCAGGCAGTTCCTGTGCCACTTTTAATAGCAAGATCGCCATAGATAACCTTAAGCAGACTACTCTTTCCTGAGCCGGTAGAGCCTATGAGCCATACAAAATCTCCCTTATCAACATGCAGGTTTACATTTGATAATACCAGGTGCGCCTGCTGAAAAATATCAACATTATTTAGCTTAATAATAGAGTTCCCAATCATCTTTTTATAGCTCCAATTTTAAAATCTGCCCAAAAGGCAAATCTTTAATAATATTCATAATATAGTCGGCCTTATCAGTTAATCCAACCTTATCCAGTGATTTTTCGGGCCTATCTACCCGGAAATATGCCAGCAGCGTAAACTTATCATCCCTCAACTGTACATAATCGGGTATTTTGGCAACGCCTTTAACTTTTATAATATACATTTTATTAAGGTGAAAGGTAAAAGGTGAAAGATGAAAGGCATTAAAGCATCAGATAATAACCTTTTGCCTTTTACCTTTCGGCTTTCGCCTCAACAACCAAAGGTATTGTAATTTTAAAGATTTGACAAAAATTCCATTGTATCAATACCATCGGCATAATCCCATAATGCGGGTTGCTGACTTTGGCCAAACGCAACCACCTCGTTGTTTACATTTATTGGGGCAGTGGTAACAATACATTGTATATTTTCGGCTTGTTGCTCCAATGTTTGTTGTGCCGATGCCAGATTATCATAATAACCAAAATACAACACGGCCAGGGGCGAAGCTATTCTTTCATCTTCCTTAAGCATCAGAAAGCCATTATCCAGGTGTTTATTGCTGTTTACCAGATAAATAGATTTGTTGTAATCGTAATTATTGTTGTATTTATGATGATGGATGATAGCCTTATGATCCTCAATCGATTCAAAAAAGAAATTGAAATTATAATCCTTTGGCACTAATAGCTTACTTACATTGCGGCAGCCTAAACCATAGTAATCAAAAATATCATGACCAAGGTTAAATAATTGCTCTGCGGTTTCTTCACCGGTAATTAATGCGATGCTGTTCCTGTTTTTGCGAATGATGTTGGGCACTTTGCCAAAGTAATAATCAAAGTATCGCGAGCTGTTGTTGCTGCCTGTGGCAATAATGGCATCAAAATCTGCCAATCTTTCCACAAAGCTAAATTGTTCGGCAAAGCCCGGATCGATATCAACTAATTTTTGCAAAATTACCTTAATCAGGCGGGCATCCTGTGATGATGCTTTAATAAGCGCGTGATTGCCAGATGCCAGCACGCAAAGTACATCATGAAAACCCACAAGAGGGATATTGCCGGCCAAAATAAGCCCTACCTTTTTGTTGGCAGCTTCCTTATCTAGGTTGTATTTAGATAACCAGTTTTCCAGATCGGCTTCATTCAGCATTTTGCCGATGGCTGTTACGGCCTGTAAAACACTTTGGGGGGTGAACCAGGCGTTGTGATAACGCTCATCTTCAATAGTAGTCATCAGTTGTGCATCGGGGGCAATTAACTGCTTTCCTAAGCTTGAAAATGAATTTATTGAATTTTTTATGTTAAATTTTGACATATTTATGGTAAGGCTTTAAGCCCTTAAAGCCTTTTTTGTTATATTTGTGCGCTTGTAAATTACGGGCAAAGTTAATTGAGATTATTATATATTTAGAAATATGGCGATTAAAATCACCGATGAATGCATAAACTGCGGAGCTTGCGAACCGGAGTGCCCCAATAATGCTATTTATGATGCAGGTGCAGCGTGGCGCTTTAGCGACGGTACCGGTCTTAAAGGGGTTATTGATTTTGGAGATGGCAATACTTTAAATGCCGAAGAAACCCAGGCTGCTTTATCCGATGAAATATATTATATAGTTCCGGATAAATGTACCGAATGTGTTGGTTTTCATGATGAGCCGCAGTGTGCTGCTGTATGCCCGGTTGATTGTTGTGTTGATGATGAGGATATCCGCGAAAGCAAAGAAGAATTGTTAGCCAAGAAAGATTGGCTGCACATGAACGAATAAGATATTGATATTAAATCATTAGAGGGAACAGCTTGCTGGTCCCTTTTTTTGTGCTAATTTAATATTTTAATATATTAGCTTAATCATTTTAGCCGCACCCCTTTGGCTAAAATATACCAATTATAATATTGTAACTACTTTAGCGGTTATAATGTATTGCAAATTTAATTTCTATCTAACTAAGCTATGGAATATGGCATTTGTAATCTTGCGGTTATTCCGCTTCGCGCAGAACCTAATGAAAGGAGTGAGCAGGTATCGCAGGTTTTGTTTGGTGAGGCATTTGAAATTACAGAGTGGGCTGAATATTGGGTTAAGATCATTACTGATATCGATAACTATGTTGGCTGGATAAGCAGGCTACAGTTTGCCCCGTTGGGCCATATTGCTCATAAAAATTTAAAAAGCCATCAACCACCTTTAACTTACAGGGCTGTAACACAAGCCTGGAAAATTGCTGATAATTCTGTTATTTATTTGCCGGCAGGTAGTTCGCTTGCTTTTTTGGAGGGTACAACCTGTAAAATAGGAGGTGATAGATTTGAGATCATTGGTGAAATTGGAGAGAATGAAAATATTGCAACCACGGCGAAATCTTTTTTAAATGCACCCTATTTATGGGGTGGGCGAACTCATTTCGGGATCGATTGCTCTGGCTTTACACAGGTGGTATTTAAGCTAAATAAAATAAAAATAAAGCGTGACGCCAGTCAGCAGGCAGTGGAGGGAGTTAAAGTTAACAGCTTAAAAGATGCACGTCTGGGCGATCTGGCATTTTTTAATAACGCCGAAGGAAGAATTACCCACGTTGGAATACTGCTAAATGGCGAACACATTATTCACGCATCAGGAAAGGTTAAAATAGATTTGATTGATGATGATGGAATTTATTCGGTTGGGTTAAAAAGACACACCCATAAGTTACACAGCATTAAAAGATTTTTTTAAGCAAACGTGGTATCGCTATATGGTTATATTCCATACCATAATACTTTTATCATCGCTTACTGATATAAGCTGATCACCGTTCCAGGCCAGTTTATTTACCGAGAGGGGATGGCTTGCATACCCTTTTTCCCGGCTGATGATTTTGTAAAGTTTAAAATCATCAGATCCCCATATTTTAATGCTTTTGTCCATACTGGCAGTGGCAAAATAGGGTTGCGTAGGGTGGAAGAGAATGTGATTTACCGCGAATAAGTGCGCGGGAATGTTTTTTATAAGCTGATAGGTTGCAGTATCCCAGATCTTCACCTGTGCATCACGCCCTCCCGAAATAAGGTGCATTCCATCAATACTGTAAGTTAATGAAAAGACTGACATGGTATGTCCATGCAAGGTTTTTACCAGGGTATAATCCTCCAGGTCGTAAATCTTTACCTGGTTATCCCGGCAACCAAAGGCTACCCGTTTTTCATCGGGCGAAATGGCAATGCAGCGTACCGTATCGGCAGATACAGTGAAGCTGTGTACTATCTCTAATGTATCCAGGTTCCAAACGGACACTGTGCCATCTTCAGAGGCTATTAGCAGCTCTTTCTTATGACTAACAGACCTGATATCAAAAATTGGTTTAACGTGGTGTCTGAGCGATTTAATGATCTTCTGTTCAATAAAATCAAACACCAAAACCTCTCCACTGCGTAAGCCTGCAAACAATAAAGGATAGCCGGCAGGGCAATGAATAGCATAAACAGAAGCCTGAACCGGGAACATTACTTTAATAAAGGAATTGTCCTTTAGGCTCCATTCTACCAGTCCTTTATCGTTACCGCCGGTAAACAGTATACCAGGTTTTTGCGATAGTTCCAGTGTGAAAATTGGGTTGCCGTGTCCGGTTAGTTCAGCTGTTTTTTCCGCGGTCATTTTTCAGTTTGCTTTATCGGTTTACGGGTTGCAAAGCAGATATATAGTGAATATCAACTACAAACTACTTACTGCAAACAGTGAACTATTTATGCCTGTTTTCCAGATTTTTAGCAATTGTTTCAAGTGTTAAACCTTTTTCGCGAAGCAATACCAACAGGTGAAAAACAAGATCTGATGATTCATTGATCAGGTCGGTTTCAGTTTCGGCAAGTGCAGCTAT
This sequence comes from Mucilaginibacter sp. P1_A3, assembly GCF_056406855.1. Classification (NCBI taxonomy): domain Bacteria; kingdom Pseudomonadati; phylum Bacteroidota; class Sphingobacteriia; order Sphingobacteriales; family Sphingobacteriaceae; genus Mucilaginibacter; species Mucilaginibacter sp. P1_A3. The sequence continues at coordinate 429,322 of NZ_JBFTZJ010000006.1, forward strand.
TACGGTTTCAACACCCTCTTCGCCAACCTTTTGCGCTATTTTGTTAAGTCCTTTATTCCTAAGTTTATTAACGTATGATCCTTCAACAGGGTTTTCATATCTATCGGCGATAATATTTTCCAGTTCTAATATAAAATTCTGGTTGTATTCGGTTTGGAAACAACTGCGTGAACCGGTATGGCAGGTTGGGCCGTCAGCTTTAACTTTTATCAGCAGGGTGTCGTTATCACAATCAATGCTGATGTTTTTCACATGCAAAAAATTGCTGCTGGTTTCGCCCTTGGTCCACAGGCGATTTTTTGAGCGGGAAAAGAAGGTGACTACATTTTCTGCAACTGTTTTATCATAAGCTTCCTGGTTCATATAACCCAGCATCAGCACCTCTAATGTTTGCTCATCCTGGATAATAACCGGCACTAATCCGTCTGTTTTGCTAAAATCTATATTCATATCTGTTGTTCTGGTTCCTGTTGCGGGTTGCCAGGTTCGTGTGTTATTAGTTTTTCTCCGCTGCTTGTGTCCTAACAAACAGCTATCCGGAGCGAGTTGTCTGTGAGGACACAGACAACGGTTAAGAATCGCCATAACTAAATTTAGGTGATGGCAAATGTGAGCTTTAATTATTTTGACTGTAACTTAATTTTATTTCTGAAATCCATTTTTGATAATTGTCAAACTGACCATCTTGCTTAAAGTTGACGGAATATCGTTCAACCGTTTCAAGGCAGTCTTCTACTGTAGATTTGTCATCATTTAATCCAATTAACTTTTCTGATGTCTTAGGTCTAAACCTATCTACAATAATGATTGCAGCCCACAAATTAATAAAGTATTGTCCTTCCATCAAATAACCTGTAAACTCATTCAGGCTTAGTTGATCCGCTAAAAAACAAAGTGTTTCATACAACTCATTCGTGCGAATATGATTACCAAATGGTTCTATGCCGTCTCTATAGCCATTTTTACAACTGACTATATAATTCATAAAAACTTCTTCTTTGCGCACCAATTATATCCTCACCTCAATATTATTACTCTTCAATACCGCTTTCAAATCAGGTATCAATATTTCACCGTAGTGAAATACCGAAGCTGCTAAAGCGGCATCAATATTTGTTTTTTCAAATACATCAACAAAGTGCTGTACAGATCCGGCTCCGCCAGAGGCTATTACCGGTATGTGCACCGCATCATTTACTATTTTGAGCAGGCCATTATCAAAGCCCGCTTTAGTGCCGTCATGATCCATTGAGGTAAGCAGTATCTCGCCTGCGCCCCGGCTTTCGGCCTCCAGTATCCACTCCAGTGTTTCGCGCTCAGTTGGTAAACGGCCGCCATTCAAATGGACGATGTTTTTATTACCAATACTGCGTGTATCCACTGCAATAACCACAAACTGAACTCCAAACGCTTTGGCCAGTTCATCAATTAAGGCAGGGTTACGCACCGCAGCCGAGTTGATGGATATTTTGTCGGCGCCGGCGTTTAACAAAGCGTCGGCGTCTGCGATCTCATTGATGCCACCACCTATTGTAAATGGTATATTGATCTGCCTGGCTACTGCTTTTACGAGTTCAACCATGGTTTTACGGCGTTCAACAGTGGCCGTAATATCCAGGAAAACCAGTTCATCTGCGCCCTGGCGAGAGTAGTTCCAGGCCAGCTCAACAGGGTCGCCTGCATCGCGCAGGTCAACAAAGTTAACACCTTTTACCGTACGGCCGTCTTTAACATCAAGGCAGGGAATAATTCGTTTACTTAACATGGGGTTTTATAAGACCGTCATTGCGAGGAACGAAGCAATCTCCAATTTACAGAGAGGCTCTGTATAGCATAGAGATTGCTTCGTACCTCGCAATGACGTTTTTATTATATTATATAGAAATCAACTTATATAGAAATCAGCGATTCCAGATTCCAGTTCTTTATATCTTCGATGCTGATATGCCCTTCATAAATGGCTTTGCCAACTACGACTGATTCTACTTTTAAGCGACTAAGTTTTTCGATGTCATTCATAGAGCTTACGCCGCCAGAGGCGATTAGTTTGATGAAGGGAGAATGGTCAAGCAGTTTTTCGTATAGTTCAATTCCTGCGCCGCCCAGCTTACCATCTTTATTAATATCGGTGCATAAAAAACGGAAAAAGCCCAGGGCAAGGCATTTATCAACGTAATCCATCAGTTTAATTGGGGAACTTTCCATCCAACCGGAGTATTTGATTACTTCATCCAATACGTCGATAGCGATCACTACCTGGTCAGAACATTTGTCTCTGCCGCAGATTGATTTACCCAATTCTGGTAAAAATTCCGGATTTGTAAGTGCCTGGGTGCCTACTATAACACGATGAACGCCGGCATCTATTAACTCTTTTACCTTATCAATACTTCGGATACCTCCGCCATATTGCACTTTCATTTCGGTTTTACGGATCACATCAAACAGGTATTGCTGGTTGCTGAAATCGTTTTTGGCGCCATTCAAATCAATGATATGGATAAAGTTGGTGCCGTTGCTTTGGTAACGCTCAATCATTTCTTCAAGCGTTACATCATATTCTGTTACCTGTTGGTAATCACCCTCACGTAGTCGCACTACTTTTTTATTCAGAATATCGATAGCCGGGATTATGTACATGTCTTTTATATTTTTGAAAAGTTTGTTAATAGTGTTTCACCATACACTCCCGATTTTTCGGGGTGAAATTGTACGCCATAAAAATTATCCCGCCAAATTGATGCCGAAAATTCATTATTATAGTTGGCCGATAATAAAGTATAAGCTTTATCGTACTCAATAAAGTATGAATGTACAAAGTAAAAATGTGAACCTGACGGTATATTTTTAAATAGTGGGTTTTCTTTTTCGGGAAATACCTGGTTCCAGCCGGTGTGCGGAACTTTGTATAAATTACTATCCTTAAACCTTAAAGTTTTAATTGGAAAGATATCTAAAAGGTTGGAATCTCCCTCCTCGGAATGGGAAGTGAGCAACTGCATGCCCACACAAATTCCAAGCGTTGGCTTTTTTAACGCCTTAATAGTTGGAACCAAACCTGTTGATTCCAGCTTTTTCATTGCTGCACCGGCATGCCCAACACCCGGAATAATATAACGATCATATTGAGCAAAATCCTCCTCGCTATTGATCATGCCATAAGGTATGCCCAACCGATCAAGTGCTGCTGTCAGTGAAAAAATATTTCCGGCTCCGTATCTTATTATACCTATCATTCTTTTAGTTAGAATCAAGAGTCAAGAATCAAGAGTCAAGAAAGAACCAGTAATGTCTTGATTCTTGACTCTAATCTCTTGACTCTTTTATAAAAGTCCCTTAGTGCTTGGTAAAACCATCTTATCTACATCACGTTTTATAGACATTTTTATTGCCTTCGCAAAGGCTTTAAATATAGCTTCAATTTTGTGATGTTCGTTTTGTCCTTCGGCTTTAATATTTAAATTACATTTTGCCGCATCACTAAACGATTTGAAGAAATGATAAAACATTTCTGTTGGCATTTCGCCTATCTTTTCTCTTTTAAACTCGGCATCCCAAACTATCCAGTTTCGGCCACCAAAATCAATGGCTGCCTGTGCCAGGCAATCATCCATCGGCAGGCAAAAGCCGTAGCGTTCAATGCCCATTTTGTTGCCCAAAGCTGTAGCGAAAATCTCGCCTAAAGCAATTCCGGTATCTTCAATGGTGTGGTGTTCGTCTATATGGAGGTCGCCATTGGCAATAATTTCGAGGTCGATACTCCCGTGGCGGGCTATCTGATCTAACATATGATCAAAGAAATGCAAACCGGTAGATACTTTCGCCTCACCGGTGCCATCCAGGTTTATTTTAATGTAGATATCTGTTTCTTTGGTACTGCGGCGGTGCTCTATCACCCGTTCGCCCAGCTTCAAAAATTCATAGATCTTTTTCCAGTCGGTAGTTTCTAAAGCTATGGTATCCTGGATATGATCCTCCTCGGTAAACTCACCGCCACCTAAGCCTGAATGATTATTTAGCCAGATGGCTTTTGCACCCAGATTTTTGGCCAGCAATACGTCATTTTTCCTGTCGCCGATTGTAAATGATCCTTTCAGATCATACTTTTCAGCATCAAGGTATTGTGTAAGCAAGCCGGTTTTTGGCTTACGGGTAGGGGCGTTATCAGCAGGGAAAGTACGATCAATACAAATGTTGGAAAACTTTACACCCTCACTTTCAAAAGTTTTAAGGATAAGATTATGTACCGGCCAAAAGGTATCTTCGGGATACACAGCGGTGCCTAAACCATCCTGGTTGGTCACCATTACCAGTTCAAAATCAAGCTCTTTGGCTATTTTGGGTAGATAGGTTAACGCGCCGGGATAAAAGGTAAGCTTCTCAAAAGAATCGATCTGCTCATCTGGTGTTTCGTTAATCATCGTGCCATCACGATCTACAAATAATATTTTCTGCAGCTTGCTCATTTAAAAGTTCTGTAAGGTGTTAAGTAATATGGTGTTTTCATCTGGCGTACCTACTGTAATACGCAGGCTGCCCTCGCATAGTTCAATTTTTGAGCGGTTACGTACAATGATGCCTTTACCTACCAGGAAATTATAGATGCCGTTTGCATCCGAGGTTTTAACCAAAATGAAATTCGCATCAGACGGATAAATATCTAACACAAAATCAAACTCTTTTAAAGCAAGTACCAACCTGTCGCGTTGGATAAGGGTTTCCTTTATCCATTCATTTACTTGTGCAACGTTGGCCAGGGCCTCTAAAGCCAGTTGTTGCGACGACTCGTTAACGTTATAAGGAGGCTTAACTTTGTTCATTACCTCGATAATCTCTTCGGCGGCAAAAGCCATTCCAACACGTAAACCGGCAAGTCCCCATGCTTTGGAGAGGGTTTGCATGACTACCAGGTTGGCATATTCGGTTAATTCCTGTATAAATGTTTTTTGGCGACTGAAATTGATATAAGCCTCATCAACCACAACAATTCCATTAAAGTTAGCGAGCAGAGTTTCTACATCCTCCCGGTTAATAGAGTTGCCCGTTGGGTTATTGGGAGAGCAAATAAATATCAGTTTGGTATGTTCATCAATGGCCTCAGCAATACCTTCTAAATTAAGTTGGTATTCTGGTGTAAGGGTTACTTTACGAGCCTCCACATCGTTGATGTTGGCCGATACCTCATACATACCGTAAGTAGGCGGTACCAGGATCACGTTATCTACACCTGGGTTACAAAAGCTGCGGAAAAGAATATCTATAGCCTCATCGCTGCCATTGCCTATAAAAATATTACGGGCCGGTACGCCTTTAATTTCGCTCAGTCGCATTTTTACCGCATACTGCATAGGGTCCGGATACCGGTTAAACTGTTGTGCCAATGGGGAACCGTAAGCATTTTCATTAGCATCCAAAAAAACACTTGCTTCACCCTGGTACTCATCGCGGGCAGATGAGTAGGGGACTAATCGTTTGATGTTTTCTCTAAGTATATTATTGATATTGTACATTATTCTTTTAATCTTTTTCGATAAACGAATTTTTTTCACCCGTCATTGCGTGTCTATCTATGATCGACATGTTTGAAAACTACCTTTTTGTCATCCTGAGGAACGAAGGATCTATTCTCCATCATGCTTCTTCGCCCTGTACAGTCTGCGAATAGATCCTTCGTTCCTCAGGATGACAAACCTTTTAAAATGTCATTTCTCCTTCAGCGTACTTGAGTTTTACAACTCGCAATGACGCTTTTTCATGTTAATTATTACTCCTGATAGATATCGCATTCCTATGCGCATGCAATCCTTCCATCTCTGCTAAAACCTCAACCGTATGGCCGATATTCAGGATGCCTTCACGCGTGATATGCTGAAACGTGATCTTTTTCACAAACGAATCAACCGATACACCAGAATAGGCCCTTGCATAGCTGCTGGTTGGCAAAGTATGGTTAGTTCCTGATGCATAATCGCCGGCACTCTCCGGGGTTAAATTGCCCAGGAAAACCGAGCCCGCGTTGATGATGCTCCCGGTAATCTGCTCCCAGCTATGGGTTGCCAAAATTAAATGTTCGGGTGCATATTGGTTACTGAAGTCCATTGCTTCGGCAAGGCTGGATGTAACTACGATGTATGAATTATCCAAGGCTAACCTTGCAATTTCGGCACGTGGTAAAACCGGTAATTGTTTCTCTATTTCTGCCAATGCTGCATCTGCAATTGCTGCCGATGTGCAAACCAGAACCGATTGACTATCAATGCCATGCTCTGCCTGTGCCAGCAAATCGGCTGCTACATAAGCCGGGATTGCAGTACTATCAGCAATTACTAAAACCTCCGAAGGACCGGCCGGCATATCAATAGCGGTTGTGGTAGTTGATTGAATAATGGTTTTGGCCTTGGTTACAAATTGGTTACCCGGACCAAAGATCTTATCAACTTTAGTTATAGTTTCGGTACCATATGCCATTGCCGCAATAGCCTGCGATCCACCTGCAAGATAGATCTTGTCAATACCCAACAGCAATGCTACATAAGCAATAAATGCATTTACCTTGCCGCTTTTTTGCGGGGGAGAACACACCACAATTTCATGACAGCCGGCAATACGTGCCGGGATGCCCAACATTAAAAATGTACTTGGCAAAACTGCTGAGCCACCGGGGATATAGAGGCCCACTTTCTCAATTGGCCTTAACTCACGCCAGCAGGTTACACCGGGCATAGTTTCTACCTTGTCCTCGGTTTTTAGCTGTGTTTGATGAAATTTATAGATGTTGCTATAAGCAGTTTCGAGAGCAGCCTTTTGTTGAGGGCTTATAGCTTGTGCCTGTTCTTCCAGTTCGGCTTTATCCAGGTAAAGTTTACTTAATTCAACCTTATCAAATTTGTGGGCGTAATCAATTAAAGCCCTATCGCCATGTTGCTGAACGTTAGCTATTACTTCCTCAACAACAGCGCGGATCTCATTGGCCGGATCAACATTACGCTGAACCAGTTGCTGGATATCGCCAGTACTTAAATCTGAATAATTGTATGTCTTCATTGCAGTTATCAGTTTGCAGTGGGCGGTTTACTTTAGCAGTCTGAATATTTAATGCAAACCGCTAAAGTAAACTACCAGCTATAAAATTATCTTTTCAATCGGCATTACTACAATGCCTTGTGCGCCTGCTTGTTTCAGCTGGCTTATTCTATCCCAGAAATCACGCTCGGGGATCACGGTGTGTACAGCAACCCAGTCAGCCTCGGCCAATGGTACTACCGATGGGCTTTTAACGCCCGGTAATAAAGCAATTACCGCATCAAGGTTATCTTTACGAACGTTAAGTACCACGTACTTAGTCTCCTTTGCGCGCAAAACAGATTGTATACGTTGTATCAGTTCTTGTACCAGGTGGTTGCCATCGGTGCCTTTGCTGCCAATTAATACCGCCTCTGACGACATTACATCAGCAAATGGTTTTAAACCGTTGCTTTTTAATGTACCACCTGTAGAAACAAGATCGCAAATGGCATCACTTAAGCCCAGGCCGGGAGAAATTTCTACAGAACCGGATATGGTGCGAATGTCTGACTGTATGCCTTGCTCTTGCAAAAATTTCCGCAATATAACCGGATAGGTAGTTGCAATAGCTTTCCCGTTTAAATCGGCAAGCGACTGAATATCATTATTGTTTGGTACTGCTATTTTTAAGGAGCATTTGCCAAAGCCTAAACGTTGTAGGTAATTTACCTCAACTTCGGTTTCCTGTATCACATTTTCGCCCACGATACCCAGGTCGGCAATGCCATCCTGAACGTATTCTGGAATATCGTCATCGCGAAGAAAAAGGATCTCTAAAGGGAAGTTTGATACTGGGGAGATAAGCGAGCTTTTGTAATTTTCGAAGTTTAAGCCGCAATTTTTTAGTAATTCGACTGATTTTTCGTTGAGACGACCAGATTTCTGGATCGCAATTTTAAGTGTTTTCACAAAATGAATTTAAGGAACTATAATAAAAAAGAGTATAAACGGAGGTTGTTATTTCGCGTAGAAACATACATTTAGCTGATCACCACATGGTGGTGATGCAGATGAAGATGATGTAAAGCGATACCGTTCATTTTTTATAGTATACTACGGGTAAGTCTGCGCAAATATAGACAGATGTTTTTTAAATCAAAATTTAATGTGAATTTGTCTGAATCAGAATTTACAGAATTTAAGGATTTTCAAAATTTTGCCCAACCCGGAATTAAACGAATTTTAAATTCTGTTCATTCTTTAATTCTGTAAATTCTGATTCAGATTATTTTCATCATACTCATAAATACCGCCTTCTGCCCCAAAATCTTTAATTAACCTCAAATGCTTTACTTTTTGAATATCCTTTATATTAATAAGCTCCGGATTTTCGAGCACGTTAAACCAAATGAGATAAAAACGTTTGATCTTGTAAAATTTGGCCACATCCTTTTTGAAAAAACGGTGAGGGACAAGGTATGATGACATGCCCGAGAAGAAGTAAACAGCCTCATGTGCATCTGTATAAATAGTAACTTTCGGGTCGAATTGGCTTTTATCTATCGTTTTTAAATAAGCAGCAAAGTCCGAATCGATCCAGCTTTCATCTGTATAACCAGGGTTGCCGTATTCTCCGGCTATTTGGTCAACATAGCGGGCTTTATCTATGAAAAACTCTTTGGTAACAAAGCCCAGCATCAGCACTATCATTAAACCGGCTACTATTTTACGCGTGTTGGTATTTACTATTTTTTTAAGCAGCAGCAAGCCCCAACTGGTATAGCCCCAAAGCGCGGTTATATACATAGGCGCAAGCAAGCGGTGGTTAATGCGCTCGTACCGTGAAAAAGTTGATGATATCACGATAAACAAACCATAAACCAAAGCGAAAGTAATAGCCAGGTTCTCGAAGCTATCTAAATGGCGTCGATAATAATTATATGCCAATGCCGCTATAAAGCCGAGCAATATAATGGTAGCCAACGGTATAGATAGCCAATATTGATTGGGGGTAAGCCCCATCCAATCACAAATCACATTGCCGAAATAATACAGGTTTTTACCGAACGAAGTTATAGATGGTTCCCGCGGGCCTGTAGTAGTACCAGACATGAACGCGTTAAACACCAGGTTGCTTACCAATAGTGATATGCAAACAAAGCCATATATAATGATGTGAAAAATCTTCTTTTTGAGCGGTAAAACCCTGTCGAGCAATAAAAGCAATCCCCCTGTACCCACAATGGTAACGGCGGCATACCGGGTTATACAGCTTATGGCAGCTATAAGCGCCGCTATAACCAATGTTTTAATGGTATGCTTTAAAAGATATTCCCTAAAGGCTACCAGGAAAAACAGGGTTTCTACTATAAACAGCGTCTCTGACCATAAGTAGGAGTACACCTGCAACAGCGCCGGACTCAATATGATAGCCACCAGCATCAACCATTTGTAAACGCGGGATGTTGGCACAAAACGGTGCATGATCCATCCACTGGTGTATATCAGCGTTGCAAACATTAATCCGTTTAACACCGCGCCAAATATAACCGGATCAATGCGGGTAATAAACATAATGCTCCCCAAAAATACTGGGTAAAATACCGGGAAATCAACAATAGGGATATGGTTAAATGTTTGTAGCGTGCCGTTGGTATTCAAGCTGCGCGCGGCACTGGTATACATGATGGAATCCGGAGAGATGCCAATGCCACTATATTTACAAAATAGCTGGATAGCAAAAAAGCCAATTACTGCGGCGATAAATGTGTCGTAGTTTTTTAAATAGCGGCTAATCTGCATAAAGGTTTCTTTGCTTTGTAATAGTGGTAAAAGTTGTAGCGGGGTAAAATGTTTTAAAAATAGTTAAAAAGCCCCTCTAAATCTCCCCCGGTAGGGAAGACTTTTGAATAATATTTTTAAATCCCTCCTTTTCGGGGAGGGTTTGGGTGGGGCTAAGCTATCAAATCCAATACGGTACTTATCGGCTGATCGCTATCTATCAATATGCCTTTAACGCCTGCAGAAGTTCCTGCTTCTACGTCGCGCTCGCGATCGCCTATAAAATAGGATAGGGTAGGGTCAATGTTGTATTTTTCGATGCCTTGTAACAACAAGCCAGGTTTTGGTTTGCGGCAATCGCAATCACCGGTGAAATTTGGATGGTGCGGGCAGTAAAAAAAGTCGGTTATTTCTACACCGTGTTCTTTATATACTTGTTTTAGATGATTATGCATTTTTGCAAGTTCATCCTCTGTATACCAGCCTTTAGCCAGGCCTCCCTGGTTGGTTGCTACCAATAGCATATATCCCCTGTTTTGCAAAGTTTTAAGCGCTTCGAAATTATCGAGTACATGAAAATCTTCAAAACGACGAACGTAATCGCCCATTTCCTGGTTTAGTACTCCATCACGATCTAAAAATACAGCTTTAATTTTTGCAGACATTTGTTATTAATTTTTTGCGAAGTTAGCAATTTTTAAAAGTTCATGGGTGATATGTAATGGAACGAGGATTTTAGTCAATATCAGTTGCAGGAGATGCATTGTTTCTTCTCAATTAATAAATTTAAAAAAGACGACCGCATATATAGATTTACCAAACAAAATTTTATTCTGTTATAAATAAATATACCGCTTGTATAAATGATTACGGTTAAGTTGGTGCAACTTTATATTGATTCTAAACAATAAAACATCTTATTTCATTTAGTAAATCATAATAATTGCCTGTTTGTGTTGATGAATTGTTAAATAAACATGATTTAAATAATTGATTTTTTAGAAATCTTTAAAAATTCTGATAAATTTTATAATTTATTTATATATCAGTAACTTCGTAGTTACACCATTTTATAAAACGGTTTAATTTACGATGAATCAAACTGAGAGCAACCAGGGCCTTTACAGGCCAGAATTTGAACACGACTCCTGCGGGACTGGATTTATAACCAATATTAACGGTCATAAAAGTAACCAGATTATTGATGATGCGCTTACCATGCTGGAGAACATGGAACACCGTGGCGCTTGCGGATGCGACCCAGAAACCGGCGATGGTGCTGGTATTTTGATACAATTGCCACATGAGTTTCTGATGGAAGAATGCTCAAACCTGGAGATCAGCCTGCCCGAGCCGGGTGAGTATGGTGTCGGGATGATATTTTTTCCTAAAGATTCGGCACAAAAGAAAGCTTGTCGTATAGTTATTACCAATGCTATTGAAAAGTTAGGTCTTGTAAAATTAGGTTACCGCAAATTAACCGTTGATTCAATGGCAGTTGGTGAAACCGCCCGCCAGGCCGAACCTGATGTTGAGCAGATATTTATTGCCCGCCCGCATCATATTACCAACGCAGAAGATTTTGAGCGTAAGCTATTCATTTTAAGAAGGTATATTAATAAAACCATCACCGAAACCATAGCTGGTGCGGCTGAACATTTTTATTTTACCTCGTTATCCTGCAAAACCATTGTTTACAAAGGACAGGTAACTACTTACCAGCTGCGTAAATATTATGCCGATCTTACAGATCCGCGTATTGCATCTGGTTTTGCCATGATTCACTCGCGTTTCTCAACAAATACATTTCCATCATGGAAACTGGCTCAGCCTTTTCGGCTGATAGCCCATAATGGTGAAATTAACACCCTTACAGGTAACTTAAACTGGTTTTATGCCGGTTTAAAATCATATGCTTCGTCGTATTTCACTGCCGAAGAAATGGATATGCTGTTGCCGGTGATTGATAATAACCAGTCGGATTCTGCCTGCCTGGATAATATCATAGAAATATTATTGCATTCTGGTCGCTCATTACCTCACGTAATGATGATGCTGATCCCTGAAGCATGGGATGGCAATGTACACATGGACCCGGTTAAAAAGGCGTTTTATGAGTATCATGCAACCTTAATGGAGCCTTGGGATGGCCCGGCTGCAATTACCTTTACCGATGGTAAACTGGTAGGCGCTTTGCTTGATAGAAATGGTCTTCGCCCGCTGCGTTATGTAATCACCAATGATGGCCGTGTTATAGCTGCATCTGAGGCTGGTACTTTAAATATTGACGAGAGCACTGTTTTACGTAAGGGACGTTTGCAACCTGGTAAAATGCTGTTGATCGATACAGAAAAAGGCCGCATCATTACTGATGATGAGATTAAAAAACAAATTACTTCACAGCAGCCTTATGGCCGTTGGTTAGAGAATTATAAAATTAACCTGAGCGAACTTACTGAACCGCGTTTGGCATTTGCCAGCCTTTCAGAAGCATCTGTATTCCGTTACCAACAGGTATTTGGTTACAGTCGCGAGGATATAGATACCATTATAAAGCCTATGGCTGTTGATGGTAAAGAGCCCATCGGCTCTATGGGTACAGATGTGCCTTTGGCTATCTTATCTGATAAACCACAACATTTATCAAGCTATTTTAAACAGTTTTTTGCACAGGTTACCAACCCGCCTATCGATCCTATTCGTGAGCGTTTGGTAATGAGTTTGGCTACCTTTATAGGTAACAACGGCAACCTGCTTGATGAGGATAAAATGCATTGCCATTGCGTGGTTTTAAAGCACCCGATATTAAAAAATCACCAGTTAGAGAAACTGAGAAGTATTGATACCGGCCTTTTCCATGCTAAAACACTGCAAACTTATTTTGTGGCCGATGGCATGCCCGGTTCATTAGAAAAAGGTATTGCAAGGCTTTGCCGCTACGCAGAAGATGCTGTTGATGATGGTTTTGAGGTATTGATCCTTTCGGATCGTGCGGTAGATTCAGAACATGCTCCAATCCCAACTTTGCTTGCTGTTTCGGCTGTGCATCACCATTTGATTAAAAAAGGACGTCGTGGCGCTGTAGGTTTGGTTGTTGAAACCGGCGATGCATGGGAAGTTCACCATTTTGCCTGTTTGCTGGCTTTTGGTGCTACTGCCATCAACCCGTATTTGGCTTTGGCTACTATCGAAACTGTTAAAAACAACGGTAGTTTAGAAACCAACTACGATATTAAAAAACTACATACTAACTATGTGAAATCAGTAAATGATGGTTTGCTAAAGATTTTCTCTAAAATGGGAATTTCTACGCTGCAATCATACCATGGTTCACAGGTATTTGAGATATTAGGTTTAAACAAAAGTGTTGTTGACAAATATTTCTGCGGAGCCGTTACCCGTATAGGTGGTTTAGGCCTGGATGAAATTGCCCGCGAAGCACTTTGCAAACACCGCATTGGTTTTAATGCAAAAAGTGCCGATAATTTATTGCCCGAAGGTGGTATTTACCAGTGGAAACGCAGGGGAGAGGCTCACTTGTTTAATCCAACTACGGTGCATTTATTACAACATGCTACCCGCAGCAATGATTACTCTGTATATAAAAACTATGCTAAAGTAATTAACGAGCAAACCGAAAAGCACTTTACTATACGTGGATTGCTTGATTTTGCCCATCACCGTGAGGCTATCTCCATTGATGAGGTTGAGTCTGCAGGAAACATCATGACACGCTTTGCAACAGGCGCCATGTCATTCGGGTCTATATCTCACGAGGCGCATAGCACCATGGCTATTGCAATGAACCGCATAGGTGGTAAAAGCAATACAGGTGAAGGTGGTGAGGATGAAATGCGTTATGAAAAAATGGCCAGCGGCGATTCTATGCGCTCGGCTATTAAGCAAGTGGCATCGGCTCGTTTTGGGGTAACGTCAAATTACCTTACCAATGCCGATGAGTTGCAGATTAAGATGGCACAAGGTGCAAAACCTGGTGAAGGCGGGCAGCTGCCGGGTCATAAAGTTGATGACTGGATTGCAAAAACACGCCACTCTACACCAGGCGTAGGTTTGATTTCGCCGCCACCACACCACGATATTTATTCTATCGAGGATTTGGCCCAATTAATATTTGATCTTAAAAATGCCAACCGTGCTGCACGTATCAACGTGAAATTGGTATCTAAAGCGGGTGTTGGTACTATAGCAGCTGGTGTTGCTAAAGCACATGCCGATGTGATCCTGATTGCAGGGTACGATGGTGGTACAGGTGCATCGCCAATAAGCTCTGTAAAACACGCCGGTTTACCATGGGAGCTTGGTTTAACCGAAGCTCACCAAACACTGGTTCGTAACAAACTACGCAGCCGTGTGGTACTGCAAACAGATGGTCAGCTAAAAACTGGTCGCGATTTGGCTATAGCCTGTTTAATGGGCGCCGAGGAGTGGGGAGTTGCTACTGCCGCGCTTGTTGCAGGTGGTTGTATTATGATGCGTAAGTGTCATTTAAATACCTGCCCTGTAGGCGTTGCTACTCAGGATCCTGAATTGAGGAAGCTGTTCAGCGGCAAGCCGGAGCATGTGGTTAACCTGTTCCGCTTTATGGCCGAAGAACTTCGCGAGATCATGGCTGAACTTGGTTTCCGTACCATTAACGAGATGGTTGGACGCGTTCAGTTCCTGAAAGTGAAAGATCATCTGGATAACTGGAAAGCTAAAAAGATAGATCTGAGCGGCATATTGCACCCGGTTACCAATACCAAAGGCATGACACTGTACAACAGTGAGCAACAGGATCATGGAATGAGCGAAATAATTGACTGGCAGTTATTGGAGACAGCGAAAGTTGCTCTTGAAGATAAAACGCCTGTATTTGCTTCATTTGATGTAATCAATGTGAACCGTACTATCGGCACGCTTTTATCAAACGAAATCTCTAAAAAATATGGTTCTGCCGGCTTACCGGATAATACCATCAACTATAAATTCAAAGGGTCGGCCGGGCAAAGTTTCGGCGCGTTTACAACCAAAGGAATTTCCTTTGAGTTGGAAGGCGAAGCTAATGACTATGTAGGTAAAGGTTTATGCGGTGCACAACTGGCTATCTATCCTGCTGCAAATGCAACATTTGTTCCTGAAGATAATATCATCATTGGTAACGTTGCACTTTATGGTGCTACTTCGGGCGAGCTGTTTGTTGGAGGTATGGCGGGCGAGCGTTTCGCGGTGCGTAACTCTGGAGCTACCACAGTTGTTGAGGGTATTGGCGATCATGGTTGCGAATACATGACCGGTGGCCGCGCACTTATCCTGGGTAAAACAGGTCGTAATTTTGCGGCAGGTATGAGCGGTGGTTTAGCCTGGGTATTTAACCCGGATAATAGCTTTGCCGAAAATTGCAATACCGAGATGGTAGACCTTGATCCTTTATCATTAGAGGATGAAGAGCAGATACTGGCATTATTGCGTAAGCACATCAGCTTAACAGGAAGCAAGCTTGCCCAACAGATACTAACCAATTGGAACGAGGCATCAACCCAATTTGTTAAGGTGTATCCAAAAGAGTATAAAAGAGTTTTAGAGCAATTACAATATCAAACAATAGGCTAAATTTCAATGGGAAAACCAACAGGATTTCAGGAGTTTAACAGGGAATTACCAACCAAGGTTCCCGCTGCTGAACGCGTAAAGAACTATAATGAGTTTGTTAATTTATATACCGACGAAAAGCTAAATCAGCAATCGGCCAGGTGTATGAATTGCGGTATCCCCTTTTGCCATTCGGGATGCCCGCTGGGTAATATTATTCCGGAGTTTAACGATGCTGTATATCGTAAAAACTGGGAAGAGGCTTACCATATTTTATCATCAACTAATAACTTCCCTGAGTTTACAGGCCGTATATGCCCTGCACCCTGCGAATCTGCTTGTGTTTTAGGTATCAACAAGCCAGCCGTAGCTATCGAGGAAATTGAAAAACATATTATTGAGATAGCTTATAAGAATAACCTGGTTAAGCCAACAGCACCATTAGTAAAATCTGGCAAAAAGGTAGCTGTAATAGGCTCTGGTCCTGCCGGATTGGCAGCAGCAGCTCAATTGGTGAAGGCTGGTCATGCCGTAACCGTTTATGAGCGCGATGATAAACCAGGTGGTTTATTACGCTATGGTATTCCCGATTTTAAATTGGAGAAAAATGTTGTTGAGCGTCGTATCGAGGTGATGGAAAAAGATGGCATTGTATTTAAACTCAACAGCGAAGTTGGTGTAAATGTAGCCGCTGATGATCTGTTGCGTAGCAATGATGCTGTAGTATTGGCAGGTGGCTCAACTGTACCACGTAACCTTATGATTCCCGGCAGGGAATTAAAAGGAATCCATTTTGCTATGGACTTTTTGAAACAGCAAAACAAGCGTGTAAGCAATATTAGTGTAGATGCAGAAGATATTTTAGCTACAGATAAAGATGTTGTAGTAATTGGTGGTGGTGATACCGGCAGCGACTGTGTAGGTACTTCAAATCGCCAGGGTGCAAAATCTATCAAGCAGTTTGAGGTAATGTACCAACCACCGGCAGAGCGTACACAACACATGCCATGGCCAACATACCCTATGGTGATGAAAACTACCAGTTCGCACGAGGAAGGCGCAGAGCGTTTTTGGGGCGTTAATACACTGGAGTTTTTAGGCGATGAAAATGGTAATTTAAGAGCATTAAAAGTTGTTGATGTGTCCTGGGAGCAGGATGTTATGGGCCGCCCTTTAAAGTTTAATGTTGTTGAAGGTTCGGAGCGCGAAATACCTTGTCAAAGAGTATTCCTTGCAATGGGTTTCTTATATCCTCAGCCTGCAGGTTTATTAGCCCAATTGGGTGTTGAACTTGACGAACGTAAGAACGTTAAAGCTAAAGAAGGTGTTTACCGTACCAATGTAAGCAAAGTATTTGCAGCAGGCGATATGCGCCGCGGCCAATCGCTGGTTGTTTGGGCTATATCAGAAGGCCGCGAAACTGCTCGTAAGGTAGATGAATTTTTGATGGGCCACTCTGTGCTGGAAAGCAAGGATGCCGTTAACCAGTTTGACCAGGTGTTTTAAATAGAACCCTCTATCTGTTTTAGATATAACCACTTTGTGATGCCCTTTCAGGGTATGGCAAAGTGGTTTTTTGTTTAAGGAAATTGTGATTTAAGGTAATTGTAAAAAACATACATCATTATTGATCAACTTAATTACGGTGCTTGGGAAACCAGTTTGCAGTTTTTTTGTTAAACCTGAACCGTAGTATAATCGATTTATAAATGAAGCAAATAATATACCTTGTATTTGGTTTGGTCGCCATTGTTTTAGTACAATCATGCCAGAGTAACAAACGCGCGAATAATTACAACGATAAAGCTTTAGTTGATGACAGTGTTTCGCTTTTCCTGAAAAACAGTACAGAAGAAAGTTTAATGGCCGTAAAAGCCTCGGGGTTGGCTATATCAAACTCGAAAAATCAGCGGGTTATTCAGTTTGCCAAAACCATGATTGATGATCATACCAGGCTGACCGATGAGTTGAAACAATTACAGGCCGATGATTCAGTTAAGGTTACCGATAAGCTTAATGCCATCCATCAGCAAATAATTGCTGACTTAGAGCAAAAGAAATCCGCTGAGTTTGACAAGGCTTATTTAGAGATAATTATAGCCCAGGACGAGCAGGAAATGAACCATTTTAAAGCCGCCACACAGGCAAAAAGTTTAAATGTGGTGGAATTTGCGAAGAAAGGTATATCGTTATTACAGGCTCATCTTGATTCGGCCAAAACAATCAGTGATAATTTAAAATAGCTTCAATTGCTGCTGTATTGGCGGTTTTGCTTTACCCATCACAGTTCTGCCACCGTATTTCCAGGAGTCGTCGCGTTCTTTGGCTATAACTTGGTCAAAATTTGCATTTGGGGTAAAGTCTTTTTCAGCATTCTCTGCAATTTTGTGTAAGCGTTTAATAGCCTCGTTCTTTTCGGATACGCCCAGTTTCGACTTATATACAGCGTTTTGCAGCGTACTGATAGTTTCATCATAAACGGTGATAGGTACAGGGAATGGATGACCATCCTTGCCGCCGTGCGCAAAAGAAAACCTTGCCGGGTCTTTAAATCGCGATGGCGTTCCGTGGATCACTTCGCTCACCAAAGCCAGCGATTGTAAAGTGCGCGGACCTAAACCTTGTAACAATAACAGGTCTTCAAAATCGGCGGGCTGTTTTTCATGAGCCAGCCAAAGTACAGCACCCAATCTTTTTAAATCCACGTCTTTAGCTTTCACGTCGTGATGATTGCGCATAACCAGTTTGCTGATTTCCCTGATCATCAGCTCCGGATTTTCGGCGGCTATCTGCATTACACCGTTTCTTGAAGTATCCGCAAGCTTATCTGTCATGTTCAATATCAGCCCTGTATTTTTACCGTAGATAGAAGTATGCGGATCATCTACGAAAGAAGTAAGTTGTTCCGAATGCCAGTGATAGCGCCGGGCGGTACTGCTGGCATCGCTCATACCTTGTTGTACAACCGCCCATTTGCCGGTATCGCTCAAAATAAAATTATGGGTATATAACTGGAAACCATCCTGTATGGCGGTGTTATCAACCTTAGCACTTAGTTTACTGCACTTAACAAGGTAGTTACCGTCGAGCCCGGTTGATTCGCTGATCTTTAACAGCTCGGCCGGGGTTTGTTTAGAATGTTTGCCTTTGCCGCCACAAATGTAAATACCCAGCTCGCGGCTATGTGGATTGATAGCCCGCTTCAAAGCGCCCATAACTGAGGTAGTAATGCCAGAGGAATGCCAGTCCATTCCCATAACAGCACCTAAGCTTTGAAACCAGAAAGGATCGCTTAAACGGCGTAATACTTCATCCTTGCCATAATCAATCACTATATTTTCCACAATGGCCAGGCCTAACTTTGCCATGCGCTCAGCCAGCCACTGCGGCACATAGCCATAGTGTAAAGGTAAGTCAGCACTGCCAGATCGTTTCATGCTAACAAAGTTAGTAAAATGTTCGATGAAATAAAGGAAGTTTTCTTTAGTGACGAATCAATGCGCTATATGCAAACAAAAAGAGACACATGTAATGTGCCTCCTGTTAATATTTAAAACTATTATTAATCAATCTTCTGTATCCGCTTCTCCGGCATACAACTCGTCTATATCGGCCGCGTATTTCTTTTCTATCACTTTACGTTTGGCTTTCATGGTAGGGGTAATTTCACCTTCTTCCATACTAAAAGGATTGCGTTTTATTTTGAATGATTTTACACGTTCAAATTTGGCAAGTTCGTTACTCAGTTTACGAATATCCTGGCCAATCCAGTCAACAATCTCTTTATCTTCAATGAATACTTCCGGTCGTTCAAAAAACTCATTTTTGAGGCCAAAGGTTTCCTGAAGGGTTTCTTTGCCGGGCACTATAATAGCTGCAATGTATTCACGTTTATCGCCCACTAAAAACACCTGCTCAATTTTAGGACTTTTTAGGTACGTGTTTTCAACCGGGGTGGGGTAGATGTTTTTGCCATAGGCATTCACCAGCATATTTTTGAGGCGGTCGGTGATTTGCAGGTTGCCGCGGAAAAACCGGCCAATATCCCCTGTATGGAACCAGGCATCGGCGTCAATTACCGTGGCAGTTTCTTCGGGTTTGTTCCAGTAACCCTTCATTACGCAATGGCCGCGAACGATGATTTCGCCTTCTTCGGTTATCAGATCTTCTTTGAAATTATCGTGATTTTGTATGGTGTATATCTTTTTGGTTTCAACATCCTGAATACCAACCTCGATACCCGGAATAATACGGCCTACGGTGCCATAAATTACCCTATGGCGCTCCGTAACAGCCATCACAGGTGATGTTTCTGTTAGTCCAAAACCTTCCAAGATCACAATACCCAGATCGCCAAAAAACTCACCAATATTTTTAGGCAGCGCACCTCCACCAGATACCATGAATTGTAATTTGCCGCCGGTTTTTTCCTTAATCTTACTAAATACCAGTTTTTCAGCTATAGCATGCTGGGTTTTTAAAACAGGCCCTGGTTTTTTACCGGCTTCCTGCACTAATCGCACTTTTTTGCCAATCTCAAACGCCCACAAAAATATTTTGGTTTTGAGGCCGCCGGCAGATGTTCCACTTTTTATAGCTTTGTCATGAATGCGTTCAAGCAGGCGCGGTACACAGCATAAAATGGTCGGCTTAACCTCGGCCATGTTTTTGGCTAATAACTCTAAACTTTGCGCAAATGCAATTTGTGAACCCTTTAAAATAGCAATATGATATATGGTACGCTCAAAAACATGAGATAAGGGCAGGAATGACAGGAAACGATCATCCTTTGTTACAAAAGGAATCTGGATAACACTGTTTAAAGCATTTTGGGTAAGGTTGTAATGGGTAAGCATCACCCCCTTAGGTATACCGGTGGTACCCGATGTATAAATAAGGCAGGATAGATCGGTTGGTAAAATGGCTTCACGGGCTGCATTAATAGCCTGGCGATATTGTTCAACTAATACCAGCCCTTCGCTAATTACCTGGTCAAACCCAATAACACCGGCGTTAAGGTTCAGCTTATCGCTAAACTTTTCAAAATCATCAAAAGCCGGAATAATGCGAATGAGCGCAGTGCAGTTATTAGCTATTTTAAGCACCTTACGAAAAAGGAAGGGATTACCAACAATAACAGTTTTTGCGCCAGAATCATTCAGGATATATTCAATCTCATTCTCGGTAAGGGTTGGATATATAGAGGCATTAACGGCACCTATCTGCTGCAGGGCCTGGTCGTAGTAAACATAGTTTGGCCCGTTCTCGATAATGAGTGAAAGCCGGTCGCCTTTTTGTATCCCCAGACTGAGCATCCATGCAGATATAGCATCAATTTTTTCTAAGGCTTCGCCGTAAGTGATCTCTACCCAGTTGTCTTTTACTTTATGAATCATAAAAGTGTGACTTTCCGGATGGATATTGGCAACGGTATTACGTATAAATGATGGAACGGTTGATAGGTCGCTTACCTGGCTCATTAAGTATAAATGATTTATATAAACATCAAACTTATGTTTTTTAAGCTAAATACTAAAATGAAATAATGCTTTACTTAACCCTGGGCATCGGTGCCGCCAAATATTCATTCAGCATAGCAACAAATAACTCCGGTACTTTACTGTCGGCGTTAGGCGACATGATCTCGCCCATATAGCTACCATGGTTATCTGGAAATATAGACAAACGACCATGAGGCAGCAAACGATACATTTCAACAGCATGCTCAGGACGAACAACGTCCTCATCTCCGATAACTATTAAAGCGGGGGCTTGTATCGATTTAATAACATCGCTTTCCCAATCCTTAAAAGTTTGCATCCTTTTGGCGTCTTTATCGTGCATGTTTTGCAGCCCAGCCTGGGTATTACCGGGGATACTTAAATATACTTCCTGGTATATCCTGGGCATATTTTCCAGTTTGGCATGTTTCATGCCTTCCCAAAGCCAGGAATACATCCCTTCACGCCTGTAAAATGCCGACGCCAAAACAAGTTTGCGTACCCGTTCCGGATGCCTGATAGCTATTTGCATGGCTGTATTACCCCCATTGCTGAAACCCAAAATATCGGCACCGGTAACATTCAGTTGTTTAAGCAGTTCGGCCACATCATCCGCATCCTGCTCAAAGCTCACAGGGGCGTCCCGGTCAGTTGTATGCCCATGAGCCTGAAGCTCTACTGCTATAACCTGGTGTGTTTTGGATAGCATTGGCAGTATTTTTCCAAAAGAAGTGGTTATAGTTGATCCACCGCCATGGATCAACACCAATGGCTGACCGCTGCCATGAATCTCGTAATACATTTTTATGCCATTTACATTGGCATAGCGGCCCGTTTCCTGGCCCTGGGTTTTATTAACTGTTGTCATAGCTATCAGGATAAAAGCAGTGGTTTTAATAAAGCGGTTAAGCAAGTTTTGCATAATCAAATATACCATTGGTTAATAAAATAATAAATGGCGACTTGCGACAATCGCAGATCTATTTACGACTCTTTTCTTTAAAAGATATAAAGTGCTTAGGGTAACAATTTACTTACAATGCATTTGGTGGTAAAAATAAGCGTGTATTTATTAAACTCTGATTAGTTATAAATGCTAATATTGTATTAACCAATTAGTTCGCCGGTACTTTTTTGCCATTACATAATACGTTTTTATCATCAAGGCTTAATCCTGTTTTGGGTTGAATTTTTGAAAGGACGCGTTGCTTTAGCAGATTGATTGGGAATAAGCAGAACATCAACTAAATCTCTCAAATAATGTCATTAAAATTAAAACTCACCTGTATTTTATTGATTGGGCTCAGCTTTGGGCTGTATTCATTTAAAAAACCAGTGCCAACGCAGCATGTTCTTGTTTTTTCAAAAACATTAGGCTGGCATCACTCCTGTATTCCTTTTGGTATTGCTGCTATTCAAAAGTTGGGGAAAGAGAATAATTTTGAGGTGGATACCACCACCAATGCAAATGCCTTTACAGATAACAATTTAAAGAAGTACGATGCCGTAATATTTCAATGTACAACCGGCAATGTACTCAATGCCGAACAGCAGGCTGCTTTTGAACGGTACATCCAGGCAGGGGGCGGTTATGCGGGCGTGCATTCCGCAGCCGATACGGAATATGATTGGCCATGGTATGGTAAACTGGTAGGCGCCTATTTTTCAAGCCATCCCAATAACTCAAATATTCGGAAGGCAACTATAGATGTTACCGATAGGACAAACCCTATTACAGCTAATCTGCCGGCAAGGTGGGAGCGTACCGACGAATGGTATAATTATAAATCCATCTATAGCGGCATACATGTGCTGGCCAGTTTGGATGAAAATACCTATGATGGTGGTACCAATGGAACAAGCCATCCCATAACCTGGTTTCATGAGTTTGATGGTGGTCGTTCTTTCTACACCGGCTGCGGCCATACCGACGAAAGTTACAGCGATCCATTGTTTTTGGGGCAGTTACTTGGCGGTATCCGTTATGCCATGGGCAATGGCAAGCCAATGGATTATGGCAAATCCTATTCAAAAGTATCTCCAGATCAAACACGCTTTATAAAAACAGTGTTGGTTAGCAATATTGCTTCACCAATGGAACTGGCAACAGCTAAGGACGGTCGTGTGTTTTTTACCCAGCTAATGGGCAACTTTTCTGTATTTAATACCCGTACAGGTCAGTTCAAAGTGATCCATAAATTTCCAATTACGTATGAGGGAGGCACCGGCGTTATTGGTTTAACGCTCGATCCTAAATTTGAAAGCAACCAGTTTGTTTATATTTATTACATGCCCGCCGGGCAAACTATTGAGCCACTTAACTTTCAGCTGTCCCGTTTTAAATTAAGTCCGTTAAATGTGCTCGACCTGAAATCTGAAAAGATATTATTGAAAGTTCCTGTTCAAAAAGTGAGCGGTGCTCATCATGGGGGCTCATTGGCCTGGGATAAAAATGGTAACTTATACCTATCAACTGGTGATAGTTCAAGTCCGTTTCCTGCAGATGGATATGCTCCTTTGGATGAACGCCCCGGAACGGAACATTACAGTTTAGATGCGCAGCGCAGCGCGGGCAACACAAACGATTTTAAAGGAAAGATATTAAGGATTCACCCGGAGGCTGACGGTACCTATACTATACCCGAAGGTAACCTTTTCCCTAAAGGTACGGCTAAAACCAAGCCGGAGATTTATGTAATGGGCTGCCGTAATCCTTACCGTATAGCCGTAAACCCGGTAACCTCGGTGCTATACTGGGGCGAAGTAGGACCTGACGCAGGTAAAGACTCCCCGCGCGGACCGCGTGGGTACGATGAATTTAACCAGGCACGCAAGGCCGGTAATTTTGGCTGGCCATATTTTGTCGGCAATAACTTTGCTTATTCTCACTGGGATTTTGTGACCAATACACCAGGACCGAATTTTGATCCCAAGGCTCCTGTAAATAACTCGCCAAATAATACCGGTTTAAATGTACTGCCACCCGCTACACCGGCGATGATCTGGTATCCTTATGCTGCATCGGATGAATTTCCAGAATTGGGCATGGGCGGAAGATGCGCCATAGGCGGCGGTTTTTATGAGTATGACGCCAGTGTTAAAAACCCCAACAAGTTTCCCGAGTATTACAGCGGTACCTTATTTATGGCCGATTGGATGCGCAACTGGGTTATCAACCTAAAGTTTGATAAAGACGAGAATTATCTGCGTAATGAAGCTTTTATGCCGGCCAACGGCGATTTCAGAAGACCAATTGATATGGAATTTGGTCCTGATGGCGTATTATATATGCTGGAGTATGGTTCTGTATACGGTGCACAGAATGAAGACGCCCGCCTTGTGAAAATTGAATACAATACAGGTAACCGCGCACCCATAGCCAAAGCAGGTATTACAGATACTGCTATGCAGTCGTACTATCAGCACACCAAATATTTGACAGCTGAGTTAAAGGAAATGCCTGTTAAAAAAGAGATTTCGGGCCAGGCTCCGCTTAGCGTGAGCTTCAATAGTCAAAACAGTAAAGATCTGGATGATGATGACGCAATAACTTATCAATGGTTGTTTGATGGTAAAACAGTAGGTGCAACAACCGCTTCGGGAAGCTATGTTTATACTAAGCCCGGCGTATACAAAGCCATACTAAAGGTTACAGATAAAAGTGGATTAACAGGCAGAGATACCGTAATGGTAAGAGTTGGTAATACCAGGCCCGTTGTAACTATTGCCAGTGCCGATAATAAATCATTCATCTGGAATGGTAAGCCTTTTAAGTATCGTGTAGTAGTGAAGGATAAAGAGGATGGAAAGATTGATCCTAAGCGGGTGAAATTATTTTACATGTATAACCCGCAGCCATCCACCGATGGTAAAACCGCACAAAACCTGGCAGCGTTATCTGCTACAGAAATCAGCTATCCGGGTAAGGCATTAATGGCATCCAGCGACTGTAAATCATGCCATACAATCAATAAACTGGCTGTTGGCCCAAGCTTTACTGCCATTGCGAACCGGTATAAAGCACAAAAAGGTTCTACCGATAAACTATCCAAAAAAATAATTGCCGGTGGTGCAGGCAGCTGGGGAACCGAGCATGTGATGAGCGCGCACCCACAGCTGTCAAATGCTGATACCAAGGAGATTGTAAAGTATATATTCTCTTTAACCGATAAGAAGGGCAAAGTAATGCCTTTGCCTTTGAACGGCGCCCTGAACCCGAAATTTAATGATACCGAGCCACGCGGACAGTACACCATTTTGGCATCTTATACCGACAAAGGTGGTAAAATTGTTGGTCCGCTAACTGGTACCGATGTGGTTACATTACGCAATGCTGATGTTAAAGCTGTTTATGCTGATGATTTGAAAGGTTTTAACCGTTATGGAAATGATCTTTCATTGGGTAATCACAAATCATTTGTGTTGTTTAAAGATGTGGATCTGACGAATATTAGAAAGTTCAGTTTCCAATATGCATCAAAGGAGATTGATGGCGAAATTGAGGCACGTATGGATTCACAAGCCGGGCCGGTTATTTGCTCAACAGCTTATGGCGATACAGGCAGCTGGGACAAACTGGCGTGGTTAAGTGCTGACGTGCAGAAACCCGTTACCGGCAAACATAATGTATTCATATTTGCTATTAAACGTACCAAACCAAACGACGGGATCCTTAAGCTAAGCGATATTAGGTTTGATCAATAAATTAGATAATTAAATAAACTCCTTTATGAAGAAAATAGCAGTAGTTACAAGTGTTTGTTTAGCAATGGGTTTGCTATCAACACAAACTTTCGCTCAAAGCGGCAAACCGGTTTTTGTTGCGCCGGTTGGTGTACAAGCTTATACCTTTCGCAGCAGCATGCCTAAAGCTACGATTGCTGTGCTCGATACTATTAAATCAATGGGCATAACCGAAATGGAGGGCCAGGAGCCCAAAGGAATGCCGCCCGAAGAATTCAGGAAACTCTGTAATGAGCGCGGCATAACTATCCCATCCATTGGTACAGGTTATGATGATATTGTTAAAAGTCCCGGCGATGTTATCAAGCAGGCAAAAATTCTGGGTGCTAACTATGTGATGGTGGCCTGGATACCTCATGGCAAAGAGTTTACGCTTGAAGATGCCAAAAAAGCTGTGGCTGATTTTAACAGGGTAGGGCAGATCCTCTCGGAAGCCGGACTTACATTTTGTTATCATAACCATGGTTACGAATTTGGGGCTTATGAGGATGGTACGCTGTTTGATTACATCGCGAAAAACACCAATCCTAAGTATGTATCCTTCGAGATTGACCTGCTATGGTCGTTCCATGGCGGGCAGGATCCGGCTAAGCTGATCAATAAGTATCCAAACCGTATAAAACTAATGCACCTGAAAGATATCCGTAAGGGTGTGGCTAATGATTTAACCGGGGGAACAGATACCAAAAATGATGTAGCCCTGGGCACCGGGCAAATTAACATTCCTGAAGTTTTAAAGGCAGCAAGAAAAGCTGGTGTTAAACACTATTTTATTGAGGATGAAAGTCCATCATATGCTACCCAGATGCCTGTCACTATAGCTTATATCAAAAGTTTAAAATATTAGAGATGGCTGAGGGATTAAACAGACGACAGGTGTTAAAAACAATTGGTTTAGCAGCAGGTGCGGCAGTTTTGGGAGATCCTGTTTCGGCGGCAATTAAGGTGGAAAAGAAAAACGATAATGGCTTTGTGTATTCGCTAAATATGAGCACCATCCGGGGACATAACCTGGGTTTTGTGAAAGAACTTGAAGTAGCGGCAAAGGCAGGTTTTACCTCAGTGGAGATTTGGCTGGATACGCTGCAAACCTACCTGCAAAACGGCGGTTCATTATCCGAGGCAAAAAAGATCATAGACGGCCTGGGACTTAAAGTAGAGGATGCTATAGGGTTTGCCCCCTGGATAGTTGATGACGATGCCGTTCGGCAGAAAGCCGTTGTTCAGTTACAGGCAGATATGGATATGCTGGCCAAAATTGGTTGCCCGCGCATAGCTGCCCCGCCTGCCGGCGCTACAAAGTTACCATTAATAGGCCTGGATACTATTGCCGAGCGTTATAGTGCTATACTAAAAATGGGCAAGCAAAGCGGTGTTATCCCCCAGTTAGAAATGTGGGGAGGTTCTGTAAATCTGAAACAGGTGAGCCAGGTACTATATGTGGTTGCTGCCTGCTGCGATGCGGATGCTCGGATTTTGTTGGATGTATTCCACGTTTATAAGGGGCAGTCGCCTGTGGAGAGTTTAGCATTTGTAGGTAAGCCGGCATTAGATATCTTACACGTAAATGATTACCCGGCCGGTATTAGTCCGGAAAAGATCTCGGAACCGGATAGGGTATATGTGGGTGATGGCATTGCTCCGGTAAAGCAAATATTGCAACTTGCCAAACATCCCGATAAACCTTTAATTATATCTTTCGAGGTATTTAACAAAAGCTATTATGCACAGGATGCATTGCAGGTGGCAAAAACAGCATTAAGGAAAATGAAGGCCGTTACGGCATCAGTTTAACATCGCGGGCAAGTGTTCCACTGGAACGCATGAAACGATTGATACACCTGGAACGCCCAGGATGCTGATTATTAGTGTTCTGGGCGTATTTCTTAAAATAGCAAGAGGGTGTATTTGTTGTTGATTATCAATTCTTTGTGTTTATTTAGTCGTGCCTGCCGGTAATTGATATAAGATTAAGCTATATTTTTTTAGATAGATGCTACCTGATTATAACTACGTATCCCGAAATAGGCGGCGAGTTGTTACTCAAATTGATGATGTAGTAATAAGTGCCTGCCGGCAGGTTTTTACCGTTATACCTGCCATCCCAAGGCTGTGTATATCCGATGCTTTTAAATAGCAGGCCGCCCCATCGCGAATAAACAAAAACTTTACAACCGGGGAAATATTGAAGATCTTTAATAACCCAGGTATCATTAGTACCATCATTGTTTGGGCTAAATGTATTTGGAGGTTTTAATGTTGAACAGGAATTTTTCTTAATATTAACGGTATCAGAAGTTTCGCAGCCATATTCATCGGTAACTTTTACCTGGTAAGTACCGCCGGTTTTAACTAAATAGGTAGGGTTTGTGCTGCCATCCTGCCATAAATATTGAGTAAATATGCCAGGGTTTAATATTACGGAATCGCCCAGGCATAAAACCAGGTCGGTGCCAAGGTTTGGCTTGTTGTGTACTGTTAAATTTAAATTAGTAATAATGTCATCGCAGCCTTGGTTGTTGCGTAAAGTATCGCTGTATTGGCCTGTGGAATTTATAACTCTACCCGAGGGTAACGTGTAGAAATCTGCAGGACAGATAGTAGCGGAAATATTGTTGGTTTTAGGGGGATCATATACATGATAAGTAATGGTTATTACATTTGAGTTGGTACTGCTGCAATTACCATTATTGTTATCTTCCACCACATTTAACCGCAAAAAAGAGGTGCCTGCTCCCGGCGGGATAAATTGGTAATCTGGATTGGTTGCGCCCTGTATATTTACCCAGCTAGTTTTATCTGCCGAAATTTGCCATTGATAGGCGTTCTTCACATAACAGTCCTCCACTTTTGAATTAAGGCTAATGTTGCCTTTATAGCACGAATTTTCAAATGTATCACCGGTAACACCATCTATACCTATTGTAGTTACAGGGCCTGCCGGTGTAATAGTAATATCATCTAAAGCCAGGTCGTTTCCGTATCCCCCGGGAACATCGTTGTGCATCCTTATTACAACGGTAGACATGCCGGGCGAGGTTTTGAAATTAAACCCGGTTTTGAGCCATTTAACCGGGTCTGTTACAACTATTGGCCCTGTACTATAACTTTTTAAAACCGTTCCGCCGGTGGTTTCAATGGTGATGGTAATAGCCGGCTCAAGACCACCTTGAGCCGCAAACATGTTTAACACATAGGCGGCAAACTGGTAAGTTGTTCCATCACATAAACCATTAACCTTTTGTACAAAAAAGTCGCCGGCTGCACGTTTCATACCATAAATCATAAAATAACCGCCAGTATTTCCAGTATGATCTGTTACCGTATGCCATAGGCCGTAACAACCTGCTGTGTGGTTAACAATGGAGTAGAAGTCGTCTTCCGGGCATATCCCTGCACCATACCTGTAATCTGTTATGCCATCTTGCAGGGGCGGACCAATTTCGTCATCGCCAGATCCGAATGTTTCATTAAAAACGGGTACTCCCGAACTTTTTGAGCATTGCGAATAAGCCACAGCAGCACTTAGCAGGAAAATAAGAAGGATAACACCCCTTAGGCACATCAGGTAATAATTGGTGAATAAAGCTATAAACAATTACCTGATTTTTTTACTGCCTCCGAGAGGTTCTCTAAAATAAATAAACAGATTGTCGTTACTTCGTGCCTACCTATGGCGTATTTGCTAAAACCTCTTTTGTCATCCTGAGGAACGAAGGATCTACTCTTCACCATGTTTCTTCGCCCTGTACAGTTTGCAAATAGATCCTTCGTTCCTCAGGATGACAAACCTTTCTAAACGTCATTTCCCCTTCAGGGTCCTCCGGATTTTAAAACTACCTATGACATATTGGATTTTGAGGAGTGTGGGCCTGTTAGTCTGAGCCTGTCGAAGACTCGCGCGGAGAGGCCTTTGCCCGCTATCCTTCGACAGGCTCAGGATGACAGCCATTTTTGTTGCGTCACTTTCTCCTTCAGAGGCCACCGGATTTTGCAATTAACTATGAAATATTTCTTAAAAAGGCTTTTGTTATCCTGAACGATTTGAATAATCTTTAATCTCCGGAGTATTCCCAGGCACTCTGGTATCCGCCCAGTTTTTCGGCATGGTCAACAAAATCAGCATAAAATTTTAACCTGGTAAGGGTTGCGCTATCGCCAATAACTACCAATTTTTTACGTGCGCGGGTCATGGCTACGTTCATGCGGCGTATATCTGACAGGAAACCGATTTCGCCATCAGAATTGCTACGGGTAAGGCTGATGTAAACCACGTCACGCTCCTGTCCCTGGAAACTATCTATGGTATTAATGGAGATATCATCGGCATGTGGTAATAAGTCGGGATTATTCAGTAATTGCTCTTTCAGTATCCTAATCTGTTCTTTATAAGGTGATATAATGGCAACGCTCGGAAATTTAACGGTGGGATCAATTGCTGTTATCAGCCTGTTTAAATGTTTAAATAATAAAGCTGCCTCATCAGCATTAAAAGTACTGGTGCCTGCCTGTTGTTCTTCAAAACCGGCGCCGGCAGTATCAATAAAAGTAACCGGAATATCTCCGTTAAAAAGTAAACGGTTAGCTACTGATGCATGCGCCTTTAATTTATCTTCATAAAATTCTCTTGAAGAGAAGCCCATAATAGCTTCATTCATGCGGTATTGAACATCCAACAAAACAACTGCTTCGGGATGGAGGGCCACGCATTTCTCAAGCAGGGTAATTCTTAAGCCCGCTTTAGCCGCCTCGGTTGATTTGATGGTAGGCGGGAGCTGTAAATGATCTCCCGCTAAAATTACCTTTTGAGCTTTAAGGATCGGGATCCAGGTGGCAGGTTCAAGAGCCTGCCCAGCCTCATCTATCACAACGGTATCAAATTTTACATCCCTTATAGTATAATGATTGGAGCCCACCAGTGTTGCCGTAATCACTTGCGCTTTACTTACCAAATCATCAATGATGTGCTGCTCTGCGAGAGTTACATCTTTCATGATCTTGTGCGCTTCATTAAATAGCGCCTTTCGTTGGTCACGTTCAGATTTTCCAAAGCTGCGCTTGTACTTATGGGCCATATCTTTATACGCGCTGGCCTGCTTTTTTAAGGTGCGGATCAACTTATTATCAGCATGCGCGGTCATTTTGCTATCGAGCGTTAAAGCCACCAGCTTTTCAGAAACACGATTGGGGTTACCTATCCTTAAAACGTTTAATCCTTCGTCTGCCAGTTTCTCGCTTAAAAGGTCAACAGCAGTATTACTGGCGGCAACTACCAGTATTTGTTTTTGGGTTTGCTTAGTCAATAGATTGATGGCCTGTACCAATGTAGTGGTTTTGCCTGTACCGGGCGGGCCGTGAACAATGGCCAGGTCCTGTGCTGCAACAATTTTGTTAACTGCCGCCAACTGCGAAATGTTTAAACGGGATATAGGGACGGGGATAACATCGTCTGCAAAAATAGCAGCGGTTTTACCGGTAAGAATTTTTACTAACCTGCCTTCGTCTGGTTTTGCGTTTAAAATAGCTGCCTGTTTAATGGCTTTCAGCATTTCGTCATAACTGTTGTTATCAAACAGCAAGTCGATACCCAGTTTACCATCCCGACTCCAATCGGGCAATTCATCGGTATATAAAGTGATCTTGAGTCTGTTGCCGCCCTGGTAGGTGATGAGGCCTTCTACGCGATCTTTTTTAGGGTCGTGATTGGAAAATAAGGCAGCTGGTATACCAAACCTAAGCTGGTGCGATAGGTCTTGATGGGTAGTTCGTTCAACTTCAACACTCAGATAGTCGCCCCGGCCAGGTTCTGTGTTCCTGATAGCGATAGGGTACCAGCTAAGGCCCTGCGCCCGGCGGTCGGCTGCCGAAGTGTTTTCTGTTAGCTTTAGATAAGTGTTGCGGTCTTCATCTTTCTCTTTGTTCAGCAGATCAAGCAGCTTTTTAAAATAGTCCATCGGCTGCAAAGGTAATATAAATGCTAAAGGCTTAATGCGGAAGGTGAAAAGCTAAGAGATCGTTCGGCAAACTTAACGTAGGGCAGATAAAGCCACGGTCACAATATCTTCCAGTACTTTCCTATCGGCCCCCGCCCGGGCCGCCACTCTTAAGCCGCTGATGGTGCTGAATATAAACCTTGCCAAAGCCCTTGAATCAATTGCTGTTTTAAACTGACCGTCACGCTGGCCTTTTTCAATTGTTTTGGCAAGGGCATTTTCCACGCTCAGGTTATTCTCAGTCACTAAATGGGCAATTTCCTTATCGTGACTGGATAGCTCAACAGCGGTGTTCACCATAAAGCAGCCCTTTGCCAATGTATCTTCTTCGCTTTCTTTAATAACAGCATAAAGGATCTGTGTTATTACTTCTTCGGCGTTATCGGCATTGTTAATCAGTGAAAGTACTGCATTGGTATTTTTTGATTGATATTGTCTTAGTGATTTCGCAAAAAGCGTTTTTTTATCAGTGTAAGTATTATAAAGGCTTGAGCGGTTTATGCCTAACCTATCTACCAGATCCTGAGCGGATGTGGCATGGTAGCCTTTGTCCCAAAATAATGAAAGCGCTTTATCAAGCAGTTCATCCTCATCAAATTCTTTTTTCCGGGCCATAATAAATCTCTCTTATACAAAATTACCGATTTGAAACAAACGTTCCAAATCGGTATAAATAAAATAGCAAACTATTAATTAATAGATAACGGCGTTTACAGTTAAGCCGCCATCAACAGTAAGTTCGGTACCGGTAATAAATGAAGCATCGTCAGAAGCTAAGAATCTAACTGCGTTGGCAATTTCTTCTGATTTAGCAAAACGGTTTAATAAAATCTTCTTACCTAATAAGCTACCAAAGCCACTTACTTCTTCTTCTGATAAACCTAATTTACCGTAAAGTGGGGTTTCAACCGGGCCGGGAGAAATTGCGTTTACACGTATCTTGCGGCTTGCAAGTTCACTTGCCAATACTTTGTTAAGCGATAATAAAGCTGCTTTGCTGGCTGCATATACGCTGCTATCGGGCACACCCAAAGCGGCATTTACAGATGTGTTAAAAATAATAGAACCACCATCGTTTATTATTGGCAGAAATTTTTGAACAGTGAAGTAAACACCTTTTACATTTAAATTCATGATGGTATCATAGTGTTCTTCAGTTGCAGTGGCTACAGAGCTAAATAAGGCTACACCAGCATTCAGGAACAGGATATCCACTTTACCAAATTGATCTTTAACTTCGGTAACAAGGTTATCAATCTGGTCTAATTTAGCCTGATCAGATACGATGCCGGTTACGCCCAACTCTTCTGCTGCTTTGCTTACTGCTGCTGCATTCCTGCCGGTGATAACTACCTGTGCACCTTTTGATGCTAATTCTTTAGCTGTTGCATATCCTATACCGCTATTACCACCTGTAACTACGGCAACTTTGTTTGTTAAATTACTCATTGTTTTATTTTTTTTATGTTGTTGTTTTTGTTTTGATAGGTCAAAGATAAACATTTTGAAACGATCGTTTCAAAATTATTTTTTGTTTTTTATTGATGATGACATTCGCTTTACAAACCTCACTATACGGCATCTGGTTTAGCCTGTAAAATAATAATTATGTATGGACAATAACAGGGCAAATGCGATTAATTAACTGTTGGCAATTTTTATAATTATAGATAATTGCAGAAAATGTTACATTTAGCAACATTAAATGGTATTTATATTTTAAGCGTTGCAGTTTTTTTATTGCACTTTTAAAAACACATTTTATTACCATATTTGTTACAGTACAGGTTTACCAATAATCTATTTAAAAATGCAAGACTTAGACCCATCAATTCTTCAAAAAGTGAACACCTGGCTTCAGGGAAATTATGATGCCGATGTTAAACAGGAAATTCAGACGTTACTTGATCAAAAAGCATATACCGAATTAACGGATTCGTTTTATCGCGATTTGGAGTTTGGAACCGGCGGTTTGCGCGGAACCATGGGGCCAGGATCAAACCGTATTAATAAGTACACTATTGGCGCTGCTACCCAGGGATTAGCTAATTACCTAAAGAAAACGTATCCGGGCGAAAAGGTTAAGGTAGCTATAGCTCATGACAGCCGTAACAATGCCGATCTGTTCTCGAACATCACTGCCGAGGTGTTTTCTGCTAATGATATTCACGTTTATTTTTTTAAAGCGCTGCGCCCAACACCAGAGCTTTCTTTTGCTGTACGCCATTTTGGTTGCAAAAGCGGAGTAATGTTAACCGCTTCTCATAACCCAAAAGAATATAATGGCTACAAAGCTTATGGTGCCGATGGCGGTCAGTTTGTTGCGCCTCATGATAAGGCTGTAATGGATGAGGTGGCTAAGATTGCCAGTGTAGATGATATAAAATTTAATCGTGTTGATGCCAATATTGAAGAGATAGGTGAGGAAATAGACAATCTTTATTTAGATAAGATCACAGAGCTTTCTGTTTCGCCGGAAGCTATCCATCGCCAAAAGGACCTTAAGATCGTTTTTTCACCTATTCACGGTACGGGAATTACTTTGGTGCCCCAGGCATTAAAGCGATTTGGTTTTGAAAATGTGATCCTGGTTGACGAGCAAACTACACCCGATGGGAATTTTCCTACTGTAGTGTATCCAAACCCCGAAGAAAAAGAAGCGTTAACGCTTGCCCTTAAAAAGGCGCAGGAAGTTGATGCCGACCTGGTACTGGCAACAGACCCAGATGCTGACCGGGTGGGTATTGCTGTAAAAAATACCGATAATGAGTTTATCCTGCTAAACGGTAACCAAACCGGCTGTATGCTGATCAATTACCTGCTGAGCGCATGGGAAGAAAAAGGTAAACTTACCGGCAAAGAATACATCGTAAAAACCATTGTAACTTCAAACCTTATTGAAGAGATAGCTAAAGCTAAAAACGTAACCTATTATAATACCCTAACCGGCTTTAAATACATTGGTGAGTTGATGACCAAATTTGAAGGCAAACAAACCTTTATCGGCGGCGGTGAAGAAAGTTATGGTTACCTGATAGGCGAACTGGTGAGAGATAAAGATGCTGTTGTATCAAGCGCGTTTATTGCCGAAATGACAGCTTATTATAAAGATAAGGGCAGCAGCTTATTTGAAGCCCTTTTAGATACTTATGTACAATATGGTTTCTACAAAGAAAAACTGATCTCGATCACCAAAAAAGGTAAAACCGGAGCTGAAGAGATTAAGGCCATGATGGAAAAATTCAGGAACAATCCTCCTGCTACATTAGGTGGCTCAAAGGTTATTACCTTGAAAGATTATGAAAACAGGATAGAAACCGACCTGAACACCAATACAACTTCGGCTATTGAATTGCCAACGTCTGACGTTCTTCAGTTTATTACCGCGGATGGCAGTATCATTTCTGCCCGTCCATCAGGTACAGAGCCAAAGATCAAATTTTATTGCAGTGTAAACGGTAAACTGGCCAGTAAAGGGGCCTATGCTGAAACCGATAAGCAATTGGAAGCTAAAATTGATGCAATTATGCAGGATCTGGGCGTGTAATTTTAATTAACGACAGGATGATATAAGAGATCCCGGGCAATGGTCCGGGATTTTTTTGTACCACGTGCGCACAATAGCTGTACGTTTTCGTACGATGTTTTTGGGGTGATTTTTTGGTAAGTAGCTGTGTGTTAAATATTTATTTGATTGGCACGAACTTTTAAGTGAAAGCTTTGTTATTAACCTTGAGTTTTAACCAATTAATAACAACGAAAATATTAAAAAGCGCCTGGCGCTTTAAAGCCTGCTCTTTATGAAGATAAATCAAACGTGAGAAATTTGATTTAGTTGATGTTACGTATTTAGTAACCATGCGTTCCGGGGTGAGATACGGAACGCATTTTTATTTTAGCATCTGCGTTTATAGTTTGCTGAGTTATGGTGTAACAGGCGTATCGGTTTCGTTTATTTTCTTAACATACAACTCATCAACCAGTATCATCACAATAGCTAATAAAGGCACCGCCAGTATGATACCCAAAACACCAGATAAGGTTCCCATAAGCACCTGCGCTAAAATGGTTAACGCGGGTGGCAGGTTGATCATTTTATTTTGAATAATTGGTGTTACAATATTGCTTACAATTGTTTGCGTTACCATATAAATCAGCGCTACAATAATTGCCGTATTTGTACTTATGGTTAAAGCGAGTAACACACCCGGAATCATGGCTGCCAATGAACCAAAATTTGGTATAAGCTTAAGCAGGCCCGTAAGCAATGCCAAAACGAGTGCTACCGGGATACTCATGATGCCTAAACCTATAGAAAGTAAAATAAACACCAGTACCATTGATAGCATCATGCCCTTTAACCAGCCTTTAAGGGCATAGCTGATGCGGTCAAATATCTGGCGGGCGAGGGGTTTCTTGCTGTCTGGTACCAATTTTATCAGCCCATCTTTGTATAAATCAGGATTGGAGGTGAAAAATATGGCAAGGAACAGGATGATATAAATATCGCCCAAAACACCAAAACTGGTATTAAAGAATGATTTGGCAGTAGTCATTAATGCATCCGAGTTATCAGATGCAAGGTATTCCAGGATCTTTCTGCCAATTGGAGTTTCGGCCATTTTTATTTTAGCGTTGCTGATGGTATGGGGCAGCGTATCGCTCAAAACAGCTACCTGGTTTGATATTTTGGTTCCCATGATCCAAAAAAGTACTGCCAATATGGCAAAGGAGCCTCCTATAGAAATGGCCATGCAAATGCGGCGTTTCCATTTAGTGTTTCGCTGAATTAAATCACCAAGCCCGTGAAAATAAACGGAGATCAGTATTCCGGCAAGCACCATCAACAACACATTGAAGGCAACACGGGCAATCAGTATCACTACAACCAACAGCGCAACAATGGCTACCGTATGCCATACTTTTTCAATGTACGTAAGTTCTTTTTGGGTTATTTTATCTGTAGGCTGCTTGCTTTCATTTGTCATACTAACTGAATAGAAAAAGGGGTACAGATAGGGGACAATAAATATGCTCAAAAGTTTTAGTGAATGTTAAATTGCTATTAATTGAACATGATTTTAATGAAAATTTGTTAATTACATGCATTATAAAATCAACTGTGGGATAGCTCAATTATTTTATCGCCTGCTAATTTGAAATGGTTTTGTATGTCAATCGGGTTTTTACCAGGGAAATTTCCTGTAAGCCGGGTGGTAACAATAATAGCTGGTTGCTCCAGTTCAATATCCAAAACTTCCATCTGGAATTCATATAATTCAGTGATCAGTTTTTTCCATGCTTTAATCTCATTTAAACCTTTATAGTTTTTTCCTTCATCCTTAACAATGGCATCTTTGGTAAAAAGGGAAAGTAATTTTGCTGTATCCCTGCTGTTTGAGGCATCAACATAATCGCTGATTATATTTGGTATTATATTTTTCATGGTGTCCAATTTGCCTGGTTGTTTTCATTATGGTTATACTGTGGGTACAGATCCGCCGTCAATCACAAACTCGCCACCGCTCAGGTACGCTGCCCTGTCAGATACAAGAAACGCAACCAGTTCTGCAACTTCTTCGGGTTCAGCCGGTCGTCCCATGGGGATGCCGCCTAATGAATTCATAATTATTTCTAATGCCGCAACCTTGTCGCCTCCATTTTTCGATGCAATATTATTTATCATTCCCTGTGCTCCATCGGTATTGATAAATCCGGGCGAAACGGTATTTACACGTACTCCTTTTGGCGCCAGTTCTTTTGCAATTCCTTTGCTGTAATTGGTTAATGCAGCCTTGGCTGCGGCATACGCAATTGTAGCCTCAAAAAGCGGCATTTTTCTTTGGATAGACGAAATGTGGATAATTACACCGGAGCCCTGAGCTAACATAGCGGGTAACATGCCCCGGTCTAAGCGAACAGCCGCCATTAAATTTGTATTTAAGGCATTTGCCCAATCTTCGTCAGTTAAAACCATAACCCCACCACTTGGTGCCGAAGATCCACCTAAGGAATTGATAAGTATATCAATTCCGCCTAAACGTTTAAGCGTTTCATCAATTACCTTTAACGCGCCTTCTTTGGTGCTCAGATCTGCCTGGATAAATTGTTCGGGTTTCAGATCATCAGGAACCGTCCTTGCAGTGGTAACAATGCTTGCCCCGCCTTTTAGTAAACGATTAAAAATCGCTTTTCCCGCGCCCTTTGTCCCGGCGGTTACCAGGATTCTTTTACCCGTAAATTCAGTTTCATCGATATTAACATTCTTTTTCGTTGTACTCATGAGATGTTGTGTTTTTATGGCAACAAAGTTCGGCAGGGCGTCACTCGCGTACAAGTACGGAAAAACGATTCAATAGGGATAAATTATTCCCTATGCTGTTTTAGTTTCCAATACCTTAAATTTGTGATATTACAACACAATGTATAAAAGGAAAATTCCAATAGCACTTGATTGTGGACTCGATCTGGTTAGAGAGATACTAAACGGCAAGTGGAAGATCATGTTACTTTATTATATCTCCAAAGGCATCAAACGTCCTGGTGCATTACAAAGAAGTATTCCTGAGGCATCGCGCAGGGTATTAAATATGCAACTGAATCAATTGGAAGATCATGAGCTGATTAGTAAATTAATTTATGCTGAACTTCCTCCTAAAGTTGAATACAGTTTAACAGAATTTGGAAAATCGTTAGTTCCTGTTATTGAAGTCTTAGGCGATTGGGGTGATAATAACCGCGACCGCTTGCAACAGGTTATTATTAAAGCAGAAAATATGCTTGCCACTGCTGATGAGGCTGTTGTAAGAAAAAATGATTGAAATTGGTCTTGTTTACTATTAAATAAAAATAAAGCGGTTAGCCTGTTTTGGTTGAACTATTTCTTTTTATTTGATTCTTCGCCCTTTATAAAGGCTGCAATTTTTTGAGTTTCTTCGGGATATATAGCTATATGGTGGGTGCGTACCTCATAGGGCGGGTTCATTTTATTATTAAGGGCTGTTAAACTAATTACATGAGAAGCTTTTTGAGGCATATGGCAGTTGATGCAATATGTTTTGATAGCTGTGCCCAATTTGGGTGCAAGCTTGCAAAAGTTATGATTGGCTTCGCTATGGCAGTTAAGGCATTTTTGGGTAAACATTGCCATGCTTTTTTCCTGGTTTATATGTGGATTATGACACGTGCCACAATCCATATTGCTCATGATATAGCATTTACTTGATGATAGCAGCGCATTTTGATTTCCATGCACATCAAGTGTAGGCGGGCTTGCTGTTGCAGCAAATGAATCAGAGCCTACAAACTTGTTTAACGTATCACCCATCTGGAAATCAAAAGTGGATCTTTGCGGTACCATTTTATTACCCGAATGGCAAACAGCGCATGCATCCATTTTTTGAGCCCGGGTTAAAGAGCGGTAAGTAGTAATATATTTCGCCTTTTTTTCATCAGGGTATTCGGTATGATAATTCACGTGATTGGCAGCCGGCCCGTGGCAGCGCTCGCAATCAATACCATAAATGAGCGATGTTTTATCAAACCCCAGTTCTTTGCTTTCGGGAGGAAGCTCGCCAATGTATGAGGTATGGCACTCCAGGCACTTCCTTAATATGGGCCTGTTGAAATTTACCCTGTCGGGGATATAGCCGGGGCTGTTGGTCCATTGATGCATAGCACTGAAATAGGAGACAGGTAATTCAAATAACTGCTTTCCTTTCCAGTACAAATAAGTTTCGGCTTTAACACCTCCTACAGCTATATCAAATGGTTCTGCCTCTGTTTGTTTACCGTTTTGATATGCCACCTGGTATAAACTATCGCCACGTTTTTCCATGGCTACTTTAAGGCCGTAACCATAATCTAAAATGTTAAAACCCTTTAAAAAGCTGCCACCAATTGTTTGTAACGATGCCGGGCGCGAAGTTTTAAAATGCGCTGTGTGGATATAGGAATCATATTGGGCGCTATGGCATTTTATACAGCTTGCCGAACCTGCGTACACTTCGCCGCGTGGGTCTGTGGGTGTGCCGTTAAAGCATTGTGTTAAAATAAATGTTAATGGAATCAGTGATATCAGAACTAAAAAAAGTGTCCTTTTTTTAAGCATAGGTTTATTACTTGCTGTGTAGGTTTAAAATTGGTAAAGATTTTAAAAAGGCGTTTAAAATCCGTTTCAAGTTACTTCAATAATTAAACAAAGCAAATAAACATTATTGAAATAACGATAGTTTTTAGTTGATGTAGGCAATTTGTAGTAGTGTTTCCATTTGATTTGAGTATAACACAAACTTGAAGAAGCGCAAGCTTACCGACAGAAAAGCCAAAGAAAGGAGGTAAGCACAAAATAAAGAAACAAACAGAGAGCGCTAAATAACTCCCCTTTTTATTATTTAAATAAAAGCTAAAATTACTTCATGCAAAAGTAGAGACCAATAACCGATAGTATTTGAATACAAATTACCGCCGAAAGTCTTTTAATGCCATTTATTTTGGATGGACCGAATATATATGCTGCCGAAGATAAAATATATACAGCGAGTGTCAAGCCCGCAACTATTATCAAATTTGGGCCTTCTGGGTCATTGAAAAAGAAGAATAGCATTCTGGAGCAAATGATGGCCGTTACCGCCAACATTATTAACGAAATCTTTTTTGACTTGTAATATAGATTTGCAATGTTATTACCCATGTCCATAAGATGAGCCTTCTCACAAATATAATAATTTCACAGGAGATTGCTTAGTTGTGCCTTTGCCAGGGTATTAACTTTACTGCCTATATTTACGGGAATAATTCTACATCCCGGTTATGCCAAGTAAATTTTGCTGTTTTATTGTAATGCTGTTTTCATCTGTGGGATTGTTTGCCCAGGCTCCGGTAAACGTTAACGCCGGTGTTAAGGAACGGGAATACCTTATCAATACCTTGGTGCGTATAGCCGCCCCTGTTTTAACAGCCCTAAGCAAAAATGAGCTTAAGCAGCAGATACCTGTAGAGGCAAAAATGGCTGATAGGGGGGCCTATGTTTGTCTTGAAGCGTTTGGCCGTTTATTGGCCGGCATGGCTCCCTGGCTTGAGCTGGGTGCTGATAAAAGTGCTGAAGGAAAACTAAGGGGAAGATATATCATGCTTGCCAGGCTTGGCCTTCATAATGCAACTGATCCTAATAGCGCCGATTTTATGAATTTTAATAAAGGTGGCCAGCCTTTGGTGGATGCCGCTTTTTTGGCCCAGGCTTTATTGCGCGCGCCCCGGCAGTTATGGGAACCATTGGATGTACAAACCAAAGCAAACATCATAGCGGCGTTAAAATCAACACGGATTATTACTCCAGGATATTCAAACTGGCTGTTGTTTAGTGCTACCATTGAGGCGGCGTTATTTAAGTTTGATGATAACGGCGATATGATGCGGATTGATTATGCGCTGAAACAGCATCAGTTATGGTATAAAGGCGATGGCGCTTATGGTGATGGGCCTGATTTTCACTGGGATTACTACAATAGCTTTGTAATTCAACCTATGCTGTTAGAGATGCTTCAAACTTTAAACCAGCTAAAGCATGATAAGGAACCAGATTATGCCTTAGCGCTAAAACATGCGCAACGGTACGCCGCTGTTTTGGAAAGATTTATATCCCCGGAAGGCAGTTATCCGCCGCTGGGCCGTTCATTGGCCTATAGGTTTGGTGCGTTTCAGCTTTTATCAAAAGTGGCGCTGTTAAAAGCTTTACCAAATGATATAAAACCACAGCAAGTAAGGGCAGCCTTGTATACCGTGATAAAGAGGCAAATTGAGGCGCCCGGTACTTTTGATGCAAAGGGGTGGTTGCAAATAGGGCTTTACGGCCATCAGCCCGAAATAGGCGAGGGGTATATTTCAACAGGCAGCCTTTATTTGTGCTCGCAGGCTTTCCTTATTCTTGGTTTGCCTGCATCTGACGAATTTTGGCAAAAAGCTGATGCGGACTGGACGGCAAAAAAAATCTGGAATGGTGAGGATGTTGATACCGATCATGCAGCGGATTAAACTTCGAATCAGTGCCTTTTTTGTAGGAACAAGGAGAGGCTGATAGTTTAGTGAGCTTTTATACTAAAAAATAAAACCCGGTAGAGATAGCGTCTGGTAGTTTTCTTTTACAAGCGATTTTTGTTTCGCCTCTTCTATTTTGCTTTCTAACTCATTGCAGGTAAAAACAGCTACCCCTAATTCAACTTTATATTCAAACTGCAAGGATAAACTGGTCAGACTTGAATTCCAATTATAAATATCTGTGTAATTATTGGGTCGCTCAGTAAACTGACCGTAGCTTTTAATAAAATCGTCTAAAACTTTATAGGCGATAACTCTTTTAAAAAACAAGTAGATGTTAACGATTTTGCCTTTATACGTTCGGATTCCAATTAAGTCGAGCTTTAAACTATCGCCGATGGCTAACATATTGTCATCATCATAAACATATTTTACGCAACTATCAACATCAGGTTTGTTATCACCATCAAGATATGCTAACCTGTAAATTGGAAGAGTTGTTATATCTGCTCCAAGAGTGATGTTTTTAAGGCCATTACAGAATTTTAAATATTCAATGGAGCCCGGCTTAAGTGATTGCGAACACGCGGGGAGGGGTTTGCAACATATTATTGCAAAGAATACTAACTTAAAATAAAAGTATGTTATGATAACAATATACCTTCGCATGTACCCCGATATTTATTAGGGTACAGTCGCAATCAAAATGCCGTATTTTTTAATTCAAGCTTGTTATCGTTTGGTTGTGTTAATAATTGAGAAAAAAAGCGAAAAATTGTAAACCTCTTATACGCTTTTTTGTTTTTATTTATACTGACTGTCAGTGTGTTATTGACAATGTGACGGATTTGGTGTGGCAGTTTTGCTACAGATGCTATTTCCTA
This sequence comes from Mucilaginibacter sp. P1_A3, assembly GCF_056406855.1. Classification (NCBI taxonomy): domain Bacteria; kingdom Pseudomonadati; phylum Bacteroidota; class Sphingobacteriia; order Sphingobacteriales; family Sphingobacteriaceae; genus Mucilaginibacter; species Mucilaginibacter sp. P1_A3. The sequence goes on from NZ_JBFTZJ010000006.1 coordinate 471,853, forward strand.
AAACTGCAGACTAACGCGGTTCAAAAAAATAGTAAAGGTAGGCTATAACACCTGTAAGTTATCTTACTATTAAATGCTATAACTAAATAGTTCTTCTTGGTCTTTTGTTTCTTACGGCTTCTGCTGCTGGTTTTTTGAAACTATTAAAACCGAAAGCCTTTTTTGGTGGCGCCGGGCGAATTGCTGTTTCCTCGTTAATTTTAACATTTAAGGTTCTATCACCAATAGGGGTGCCATCCAATGCGTTTACAGCATTTTCGGCGCCTGCACGGTCTTTCATTTCCAGGAAAGCGTAGCCTTTGCAAATCCTGGTTTTTTTATCGCGCACAATTTTGATAGTACTTACTTCCCCGTGTAAGTTAATCATCTTGACAAGATCGAGTTCGGTCATGTCTAAAGGGAATCCCCCCACAAATAATTTTATCATTATAAGCTTTAATTCAGTTTAAAGTTAGTTGCAAAAACAACGACTATGGATTTTATTTTATTTCAATTAAATGGAATGAAAATAATTTAATCAAAGGTAAGGAGATAAAAACTACTTATGCACAAATTTCCGCAACATATATAATTCAAACCTTAAAATTATTGCGTGAGACGCCATTTAATTGATCTTTTTGATTATGACCGAACATATAACAAGTTACTTGAAAAAAATTCCTTTCATTTTATTGGTATTATTTGCCTCCTTATCTATTTGATGTATTATATCCGCATTTGAATGTCTCAGAAACTTGTTGTTTTAATTTTATGAGGCGGTATTTGCACGCTAATTTTATTTAAACATAAATTAGGTAAGTGGTCAATAACTTTTACACTATTGTCTATATTTGAAAATATAAACCAGTAATTAAAATTATAATGAAATAAAAAATACCTTGGTCGTGGATGATTGATTAGGGATGCTTTTTAGTAATTCATGTTTGGTATATTTTCTTTAAATTTAATAGCTGCTAGTAATTTTTTTGTGTTTTAATATTGATCAACTATTTTAGGTTTATGATCGATACATTTAAAACTAAACCTTATTTTCAAACAAAGCTTAAGAGCAATTTGATTGTTATTAATAACTACTTTGCTGTATAACCCTAATTGACTATCAATAAAGATGAAATATTATTTCTGMCTGATTTTTTTGCTGACAAGTTTTTCAGTGTTTGCCTTGAATACTACGGACAATTTGATAGATGAGTTGAAAAATGAAATAGCAAAAAAAAATGGCTACGATAACAATAAAGAGATACGGATAAAGAAGTTAAAGCTTAATCTGTCACGCCTCTCAAAAGACGACTATGATGGTCAGTTTTATAACTGGAATAGCCTTTATAGTGAGTATAAATCATATCAGTTTGATTCGGCCTATGTTTACGTTGATAAAATGATATCATTAAGTAAGCTTAGGGGAGACAAGCCCCGGGAGTATTACAGCTATGTAAAAATGGCTTTCATACTGTTATCATCGGGCATGTTTCATGAAGCGTTTGATTTTTTACATAAAGTAGATGTAAAGGCTTTAAATAACCCGGCCAGGATAGATTATTATTTTTTTTTGGGCAGGTGTAATTACGATCTGGCAAATTATAGTAACGACAAATATTTCACCCCAAATTACATTGAAACGGGTAATAAGTTTATTGATTCGGCCATATCTTTTTGTGGAAACGACTATATAAGCCGAAATTACCTGTTGGGTTTGCAAAAACTCCAGGAAAAGAAATTTGAAGAGGGGAAAACCTGGTTTACCAAGCTTCTGGAAAACAAAACACCTATAACCATGCATTTAAGAGCAATGGTTTCGTGTTCATTAGGTACCATTTATTTAGAAAATAACCAAAAAACAGAAGGGCTTAACCTCATGATTCAATCGGCCATCGCCGATATTAAATCTTCAACAAGGGAAACCGTTGCGCTTTATACCCTGGCCGAGATACTATATAAGGAGGGCAATATTAAAGATGCCTATAGTTTTATACAACTGGCAAAGGATGACGCTGATTTTTACGGGGCGCGCCAGCGAAAAATACAAATAGGTTCAATTTTGCCGGTAATTGCCGCCGCAGAACTTAATAATTCTGAACATCAAAAAAACAGGTTCCTTGTTTTCCTTGTGATTATAACAGCGCTTGCATTGCTTGTGGTGTTTTTTATGCTCATGCTATTTAAGCAACTAAAAAAACTTAAAATAAAGGAACGGATAATTGAAGGCAACAATGTACAGCTGAGTGAGATCAATGGCAAACTAATTGAAGATGCCAAAATAAAGGAAGAGTATATAGGCCAATTTTTTAAAGCAATTTCGGGTTATATACTAAAGCTCGAAAACTTAAAAATATCTATTGATGCAAAGCTTTCTATGAAAAAGTATGATGCTATTCATCCCTTGATTGATAGCATAGATATAAAAAAGGAAAGAGAGAATTTGTATTATAGTTTTGACCACATTTTTGTTAAGATCTTCCCCAATTTTATAAATGTTTTTAATAGCCAGTTTGATAAAAAAGATCAGATATGGCCACAGGAGGATGAGGTGTTAAATACCGATCTCCGGATATTTGCCCTCATTCGGATGGGAATATCTGACAATGACACGATTGCCAAAATACTGGAGTATTCCGTGAATACAATCTATGTTTATAAGATGAGGATAAAAGCCAAGTCATTGCATCCCGAGCAATTTGAACAATGCATTATGAATATTAAAGCTTTTGATTTTAATTGAGTTCTTAAAGGCGTTTAATGTGCTTTAAAGTTAAAAAAGGTCGTTTTTGAATTGGTTTAAAGTTTAAATTTTATTAAAAAACGGTAAAAAAAGATTATATTTTTTTCAAGTATTAAAAATTCAATTTATTGATTATCAGTTATTTAAATTTTAAAAACGCTTAAATAATTTATATAAATATTAAAATTAATTGTTTAACCCTCAAATCATACCTGCCTGGTATTTTTCTCCATCTATTATAACTAAATTGCATTACATTTTAAGGTGTGATATTATAAACCATTACATTTTCAACTACCGTTATTAAAAAAACAACTCAGTTAAGCTTCATTTATAGGTGTTTAATGGGATGTGCTTTTGATAGATTTTTGTACTAATGTTTTTTGATTTTCTCAGTCGGGAATATAAGTACTTAAGGTGTACGGGTGTTTTGAACTACCATTATTAAACTTTAAAACTAAACCAATTAATAAACCAATTTCAACTAAATCTCAGTAATTATGCAATTTAAACACTTACTCAAAGTATGTTTGTTTGCTGTTGTCTATCTTTTTTCCGTGTCAGCTATGGCCCAGAATAAGATTATTACAGGTAAGGCAACTGACAAAAAAGATGGATCTCCTTTAATAGGGGTTTCTGTTAAAACATCATTAACCTCACCAGGGGGGGCTATAACCAACACCGAAGGGGAGTACCGCATTTCGGTTCCCGGGAACGCTACCGCTTTGGTATTTACCTACCTTGGTTATGTAAGCCAAACAGTTAACATTGGTAACCTTACTGCCGTTAACGTTAGCATGGAGGCATCCAGCAAAGCGTTAAATGAGGTAGTTGTAATAGGTTACGGCACACAGCGTGTACGTGATGCTACAGGTTCTGTGGCTTCTCTAAGTCCTAAAGATTTCAACAAAGGTGTTATAGCAACGCCAGATCAGTTACTACAAGGGCGTGTAGCCGGTGTACAGGTAACCCCATCAAGCGGCGAGCCTGGCGCAGGTGCTACTATTGCTATACGTGGTGCTGGATCTATCCGCGCAAACGATAACCCTTTGTATGTAATTGATGGTATACCTATTGATCAAAGCGGTACAAGTGGTGGATATGGAGTTGGTGCCGGTAGCTCATCTGCCCGTAATCCACTCTCTTTCCTTAATCCGGCTGATATCGAGAATATATCCGTTTTAAAAGATGCCTCATCTGCGGCTATTTACGGCGCACGCGGTGCAAACGGTGTAATTTTAATCACTACACGCAAAGGCCGTAAGGGCCAGGGCATACAGTTTTCTACTACAACCAGTGTTGCCAGTACTGCCAAACGCTATGATGTGCTTGGCCGTGATGCTTTCTTAAAAGCAGTTGCAAGCGTGGGGGCCAACGCTGGTCCTTCATCAAGTGGTGGTGTTGATTATGGGGGCAATACCGATTGGCAAAAGCAGATTTTCCGCACTGCTATATCGCAAGGCTATAACCTTGGTTTTGGCGGAGCAAGTAACACAGGTAGTTACCGTGCTTCATTAGGTTATGATGACCAGCAAGGTACAGTAAAAAATTCTTCATTAAAACGCTTTAACGGTCGTATCAACGCTTCTCAATCTTTTTTTAACAGCAGGCTTAAGTTTGATTTGCAATCAACTTATTCCAACGTAAAAGATCAGTTTGCGCCTATTACCAATAACGCCGGCTTTAATGGTAGTTTAATAGGTGCAGCTATACAATTGAACCCAACTGCTCCGGTATATGATGCCCAAGGCAGATTGTTTAATTTAAATGGCTATAATGATGCCGGATTTCCAACAGGTAACAGTTTCAGAAACCCGGTATCACTGTTAAACCAGATAGATGACAGGGATAATATTAACCGTTATTTGAATAACCTGACAATGACTTTGCAACTATTTGAAGGCTTGTCATACAAAGGGAATTTTGGGGCAGATATATCAAGAGGTTTAAGGAAAACTTTTTATGATCCCAAAGTTATTGGTTATACAGATGCGATTGGTATCAGGAATCAAAACTTCCCGTCTCCAACAGGTAATGGAACCGCCATTTATCAATATAATAAATTAACTAACTATACTACTGAGCATACTTTAAATTACGAGAAAAAATTTAATAATAATAGCTCAATTACTGCTTTAGTCGGTTATTCTTATCAAACATTTAAAAACTTTAGCCGCAATGAGTTTGGTTTCGGTACTTCACAACCGGGTGTATTAGTTAAAAACTATAACGATTTTAAAACTCACCTGGCTTATCCGGTGGGCGATAGTTCAAGCTATAAGTTACAATCATACTTTGCGCGTGTTAACTACTCATACAAAGATCGTTATATCTTGACAGGTACAATCAGACGGGATGGATCATCTCGCTTTGGAGCAAATCATAAATATGGTAATTTCCCCGCTCTTGCGGCAAAATGGCGTATAACCAGCGAAAGCTTTATGCCAAAAGACGGTTTCTTTGATGATTTGAGTTTGAGGTTAAACTACGGTAAAACTGGTAATCAAGAAATTCCGTCTTATGCATCGTTAGCTGTAAGCCAACTTGATTATCACGGTGCTAATCCACAAATATATCAGCAAAACGTTGATCTGAAATGGCAGGGCAATAGAACTTATGGCGCCGGTATCGATTTTTCGGTTATTAAAAGCCGGTTAACAGGTTCGGTAGATTATTTCAACAAATCAATCAGCGATCTGTTATTTTACCAGGATATTGCACAGCCCACCAACTCTCCCAAAATATACAAAAACCTGGATGGAGATGTTATCAATAAAGGTATTGAAGTTGGTTTAAACTTCGCTGCACTTCAGGGTGGTAAGTTTACCTGGGATATTAGTTACAATATGACCTTTATTAAAAACACATTAAAAAACTTTAAAAACTACATAGTTACAGGAAATATCGACGGACAAGGTTTATCTGGCGCTTATGCGCAGCTCATTACTAACGGCCAGCCACTGTACACATTTAATGTTCCTAACTTTGCAGGTTTTAATGCCAATGGCTTTTCCATTTACCCACAAGGTATTGACGTTTCAACGTTACAAGGTAGCCCGAACCCTAAGTTTACAGCGAGCTTAACCAATAATTTTACTTATAAAAACTTTAGCTTGAGTTTCTTTCTTAATGGTGCAACCGGTTTTGTTATTTATAATAACACTGCTAATGCTTTCTTTTATAAAGGCAACCTTGTTAGTGGTCGTAACGTAACTAATGATGTAGCAGCATCTAAAGAGAATCCACTTAACTCAGGTGAGGTATCAACCCGCTTCCTTGAAAAAGGCGATTTCTTAAGATTAAGCAACGCTACAATTGGTTATACCTTCCCGCTTAAAGGCAGCAAAATTAAATCCTTGAGGGCATCTTTAACCGGTCAAAACTTATTTCTTATCACCAACTATTCTGGTTTAGATCCGGAAGTTAACACCGACAAACAAAGGTCTGATGTGGCTTCAAAAGGTATAGACTATACCTCGTATCCAAAATCACGGATATTCACCTTAGGCATAAACGCAAGTTTTTAAAATTACGAAAATGAAAAATATAATCTCACGAGTAACTATATGTAGCATTGTTTTTATGACCGCTGCAGGTTGCGCAAAATTGGATGAGAAACTTTATGGCTCAAAATCCATAACGTCGGCCGGTGCAGGTGCCGCCGAGCTTGGTGGTGTTTACTCACAGTTAAATGGTCAGGCCGATCAGGCAAATACTTATGCTTTACAAGAACATCCTACAGACGAAATGATGGGTCCTACCCGTGGTACAGACTGGGGAGACTTTGGTACCTGGCGTAAATTACATACGCACACCTGGACACCAACGCACAACCAGGTTAATGATACCTGGGATCAGTTAAACATAGGTGTATTCCGTGCAACGCAGGTTTTTACTAAAGCATCGGATATTAGTATTAAAGCTCAGGCAAGCTTTTTGCGTGCTTACTTTATGTTTCAGGTTGTTGACCTTTACGGTCAGGCACCATTCCGCGACCCTGATGCACCTTCCTCATCTATCCCGACTGTTATGAGCCGTACAGAAGCTACTGCTTTTATAATAAAAGATCTTGAGTATGCCGAAACCAATCTTCCAGCAACATCTGCTAACATCGGTGTTGCAAACAAGGTAGCTGCAGAGGCTCTTTTAGCAAAAGTGTATCTAAATAAAGCGGTGTATACTTCCACTACTGTAGGTGGCCCTTTTACATTTGCAAAAGCAGATATGGATAAGGTTATTGAATATGCCAATAAAATTACCGCAGCGGGTTATTCTCTTGAACCTGCCGGTAAATACTTTCAGGATTTTGCATGGGATAACTCAGAACAATCTCACGAAAATATTTTTGGTATATACAATACAACAACAAATGCCCCGGGTTCTGCAAAAAACCGCTGGAGGATGGGTTTACATTATAACCAAACACCTGATGGATGGAATGGCTTTACTACCCTTGCCGACTTTTATAAATCGTTTGAAGCAACTGACGAACGCCGTGGCGTTGCATACCCAGGCTTAACTGATAAAGTTGGTTTAAGGGCGGGTTTTGCTGTTGGGCAGCAATATGGTCCTAACGGTAAGGTTTTAACTCAGCGTAGTGGTAAACCACTTATTTTTACACCCGAAGTGGATCTTAACTTTTCTACTGAAGCTCAGGGTATCAGGGTGTTTAAATACTTTCCTCAACCATCTGCAAACAATACAGTTAATGATGATAACTCATCTAACGACTACGTAATTTTGAGATACGCGGATGTATTACTTGAAAAAGCCGAAGCTATTATGCGTGGCGGTACAGACCCGAGCGGACAAACGCCTTTGGTAATTGTAAACTTGCTACGTGTACCTCGTGGCGCAAGTGCTTTATCGTCTGTTGACGCTACAGTTATGCTTGCCGAAAGAGGCCGCGAGCTTTATTACGAAGGATGGAGAAGAAATGACCTGATCAGGTTTGAGAAATTTAACGATCCTGTTGATCAGCGTCCTAACAAAACGGATAAAACCAAAACCTTGTATCCTATCCCTCAACGTGCTGTGGATACAAATCCTAATCTTAAACAAAATCCAGGTTATTAATATATTGGGGTTTATTTGATTTATAAAAGAACGTAGCGGAAATTTTCCGCTACGTTTGTTTTTTCTAAAAGTATGATACTATCTAAAAAGTGGTTTTTCGTTTTTCCCTTACTTGTAATATTTAGCTGCAAAACCGGTAATAAATTTTCGTTATTCACACTTCAGGAAAATGATGAAACAGGTATAAATTTCGTCAATCAGTTAAATGATCAGGATCGTACAAATGTGTTTACCTTCCGTAATTATTACAACGGAGGTGGTGTAGCCATTGGCGATGTTAATAATGATGGACTTAATGATGTTTATCTAACCTCAAATATGGGGGGCAATCAGCTTTATATTAATAAGGGCAATTGGAAATTTGAAAATATTACAGATAAAGCCGGAGTAAAAGGGACTAAATATTGGAGTACGGGGGCAACCATGGTTGATATTAATGGCGATGGCTGGCTTGATATTTATGTTTGTCACAGTGGTAACGCCCATGGTAAAGAAAAAGGAAATGAATTATTTATAAATCAGCATGATGGTACATTTAAAGAAGAAGCTGAAAAATATGGCCTGGTAGATAATGGATTATCGACCCAGGCCATATTTTTTGACTATGATAACGATGGCGATCTGGATTGCTTTGTGTTAAATAACTCTTTCAGGCCAATAGGATCATTTGATTTTAATAAGGATCTGAGATCTGTTGTTGATGAATTGGGTGGAGCGCGCTTGTATCGTAATGATGGCGGGCATTTTACTAATGTAACCCGACAGGCGGGCATATTCTCCAGCGATATTGGTTTTGGTCTTGGCGTTTCTGTTGCTGATGTTAATCAGGATGGCTACCCGGATATTTATGTATCCAATGATTTTTTTGAGCGGGATTACTTATACATCAATCAAAAGGATGGTACTTTTAAAGAAGATATTCAAAATGAAACAGGTCACGTTAGCCTGGCTTCTATGGGCTCAGACATAGCCGACATTAACAACGACGGTCAGTATGATATTTTTACTACAGAGATGCTGCCCGAAGGAGATAAACGCCTTAAAAAAATGTCATCTTTTGAATCATATGACGTAATTAAAGCCAAACAATACGATGGTTATTATAATCAATACATGCAAAATTGCCTGCAGGTAAATAATGGAGATGGAACATTTTCTGAAACAGCTTTTTACTCGGGCATAGCCGCTACTGACTGGAGTTGGGGCGCGCTGATGTTTGATATGGATAACGATGGCTGGAAAGATATTTTTATATCTAACGGGATTTACAAAGACCTTACCGACCAGGATTATATCGAGTTTTTGGGCAACCGGGATAATATGGCAAAAATTGCCGAAGGGCGCAAAAAGTTTGATTTTAAGGATTTTACAGATAAAATGGTTTCAACCCCTTTATCAAACTATGCTTACTTAAATAATCATAATCTCACATTTACCAATAAATCAGCCGATTTTGGTTTGGATAAACCATCATTCAGTAATGGCGCTGCTTATGCAGATTTAGATAATGATGGCGATAACGATCTGGTGGTGAATAACGTAAATTCTCCTGTTTACATTTATAAAAGCAACGCCGAAAAAAATGGCAATCATTATATTCAATTAAAGTTAAAGGGCAATACTTTAAATAGCTTTGGGGTAGGTACAACTATTAAGGCTTTCATGAAAGGCAGCTCGCTTATTTACTATAACCAGCCAACCCGTGGTTTTCAAAGCTGTACATCACCCAATTTGCTAACTATTGGTATAGGTAAATTTAAACAGGTAGATTCAGTGCAGGTAATTTGGCCGGGCGGCAAATACCAGCTTTTGCAAAACGTTAAAGGCGATAAAGTTTACACTTGTAAACAAGCCGACGCCAACCTTACTTACAATTGGAGTAAGCCTGTTGTAAAACCATTATTTACAGATGTAACCAAAGCTATTTTTGATAGCATACCACGGCACAAAGAAGACGATTTTATCGATTTTGATAATGAACGCCTCATGCTGCAGATGTTATCAACCGAAAATCCATATATGGCAAAGGGCGATGTAAATAATGATGGCCTGACGGATTTTTATTTTGGGAGTTCAAAAAATGGCTTTGCAGCTATCTATATACAACAAAAAAATGGCAGCTTTAAGCAAACCATTCCTGATGATTTAAAAAAACAAGAATATCTTGAAAACGCAGGCGCCGTATTTGGTGATTTTGATGGAGATGGCGACCAGGACCTGATCATCGGAGTAGGTGGTAACGCAGATGAGGCTGAGACGCCTGTATATAACCCCCGTTTTTATGAAAACGATGGTAAAGGAAATTTTCACCGCAATGCTGATAAAACTTTACATGCCGCCGTTAACGCATCGGTAATTGTATCCTGTGATTATGATGGCGATGGTCACCCGGATCTGTTTATCGGTGGCCGGAGTGTGCCCGGGCTTTATGGATGTTCGCCAAAATCATTTGTATTTCATAACGATGGCAACGGTCATTTTACAGATGTATCGGCGCTGGTATTAGGTAAAAACACCAATCTGGGTATGGTAACCGCAGCCAAATGGGCCGATTTGGATAAAGATGGTTATCCAGATCTGGTGGTTGCCGGTAACTGGATGGGCATCAGGATATTTAAAAATTTTAAAGGCCGGTTTACCGAAGATAAACAACTGGCTGATTACAAAGGCTGGTGGAGCAGTCTTGAAATTGCGGATGTTGATGGCGATGGAAATTTGGATATTATCGGTGGTAATATTGGCTTAAACTCCAAGTTCAGAGCATCATTTATCGAGCCTATGGAAATTTATATAAAAGACTTTGATAAGAACGGCACAAAAGAATGTGTTACTTCGATGTACAGAACGGATAACGTTAAATACGTTTTTCATATGAAACCCGATCTTGTTGGCCAGCTGCCGATATTAAAGAAACGTTTTTTGAGGTATATAGATTACGCCGGAAAACCCTTTAATGAAGTATTTACAAATGATATGCTTGAAGGTGCCGAAAAACACGAGATGAACTTTTTAGCTTCGGCGGTATTTTTAAATAACGGCAAAAAATTCACCTGTAAACCTTTGCCTGCCGAGGCGCAGTTTTCAATGGTTAACACTATTTTATGTGATGATATTGATAATACAGGCCATGTCAAAATAATTTTAGGAGGCAACTTTTATGGCTTTAAACCAGAAGTAGGAAGGCTTGATGCAAGCCACGGCCAGGTTTATCAATATGATAAAAATGGGTTTAGCTACTACTCCCCATCCAAAACAGGGTTTGATTTAAACGGACAGGTGAGGTCATCATTGGTTATTAAAAATGCCATGGGCAACAAATATTACCTGTTTGGTATAAATAATCAACCGCTTAAGGCATATAAATTACGTTAATATTCAAGATGTCGCTATTTGCAAAATATATACCAGCACCCATGAAATTGTTTGGCTTCCTGTTTTTTATCGGGATTATTTGCATTGGTGCATGCAAACCTAAAAAAGCAGGAGAAGGTATTTTTAAATTGCTATCCGCAAGTGAAACAGGGATAGGGTTTGTAAATAAAAATATTGTATCAGATTCTGTTAATATTTTAGATTACCTCTATTTCTATAATGGGGCAGGGGTAGCTGCAGCAGATTTTAATAACGATGGTTTGCAGGATCTTTATTTTGTATCAAACCAGGGGCCTAATAAGCTTTATTTAAATAAGGGTGGTTTAAAGTTTGATGATATCACCGCAAAAGCGGGCGTTGCCGGTACAGGTAATTGGAAAACCGGCGTTACTGTAGTTGATATTAATGGGGATGGGTTAAAGGATATTTATGTATCCGTGGTATGTGGCTATAAAGGTTTTAAGGGTAAAAATCAACTTTATATCAACAACGGCGACCTTACGTTTACAGAAAGTGCTGCAAAATACGGGCTCGACTTTGCAGGACTGTCAACGCAGGTTTCTTTTTTTGATTATGATAAGGATGGCGATTTGGATATGTTTCTGCTTACCTCGTCTGTACATAGCAATGATACCTACGGCGATTCTACTTTAAGGTTTAAATACAGTCATGACGCCGGCGATCATCTTTTCAGAAATGATGGCGGCCATTTCACCGATGTTACCCAAAAATCTGGCATTTATAGTGCTCCAATAGGTTATGGGCTTGGCCTTAGTATCGGCGATTTAAACAACGATGGCTGGGACGATATTTATGTAAGTAACGATTTTTTTGAGCAGGATTATTACTATATCAACCAGCATGATGGTACCTTTAAAGAACAGCTTAAAACTGCCTTTGGGCATACCAGTCTGTTCTCTATGGGGAATACGATTAGTGATATCAACAAAGATGGTCATTTGGATGTGCTTACTACAGATATGCTTCCCGAGGATATAAAAGCATTACGATCAACTATCAATGATGAACCATTGGATATTTATACCCAGGAGGTAAATGCAGGTTATTATTATCAATATTCAAAAAATAGCCTGCAACTGAATGTTGGCAACGGAAATAAATTTGTTGATATGAGTTTATACAGCGGTGTATCAGCTACAGATTGGACGTGGTCGCCCCTGGTGCAGGATTTTGATATGGATGGCCGCAAGGATCTTTTTTTTAGCAACGGAATAAAAAAGCGGCTCAATGATATGGATTATCTTAAATATCTGGGCAATCCGGCTGTGATGCAGGAGTATAAAAATAGCCGCGTTTTTGATAAAGATAAGATCAACCTGATGCCTGATGGCGCTGTTCACAATTTTTTTTACCACGGAGATGATCTGCTGAAATTCACCGATGCCTCATTTACAAATGATATGCATCAGCCCTCTATTTCGGCGGGCTCTGTAGCTGTGGATCTGGATAACGATGGTGACCTGGAGATTGTAACCAACAATATGGATGAACCGGCCTATCTATATAAAAACACTGCGATGGAAAGCCATAAAGATGATAAGCCGGGTTTTTTAAAATATGCGGTTAAATACTCCAAAGCCAATCCTGACGGTATCGGAACAAAGTTTTTCCTGAAATCAGGTAAACAGGTAGATCACCAGGAAATACAAACCAGTAATGCTTACGAAAGTAACCTAAGTAACGAATTGCTTTTTACTTTTTTACCCGGAGATAAGCCAACTGATCTTTTAGTGATATGGCCTGATAATACCTGGCAGATAGTAAATGATTTTAAACAGGGTAAAAAAGCGATAATAACTTATAATAGTAAACAAGTGCAGTCGACTAATGACATTTCATCGGTGATAAATACCTTCATCAGTGGAAAAAAACAGTCAGACTACAAAGCTGTACAAGCCAAACTGTTGACTCAAGTAAAAACTTTTGACACACCCGACTTTAATTATTATTCATTATTGCCGCATACTTATTTACCTCATATCCCCGCTATTGCGGTTGCCGATGTTAATGGTGATGGTATGGATGATATTTATGTTGGCGGTTTGACGAGCGAAGAAAAATATATACTCGCCGGAAATAAAGCAGGTGGTTACGATAAAGTGAAAGTAGCGGAATTTGATAAATTTAATGAATATGGGGATGAGCAGGCTGTTTGGGCCGATATTGATAATGATGGGAAGCCCGACCTGGTTGTGATCAGCACCAATCACCCGCTTTTAGATGATGACAAAAGATTACCTCCGCGTTTATATATTAACAAAGGTAATTTTAAGTTTGAGTATAAGGCTTTGCCTAAAATAACCAATCAAACATCAAAAATTGCTGTGTTTGATTTTAATGGCAATGGATTGAAGGATATATTATTAACCGGAAGTATATCCTATAAAGATTATACGGCCAAAGTGCCATCAGCTATTTTGATAAACAAAGGCAATGGTAATTTCGATGTTAGTCATGATAAGGTTTATGATGATATAACGTCAATCCAATATATAACCAGCGTTACCGAAGCCGATGTTGACCATAATGGTAAATCCGATCTGGTGATCACCGCTGAGTGGCAGCCTATTCAGATTTTTTTAAATGATGGAAAAAAACTTCGGAAATTTTCTTCGAAGGTATTGGATAATGAAAAGGGCTGGTGGCAATCAGCTATAGTTACCGATATGGATGGAGATGGCAAAGCCGACCTTATAGCGGGTAATTGGGGCTTAAATAATAAATATAATGTAACCCCAAACCAACCATTGTATGCTTACAATGCCGATTTGGATAAGGATGGAAAAAACGACCTGATATTATCCTACTTTGTTAAAGGAAATTACTATCCCTTTAGACCCAAAAATGATTTGGAACAAGAACTGCCCTATTTGAAAAAAGAATGGCTGAGCTACCAAAAAATGGCTGATAAAACAACCAGCGAAATATTTAAAGACAAATTGAATGATGAGGATCGTTTAGCTGCCAATCAATTCAGCAGTATTTTTGTAAACGATGTGCTGCATGCTACTACATTTCAAGAGTTGCCTTACCAATACCAGCAGGCGCCTATACGATCAATTCTCGCTGACTATAAAAGCGGGGATGTATTGCTTAACGGTAACTTTTGGGGAGTTGTTCCTTATGAAGGTAAATATGATGCTTTAGGTTTAGTTGGTTTGCATTATAACAAACAACTAAAACAGTTTTCGCCCCCGGGTTATTTAATAAACGCAGCCTTTAACTTCCAGGAACTGCCATATATTTCAACCATAAAACGAGTTGGAAGTGCAGATTATCTTATTGTTACCTATGATGGTAGGATTGTTTTGGTTACTAAGTAGTTATGGTTTAAAATATCGGATAGTATATTTTGGTTACCCATTTTGAAGTATCTTTTTCAACGGATCTATCGGTGATTAGTGATTCAAAAGGCATGGCTGGCGATGTTAAATTATGATCTTTCATATAAGCTTTAACGGCGCCAAAGGCGTCACTTATAGTGTTAGGTCCACCCTTTACATCCGCTACTAACAAATTGCCACCCAGTACAAGGTTGTTCATGAATGATTTTTGGTCTGGCTTAATTGTTTTATTGATCGGGATTGCAACGGTAATCTGGTATTCTTTATTTGCAATTTTTGTTACATTAAGAATTGGGAAGTTGGTCAACATAACACCTTTAGTTTTAGCTTGTGCTTTAAGGTCGTCAACTTTTTCATAAATCGTTTGAATGGACGGATAGTTATCACTACTTGTAGTTGTAGTGAGCAAATAAGGGTCCTTTATTTTATTAATATATATTTTATAACCATAAGCATTATTTTTATCCTCCAGGAATAATTTAAGGTGCTTTAAAATTTCGGCTGTTTTGGTTTTAAGAGCCTGGGCATTTAAATAATTTTCAACCCTTTGAACCGGATTAAGGCTGTTTTGTAATTCAGTATGCCATGTTATTTTCACAGCAAAATCGTCAGCAAGATAACTGATTTCGCTATTGAGTTTCATATTGCCCTTTTGCAAAGTAACATGTGCACCGCCGTTGGTAGTTTGGCTAATATAAAAATGGATGTCTCCGTAATCAAACTGGTTATTATCAACCCTGGTGCCGGGCCACCATTTTTCCCATTGTTTGCTATGGGTTAAAAACTTAGCAGCGATAGCGTCAGATGCATCAATGTTAACCTGGTTGTTAATTGTTAAAGTAGATGGGATTATTAAATATATTGCTATTATAATTACTGCAGCAACAGCTAAAACTATAAATGTTATTCTTTTCATTTGGTTTAATCGGGGGCGTAAATCTATGAATACTGAGCAGCTTATTTGCATTTACAGCAAAAATAAGCCACCCGGCACCGAAATAAATAAACGATATTTTATGTCAAAAAACAACGTTTTATATGCTGATGTATAGCATTAAAAAGCCTATATTGGCTGTTGATCCAATATGAAAACCTGTGGATATCGCCACGATATCTATGTGATTTTTAACCTATATTTTAAATTATGAAACCCTTTTTATTTTGTATTGCAGGAGTATTGTTTTTATTCGCATCCTGTAAAAAGCCCGATTATGAAAAAGTTTTACATGATCCTGAACTGTACCGTGTAACAGTAAAAAAGCTTAACGATATTGTATTAGAAAATAATTTTCCGCCGGTTACCGCCTCCCGAAATTATGCTTATGCCAATATAGCGGCGTACCAGGTAATAGCAGCTGGCGATTCAACACATTTCAGGTCACTGTCCGGGCAAATTAAACATCTGCCACCAACGCCCAGGCCCTCAAAAGATACTACGGTTGATTACCAATTTGCGTCCTTACTGGCATTTTGTTATGTGGGTAATGCGGTAACGTTTCCGGAAGGTAGTATGGATCAGTATGTTGATGGCTTAAAGCAAAAGGCAAAAGATGCCGGTATGCCTAATGATCTTTTTGAAGGTTCGGTAAATTATGCTAATAAAGTAGCCAAATTTATCATGAAGTGGAGCAAGGGTGATAACTATTTAAAAACCAGGTCGGCAAGTAAATACACGGTAAAACAACAGGATGGCCGCTGGATACCAACACCACCTATGTATGCCCAGGCGTTAGAAGCACATTGGGGCGAAATAAGACCAATGGTACTTGATTCAGCTGCACAATTTATACCATCAAACCCACCGGTGTTTGATGTAAAAAATAAGAACAGTAAATTTTACCTGCAGGCTGTTGAGGTTAAGCAATTGGTCGATAGTTTGACCAAAGACCAAAAGCACCAGGCAGATTTTTGGGATGACAATGCTTTTAAGCTTAATGTAGTAGGCCATGCATCGTTTGCTACCAAAAAGTTTTCGCCGGGAGGCCATTGGATGAACATTACCGGGGTGGCTACACGGGCAAAAAAACTTGATTTTAATACCACCGTTAGCGTATATGCCGAAACTGCTATTGCTTTGTTTGATGGATTCATTAATTGCTGGTATTTAAAATACAGATCTAACTACGTAAGGCCAGAAACGGTAATTACCAAGTACATTAATGCAGATTGGCGGCCGTATATTCAAACTCCTCCCTTTCCGGAGTATAGTAGCGGGCACGCTGTAATATCATCAGCCGCAGCCGAAGTACTTACAAGTACGTTTGGCGATAATTTTGCGTATACAGATTCGTCCGAAATGGAATTTGGTATTGATCCGCTTTCTTTCAAATCTTTCCGGGAAGCAGCGCAATCGGCAGCAATGTCAAGAGTGTATGGTGGCATTCACTTTAAAAACGCGTGTGTGGTGGGTAATAAGCAAGGTGCCGAAATAGGGCAGCTGGTGGTGAAAAAGCTTCAACTAAAAATTAAATAAATCAATTGAAATTGATAATGAAAAGACTATCAAAATGGTTTTTACTGATAACCTTATGTGTTCCCATTGTAGTAAGCGCTCAAGGTGGTATTGACCCCTGGAATATCAAGGCTGATAAGATTGATCCGGCCAACTATTATGGAATTACTGTTGCCAACGGAATGATCGGCATTGTATCGGCACCAGAACCTTTTAAGGTAAAAAACGTGGTGTTGGCAGGTGCATATGACCTTTACGGTCGTGGCAGAGTAAGCAATTTTTTAAACAGTTTTAACCTGCTTAACATGTATCTGGAGGTTGATGGTAAACGTATCGATTCTAAAAACATCAGTAATTTTAAGCAGGAGCTGGATATGCAGCACGCGGCGTTTACCACAACGTTTGACTATGGTGATAAGGCTACTATAAAATACACTTATTATTCCCTGCGCCAGTTGCCGTTCACTGTTTTGATGGATGTATCAGTTGTAGCCAAAAAGGCTATTAATATTACCTCCGCAAGTGTGATGGAAGCGCCTGATGCTTTGAAAGAAGTACAGAATTATTACAATGAAATTGACCGCCCGCATGTTACAATCAGCCTTTTAACTTCAACCGCAAAAAGCCCAACTGGTAAAATGCAGTTATGTGCTTCAACTTCGTTTTTGTTTAATGAGCCACACGGGCAGGAGCCACGGATTATCCACGAAATGTGGGATAATAACATGCACCTGATGAAATTTAGCAAAGCTATTGCAGCGGGCCAAACTTATAAATACGCGGTAACAGGCTCATCAATAACATCTGCACACCACGCCGACCCACTAAACGAGGCTGAACGACTAACCATTTTTGCCAAATTAGAAGGCCGCGACCGCCTCATTAAATTTCATAATAAAGCATGGGATAATTTGTGGGCCAGTGATATACAAATTGAGGGTGATGCCCAGGCGCAGCAGGATGTACACAGTATGTTATATCACCTGTACTCATTCTCGCGTGCGGGCACAGCTTATTCACCTTCGCCAATGGGCCTTTCTGGTTTGGGTTATAATGGTCACGTATTTTGGGATTGCGATGTTTGGATGTACCCGGCAATGTTGGTGTTACACCCCGATATAGCAAAATCAATGGTTGAATATAGATTTGAACGACTGGAAGCGGCCCGTAAAAATGCGTTTTCGCATGGTTACAAGGGGGCTATGTTCCCCTGGGAAAGCGCCGATAGTGGGGTAGAAGAAACTCCTGTTTGGGCATTGAGCGGTCCGTTTGAGCATCACATAACAGCCGATGTTGCCCTGGCCGCCTGGAATTATTATTGTGTAACCCAGGATAAGCAATGGCTGCGCGAAAAAGGCTGGCCAATACTATCGGCAACTGCCGATTTTTGGGCAAGCCGGGTAGAGCGTAGCGGTCCTGGCCAATATGATATTAAAAATGTGGTGGCTGCTGATGAATGGGCCGAAAATATTGATAACAATGCTTTTACCAATGCTGCTGCCAAAGCCAACCTCTTAAACGCAATCGCTGCGGCAAAAATATTAGGAGAGAAAGCTGACGCCGATTGGCAAACGGTTGCTCAAAATATCCCTATCCTTAAACTGGATAACGGAGTTACCCGCGAACACGCCAGCTACAATGGCGAGGGTATTAAACAGGCCGATGTAAACCTGCTGGCATACCCATTAAAAACCATAACCGATCCTGCTCAAATAAAAAAGGACCTTGAATATTATGAAACCCGTGTGCCAAATGAAGGTACGCCTGCCATGACGCAAGCTGTTTTTGCATTATTGTATGCCCGTTTGGGTAATGGTGATAAAGCTTATCATTTTTTTAAAGATGGTTATGAGCCCAACCTTAATCCGCCGTTTAGGGTAATTGCAGAAACCAAAGGAGGCACCAACCCTTACTTTGCCACAGGCGCAGGCGGTATTATTCAAAGTTTGCTGATGGGTTTTGGCGGTTTGGATATCACGCCTGCAGGTATTGTGCAGGTTAAAAGCAAATTGCCATCAAACTGGAAATCATTGAAGATTACCGGTGTCGGGCTTAATAAAAGTACTTATACAATTAAATAGAAGGAATATTTAAGATGCGTATCGCATACGCATCTTAACTAATTTCAAAAATCAATTCTGGTTTTCAGGTAAATTCTTCGATTCCTGCGCCGGATCAAAATGATAGCGGTTCATGAGATGCAGTAGCACCCCATTTGTCCATCCAAAACCATCTTGTAAAGGGTACTCGCCACCGCCGGCCGTTAATTTGGTATCAACCACGTTATATTTTTCCAATAATTTGCCAGTTTGCTTAAACACACGGATATTTAACCTCAACCAGCGGGTGGCGATTTCTTTTGCCAATGCATTGTAATTGTATTTTTCTAAACCATCAATAGCCATGTATTGTAAAGGCGCCCAGCCATTTGGCGCATCCCACTGCTGGCCCGAGAAATTCAACGTGGTAACCAAGCCGCCGGGTTTCAGGAAATTATTTTTTAATCCTTCGGCTATTAACCGGGCTTGCTCTTTTGTCGCAATTTTAAATTCCAGTGGAAATTCAGCTGCAAGGGTGGGTACGGTTGATAGTTGATTTAGTTGCAGATTGTAATCATCAAACCAACCGGTTTTACGGTTCCAGCAGTATTTTAATATTGCTTTTTTTCTGTTTTCGGCTTTGGCCCGATATTGCCCGGATAGTTTTAAATTACCACTTTGCTGATAGGAATCGGCAATGGTAAGTTCAAGATTATAGATCAGGCAATTCAAGTCAACCGGTACAATATCAGTGGTTTGTATAGTGGAAAGCTTGCCCGATGCATCAAACCAACGGGTACTGAAATCCCATCCTGAAGCAGCAGCAGCCCGTATATTATGATAAAACTGGGGTAGGGGTTCTTTGGTTTCTTTGGCTGCATCCACGTCCTTTACATATGATTCTTCCCTGGGTTGGTCGCTTTCGTCCCAGTAGCGGTTCATGATTTCGCCACCACGCATGCGTACGGCTCTGTGGGTTTTTGAATTTATCTTTAGCTGTGCCGACCCCAGCATCCAGTAATTATACTCCTTAATTAGCTGGGGCCTGAATTGGGTTAGTACCTGTTGCCCTTCGTTTTTGGCCAGCAAATTTACCATCATAGCAAAAAATGGCGGTTGCGAACGGGTAAGGTAATAGCTGCGGTTGCCGTTGGGTATAAAACCATATTTATCAATCAGGTAAGCAAAGTTCTCTACCATGTTGTGGATCACCTTAATTTGATGACTCTCCTGTAAACCCAGCATCGTAAAATAGGAATCCCAATAATAGATCTCCCGGAAACGGCCGCCGGGAACTATGTAGGGATTGGGCAGCGCCAATGTTGATGAATTGGCCTTTGCCTCATCTGGTCTGCGCTGCAATACCTGCCACAACGTATCAATATGCTTACGAATCCCAGCTTCAATATCGGTTTGGAAAGCATTATGAGATACGGGTATATCAAAATTTGCTAATACAAATGCCTTTAAATCAAAACCCGGTTTATCTTTTTGATCATGATAAGCTTTCATGATCAATGCCGGATCTTGCTTGGGTACAGCATCAACAAAGGTTTTATTATCCGGAAATATGTTCGACAATTGAACGGCTTCAAATAAGTCGGGATATTGTTGCCGCGGAGTTAAGGTTTGCGATTTAACACTAAGCGTGAAAAATAAAAGCGCGAGTAAAAAAAGTCTTCTCATTATCGTTTTGATGTACCTTTTACAGGATAAGGTAATTGATTTATAATAGTTTATAAATTTACTGTTTTTGAGAGGATTGTAAGCGGTATCTTAATAATTTTATGCTGTTTTGATATAAAAAGGGTAGATATCTGCACTTACAAGTTATTATGAAATTCAAGGTATATGAACATTCCGGATGCGCTGTTTCGGCTTTGCTGGATATTGGCAATTTAAACTTAAAGCATAAAATTTTACTTATCCTGTAACAATACCATCTACTTAAACATCTATATAGAAATTATATCCGAATTTAGCGGCCGCTTTGCCGTACCCGGTATTGATTATGATTTAAATAATAATGATGTCTTTTATCCTGCCTTWAAAAAAAAACAATTTAACGCCCTTAACTATCGCTAAGGGAATAATGATCACGATGGTTTCTACGGTGTTCTTTTCTGCCTGTGTTGATAAAAGCAAGCAGGCTGCGGCAGGCCCGGTAAACCAGGTTTTGGATTACAAAGTAATGCAATTGCAACCCCGGTCGGCTACGTTAAATATTGATTATCCGGCAAGTATTCAGGGACAGCAGAATATCGAAATAAGGCCCAAGGTTGATGGTTACGTAGAGAGAATTTATGTAGACGAAGGCTCCGTTGTAACCAAGGGGCAATTGCTTTTTAAAATAAACGCTCCGCAATATGAGCAGGAAGTGCGCACGGCAGAGGCCGGTATTAAAACTGCCGAAGCTGATCTGAGCATGGCCAAAATGCAGGTAAACAAAGTGAAGCCACTTGTTGAAAAGGATATCATCAGCCATTATGAACTTGAATCGGCCGAGTATACGCAACAGTCAAAAGCAGCTGCGTTGGCGCAGGCCAGGGCTGCTTTGGTAAATGCCAAAGTAAATTTAGGATACACCACTATAACCAGTCCGGTGAATGGTGTTATTGGCTCATTACCTTATAAATTGGGAAGCCTGGTAACAGGCTCCACTACAGAACCGCTTACAACCGTTTATAATACATCAAATATTTACGCCTACTTCGCGCTTAACGAAAAGCAATTACTCAATTTGAGCAGGGATAGCGTAAATAATACCTCATTAAAAACTAAGCTGAGCAAACTCCCGTCAGTATCACTAATATTGCCGGATGGAACTACTTATGAGCACGGCGGCCGTGTTGAAACTGTAAATGGGTTAATCAATACCGCTACAGGTACAGCAAACGTGCGGGCTGATTTTGTGAACCCGCGTGGCCTTATCCGCAGCGGCAGCAGCGCGGTGATAAGGATTCCAAATGTGGTTAAATCGGCATTACTGGTTCCGGAAAGCGCGACTTATGAGCTACAGGATAAACGCTTTGTGTATGTGGTA
The DNA here is from genome assembly GCF_056406855.1 of Mucilaginibacter sp. P1_A3. Lineage (NCBI taxonomy): Bacteria > Pseudomonadati > Bacteroidota > Sphingobacteriia > Sphingobacteriales > Sphingobacteriaceae > Mucilaginibacter > Mucilaginibacter sp. P1_A3. The sequence continues at coordinate 493,919 of NZ_JBFTZJ010000006.1, forward strand.
GATGATCAAAATAAGATAAAAAATGTAGCCATTAATGTGATGGATAACACCGCTGGTCAGTTCTATGTAGTTTCTGATGGTCTTAAAGCCGGCGATAAGATTATACTGGAAAGCTCTGGTAATCTACAGGATGGTACTGTTATTAAACCGAATGAAGTAAGCGCCTCATCCGTTTACGGTAGCCTTAAATAATCACACCTTTTCAACTTCTGCTCATTACTAAAGCAATATTATGCTTAAAAAATTTATAGAACGCCCGGTACTATCAACAGTTATTTCTGTATTACTTTTGATTCTGGGTATTTTAGGACTCATCAATCTGCCCATTTCACAATACCCTGATATTGCGCCGCCAACTGTACAGGTTCAGGCCTATTATAGCGGCGCCAATGCCGATGTGGTACTTAAAAGTGTCATCATCCCGATGGAAGAACAGATTAACGGGGTGGAGAACATGACCTACATGACCTCATCTGCCAGTAATGACGGTTCGGCATCTATCACTGTTTATTTTAAGGTAGGCACCAATCCCGATCTGGCTGCAGTAAACGTGCAGAACCGGGTTTCAAGGGCTACCAGTTTGTTGCCGTTAGTAGTTACCCAATCTGGTGTTACTGTTGCCAAAAGCCAAAGTAGCAACCTGATCATTTTTTCACTCTACAGCGAAAATAAAACCTATGATGAAACATTTTTACAAAACTATGCCAAGATAAACCTGGTGCCTCAAATACAGCGTGTTACCGGTGTGGGTAACGCCAATGTTTTTGGATCGCGGGATTATTCTATGCGGATCTGGCTAAAACCCGACGTTATGTCGAGATACAGCCTTATTCCTGATGATATTACCGATGCGCTCAATGAGCAAAATATTGAAGCCGCACCCGGAAAGTTTGGCGAGAACAGCAATCAATCATTCCAGTACGTAATAAGGTATAAAGGGCGACTTAAAACAGCTGCTGAATTTGGCAATATTATCATCAAATCTGTAGGAGGCGGGCAATTGCTGCGGTTAAATGATGTGGCACGTATTGAATTGGGTTCATTGGATTACTCTTTTGATATCCAAACCAACAGTTTACCATCAGTAGGAGTGGCCATTAGTCAAACAGCCGGCTCAAATGCCCGTGATGTAATTAATGAATCAAAAAAGATTCTGGATGCGGCTGCCGAGAAGTTCCCCAAAGGGATGAAGATCACTTACCTGGTTGATGCCAACAATTTCCTCGATGCCTCTATTGAAAAGGTGATCAGTACCTTGATTGAGGCATTTATACTGGTATTTATTGTGGTATTTGTATTTCTGCAGGATTTCAGGTCGACGCTGATCCCCGCCATCGCGGTTCCGGTAGCTATTGTAGGTACTTTCTTCTTTCTCAATCTTTTTGGTTTCACCATCAACTTGCTCACACTATTTGCACTGGTATTGGCAATAGGTATTGTGGTAGATGATGCCATTGTGGTGGTTGAAGCAGTACACGCCAAACTCGATCTGGGTTATAAATCGGCACGAAAAGCATCCATAGATGCAATGAATGAGATCTCGGGCGCCATAGTTTCCATTACATTGGTCATGTCGGCTGTGTTTTTACCCGTAACATTTATTACCGGCTCAACCGGTGTTTTCTATAAACAATTTGGTATAACCCTGGCTGTTGCCATTTTACTATCGGCAGTAAACGCGTTAACATTAAGCCCGGCTTTGTGTGCCTTGTTTTTAAAACCACATGAAAAGGGAACTAAAAAGCATGGTTTTCTTAACCATTTTTACGTAGTGTTTAATGCTTCGTTTGATGCAGTAACTGGTAAGTATAAAAAAACGGTAAACTTTTTGGCTCATAAAAAATGGATAGCACTCGCGGCTGTCGCTTTGTTTTCGGCCGTGTTGGTGTATTTGGTTAAAACAACTCCATCAAGCTTTGTCCCTAACGAAGATCAGGGAACTGTTTTTGCCGCTATCAGCCTGCCGCCTGCATCGTCCATGGAACGTACTGAAGCTGTTGCCAGTAAAATAGACAGTATCGGGCATACCATCCCCGAGGTTCAGAATACGCTTAAACTGGTAGGTTTCAATTTTATAGCCGGATCGGGAAGTGCTTACGCTATGGTAATCATGAAGCTGAAAAACTGGGATCAACGTAAGGAGAAAAGTCAAAGCCTTCAAAGCATCATTGGCCAGCTTTCAACTAAAACAAGTGGATTAAGGGAAGCCAACGTGTTTTATTTTTCGCCACCAACCTTACAGGGCTTTGGTAACAGCGATGGTTTTGAATTGGAGTTGCAGGATAAAGGAGGCCATACTGTTGATGAGTTATTTAAAGTAAGCAACAACTTCCAGGCGGCCCTTAAAAAGAGGAAAGAGATCCAGAGTCTGAACTCATCATTTAATCCTAATTTTCCGCAATTCCAGGTAGATGTAAATGTGGCAAAATGTAAAGAAGCCGGTGTAACCGTAAATTCGGTATTAAATACATTGCAGGGTTACTATGGTGGTTTGTATGCTTCCAACTTTAACCAGTTTGGTAAACAATACCGCGTAATGGTGCAGGCAGATTATGATTACAGGGCTAATGAAATAGGCTTGAGCAAAATATTTGTACGTAATAGTGCTGGTACCATGGCACCCATTACCTCGTTTATATCGCTAAAAAGGGTGTTCGGCCCCGAGTCAATTTCAAGGTTTAACCTCTTTACGTCTATCTCTGTTTCCGGATCACCCAACCCTGGGTATAGTACTGGCGATGCGATCAAAGCGATTAAGGAAGTAGCCAAGCAAACGTTGCCCGCCGGGTACGACTATGAGTTTTCTGGCCTCACCCGCGAAGAATTGAGTACCGGCACCCAATCGGCCTATATATTTATGCTTTGCCTGGTGTTTGTTTACTTTTTATTGAGTGCCCAATATGAAAGTTATATCCTGCCTTTTGCAGTGCTTCTTTCTTTACCTGTGGGTTTAGCGGGAACCTACTTGTTTGCACAAATTTTTGGAGTAGGAAGTAACATTTATCTGCAGATCTCACTCATTATGCTCATCGGCTTACTGGCAAAAAATGCAATCCTGATTGTTGAGTTTGCTTTAGATAGGCGCAGGGCCGGTATGGACCTGATTCCCGCTGCCATTGCCGGTGCAGAAGCCCGTTTACGTCCTATCCTCATGACATCTTTCGCTTTTATTTTTGGTATAATGCCTTTAATGGTTTCAACCGGAGCCGGTGCCAATGGTAACAGGTCAATAGGTACAGGCGCTGTAGGGGGGATGTTTGTAGGAACAGTGTTCGGTGTATTTGTAATACCCATTTTGTTTATCATATTCCAGCATCTGCAGGAAAAAGTAAGCGGCAAACGAAAATATAATGACGATGATGAAAACGATGATGCAGTAACAACAGCTGCTAATTAATTCATAAAAGGTAAAATATGAACAAATCTGTTTTAAAATATATATTGCTCTTTACGTTGATATTTGGTGTATTGGCGTCCTGTAAAATTACCAAAACTTATAATCCCCCGGGCGTGATCACCAGTGGGCTATACCGCGACCGCGAGTTAAACGATACTACTACCCTGGCAACAATGCCGTGGCAAAGCCTTTTTGCTGATACGGCGTTAAGGGCGCTGATACAGGAAGGGTTGAATAATAACCTTGATCTTAAAACGGCTGTACAAAAGATTTTAGAAGCACGGGCTACATTGCAGCAAAGCAAGGCTGCGTTTTATCCGTCGTTATCTGGTAATGTAGGTGTAACCAGGTCTAAACAATCTTCGGCCGGGTTAAATTATCCTGCCGGGGTAAGTATCAACACCTTAACTACTACGTACCAGGCCGGTTTAACATCTTCATGGGAGGCCGATGTTTGGGGTAAATTGAGCAGTACCAAACGGGCGGCTCTTGCTGGTTATTTACAAACAGATGCTGCCAAAAGGGCGGTACAAACGCAATTAATTGCAGATATAGCAAATAATTATTTTACGTTATTAGCTTTGGATAGGCAAATGGATATTACGCTTGAAACCCTCAAAAACAGGATCAAGGATGTGGAAACCATGAAAGAGCTTAAAGCCGGTGCCGTAGTAACCGGTGCTGCCGTGGTGCAAAGTGAGGCTAACCGTTATGCTGTAGAAGTATCCATTCCCGATTTAAAACGCAGCATCCGCGAAACCGAGAACGCTTTAGATATATTGCTTTCAAGAGCGCCGGGACCCATTAACCGGAGTAGCCTGGCTAATCAAAAGATAGTAAGCGAACTACAGGCCGGTATCCCAACCCAATTACTTAACAACCGTCCCGATGTGCAACAAAGCGAATATGCTTTCAGAGCCGCTTTTGAAAATACAAATGTTGCCAAAACTTATTTTTATCCGTCATTTACCATAACGGCTTCCGGAGGTTTATCTACGTTGCAATTGAAAGATTTTTTTGTCAATTCTATATTCTATAATATAGCCGCCGGCCTAACGCAACCCATTTTTAACCAGGGACTGAACAAAGCCCGCCTGCGTACCGCTCAAGCCCAGCAACAGGAAGCTTTAAATAGTTTCCAGAAAACGCTGCTTGTAGCCGGACAGGAGGTGTCCAATGCGCTGTACGCACAGCAAACCGCTTTGGAAAAACAGGATGCACGCAACAAACAGATCATAGCCCTGCAAAAGGCTGTAGATTATACTCAGGAGCTGTTAAGATATAGCTCGGCCACTAATTATACGGATGTATTAACATCCGAACAAAACCTGCTATCTGCACAGCTCGGTGGAGTTAACGACAGGTTGCAGGAGTTACAGGCAGTGGTAAATCTTTATCATGCTTTAGGTGGCGGGTGGAGATAATAGTTAAATAGATTAACTCTTAGTTGTTAAATTCAGTGTGTTTTTTAACTCTGCTTAATTTTTTGTGCAAATGACAGGAAGCCTGTCTGTAAAAAGCTACATTAAAATAGAAAGATATAGTACAGAAATAAAAAAAGCTTCTTTTTAAGAAGCTTTTTTTATTGGTAGATGTTATATAGTGATCAGGCAATAAAGCCTGTAAAATGAGTGGATTGGCCTTGATTATTGCCCATTAGCCTGTTATGAATCGCTTTCAGTGTTACAGCCTTTTTGGTAAGAAGGTCAAAAATAGTATTTCTGACACTTTTAACAGGTTGATTGAGATTGATGTGGACTATTTTCATATTTATATATAAACCAATTTCATGCCATGTATTCAATTTAATGGCATGACAAGTTATTGACACGTCCAATCAATAAATAATTTCTATCCAACATATATAAGATACAGCGGGGATTACTGCCATCAACCTTATCTGGAGCTAAACGAGGTGATTTCTTATTAATCTGTTGCTCTTAATAAGGGCGTTGCCTGCGGCCGGGTCATCCGCTCATACGGCACAAGGTCTTAGGCTCGGGCCGGTATCCGCTGCTACCCCTAACGCAATTACGTGTATATATAATATATACGTGCCGAAAAAGGTGACCAGGATATAACGGAAGGGAGTTTATCATATATTAAGGTATGCAACGTTATCCTGTGAAGCATCGCTCCGTCTTTTCGCATAATTTCCGCTGAATAGCCTTTGAAAAAGTTTTTGCGATTGATTGCTAAGGAGTTAAGGCTATAGGTTAAGTAATTGTTAAAAACAGCTTGCGTAATTGTAAAATCGGCGTACCTTTGCAGCCCGCAAACGAGGAAGCGGGGATTGTTCTTAGAAAGGTTAAGAAGAGGGTTTTTGAAGCAGGAAGAGGGAAAGCGAGAAGAAGATAGCTTCAAAAAAAGATCAGATAAATTTTCGGAAAGTCAAAAAGTTTGCTACTTTTGCACCCCGCCGCTGAGAGAGAAAAGAGAGAAGGAAAAGGGGATTGAAAACT